>DRKI01000054.1 GCA_011051875.1 Desulfobulbus sp. | reverse complement strand
GCGGCAGGAGCTTGCCGCCAGCTTCGGGGCGGCTGAACAGGCCCTGCAGGAGTGTCGGCGGCAGCGGCAGCGCGGGGAGGAGGTCATCCGCCGGGTCCGTGACCTGGATGTGCGGCTTGCCGCGGCAGGCAGGGAACTGGTCCGGCGGCGCGCCACCCTTGCCGGGCGGGAAGAGGAGTGTGGCCGCCAGGAGGCGGACCTTGCCGCCGGGACAGAGCGGATCACCGTGTGCCTCGACCGGCTGGCGGAGCTGGTAGTCTATTGCGAGGAGCACAGCCGCGACGGTCTGCTGGTGGAACAGCTTGCCGGGATCAGGGGCCGGTGCGCCCGCCTGGAGGAGCTTGCCCGGACCCGTACCGGCCTGGAGCAGCAGGAAGCGGCGGCGGCAGAGGGGCTGGCCCGCGCAGAGCAGGAGCTGGCCCGGCAGGAGCAGGTCTACCGGGAGTCGGAACAGGCGGTCCCCGTGCTGGAGCAGCGCCGGGCCGGTCTCGAGGAGCGCCGGAACAGGTTGCTGCAGGGACGGTCGCTGGCAGCCTGGCAGGAGCAGGGCGAGGCCCTGGCGCGGCGGGTTCACGACCTGGAAGAGGCCGGCCGGGCCTTGGCCCGCATTGGGGAGCTGACCGCGGCCCTGGACACGGAGACCCGCAACAGCAACCGGTTGCAGGCGGCGCTGGATGCCTGCCGCAGCGCCAGGGCGCGGCACGAGGAGGAGCTTGCCCTGCGCAGGAAACTGGTCAACGGCCTGCGGGAACAGGAGGAACTGCGCCGCAGGATCCGGGACCTGGAGGAGGAGCGGGGTCGCCTGGTCCCGGGCCGGCCCTGTCCCCTGTGCGGCTCCACCAGTCACCCCTGGGCCGAGGAGACACCGCAGGTGGCCGAACCGGATGCCCTGGCGCGGGAAGAGGCGGCCTTTGACGAGCTGGCCGCGGCCGTGGGCAGGGACGCGGTGCGGCAGGCGACCCTGGAACAGGATCTGGTCCGGGTGGGTGAACGTTGCGACGAGTTCCGGGAGGCCCTTGCCCGGGAGCGGCAGCGGTTGGCCCGCCTGGCAGCGGAGCTGGAGGTGGAGCCGGACAGGGAGACCCTGGAGCGGGTCATGGAGGAGGCAGGGCGGCAGCGGCAGGAAGGCAGGCATATCCTGGCCCGGGCCGGGGCGCTGCAGCAGGAGATCGAGGATGCGGGCCGGGCGCTTGAACAGGCCCGTGAGGACAGGAGCCGGGCCGGCCAGGGGCTGCAGGAGGCCCGCTATCGCAGGCAGGCCGCGGCCGACAACCTCAACAGGGTGCGGCAGGAGCTGGCCGGGGTCGCGGAAAACCTGGAAGAGGCCCGGCAGGAACTCGGCCGCTGCCTGCAGCCCCTGGGCATGGCCGGGCCGCTGCCTGCAGACCCGGGGCCCCTGCTCCGGGAGCTGGAGCAGCGGCTCCGGGACTGGAAGAAGGCCCGGCAGGAACAGGATCTGCTGCAGCGGGACCTGGCCGGACTCAGGGCGGGACAGGAGGCGGGCAAGAAACGGTTGCGCCAGCTCAGGGCGGAGAATGAAACGCTGCAGCAGGAGATTGCGGCCCGGGAAGAGGAACTGAAACAGCTGCAGGAAGAGCGGCAGGAGCTTTTCGGGAGCAGGGATCCGGACCGGGAGCAGGAGAGGCTGGCCGCCACGGAGGAGAAGGCAACGGCGCGGCTCGAGGAGCTGCGCAGCGGTCTTGCCGGGGCGGATCGCGATCTCCATGCCCTGCGGGAACGGCTGCGCCGGCTGCGGCAGGATATCGGGGTCCGGGCCGGCCGGCTGCGCGACCGGGAGGAACGGCTGCGCCAGGCCCTGGCGAGCGCCGGGTTCCGGGACGAGGCCGAGTTCACCGATGCCCGGTTGCAGCCCGCGGAGATGCAGGCCCTGCGGGAACTGGAGACGTCCCTGCAGCAGGAGGAGGCCGGGTTGCGGGCCCGGGCCGGGGAGCTGGCCGCGACCCTGGCCGCAGAGGAGGAAAAAGCGCTGAGCGCCACACCGCCGCCGGAGCTGTTGCAGCGGCAGGAGTCGCTCCAGGGGCGACGGCGGGAGCTGCAGGAGCGGATTGGCGCCCTCAGGGCCGAGCTGGAGCGAGAGCATGCCGTGGAACAGAGACGGCAGGAACTGATCAGGGCGTTGCGCGCCCAGGAGCGGGAGACGGCGCGCTGGGAGCGGCTGCACGAGCTCATCGGCTCGGCCGATGGCAGGAAATTCAGGGTATTCGCCCAGGGGCTGACCCTGGACCTGGTGATCCATCATGCCAACCGCGAGCTGCAAAAGATGCAGGACCGCTACCTCCTGGTCCGCGCCGGTCAGTCCCTGGACCTGGCCGTGATCGACAACTACCAGGCCGGTGAGATCCGTTCCACGGCCAACCTCTCCGGCGGCGAGAGTTTCCTGGTCAGCCTGGCCCTCTCCCTGGGGTTGTCCGCCATGGCCAGCCGCAACGTGCGGGTGGACTCGCTTTTCCTGGACGAGGGGTTCGGCACCCTGGACGAGGACGCCCTGGACATGGCCCTGCAGACCCTGGCCGGCCTGCGCCGGGAGGGCAAGCTGATCGGCATCATCTCCCATGTCCCGGCCCTGCGGGAACGGATTCCCACCCGCATCCGGGTGGAGCCCGGTCCCGGCGGCAGGAGCCGGATCACCGGTCCCGGTGTAGCCGGTTACGGTTCCCGGCTGCGGCCGGGAAGGAAGCCGAGGACAAGCCCATGATCGACGACAGGATATCGGCGCTGGCCGCGCTCTACGACGGATATGCCCGGGTGATGGCCGACCGCCGGTTCGCCTGCCGGGCCGGCTGCGCCACCTGCTGCAGTGTCAATGTCGTGCTCACCACCCTGGAGGCGGAATATCTGCGCCGGTCAGCGGCCTGGCGGGATCCCGCCCTGGCGGAAAAGGTGCACCGGGCCGCGGCCCGTCCCCATTACACCCCTTCCTGCACCACCAACGAGGTGGCCGCCTGCTGCCTGGCCGGCCGGGAACCGCCCCCTGATCCGTCATCGCACGGGCCCGGAACCTGTCCCCTGCTGGACGACAACGGGCTGTGCCGCATCTATTCCCACCGCCCCTTTGCCTGCCGTTCCATGTCGTCCACCATGGTCTGCAGCGAGGGGGGCGAGGCGGCCATGGATCCCTTCCTCTTCACCCTCAACCTGGCCCTGTGCCAGGTCATCGAGCACCTGGACAGGAGCGGCCGGACCGGGAACCTGCTCGACATGTTTGCCCGGCCCGGGGAACACGAACAGTTCCTGGTGGCCAACAGGCCGCTGCCCGGTTTCCTGGTGCCGCCGGAGGAGCAGCAGCGGTTTCGCACCGCCATGGACACCATCCTGGCCTGGCCCGTGGGCTCCGGCCGGCTGGGCGACTTTCTGCCCGGACCGGTCTGAGTCACTGCTTTTTTTCCTGTCTCCTGCGCCGAAGCACCCTTCCCGTGAAGAACAGCAGCCAGAACAGGAGCAGCAACAGGCCGGACCAGGACAGGAGCACGGTCAGCAGGTACCTGGAGCCGGAGGGCGTGGCCAGGGAAAAGGCAAGGTCGGGATTGAGCATGATCCGTGCCGCCTTATGGATCCTGTTCCACGATCCGGGCAGGGGCAGGAGCGGTCTGTGGTAGACCAGGATGGCGTCGGGGGCCAGGTAGTGGCTGATCTCCGGGGCCACCGTGCTGAAAGGGAGCCGCTGCAACCGTCCGTCCCGGAAGACCACGGCCGTGATACCGCCGGTCGACCCGACCCGCCGCAGCATGAGCAGGTCTGCCGCGTTGAGAAGCGTACCTGTCCCGTTTTCCACTTCCAGGATCCTGGTGAAGAGATCAACATAGGCCCATTTCCCGTCGATCAGGCTCTCGGTAAAACCGTGCGCGCCGAGCACCACACCGTCCAGGCGGCCCGTCACCGAGACCCGCCGGGTCGGGACGCCGGCGGCATTGGCGAACAGGTAATAGATGCGGGCGAACTGGTCGCACCAGATGGCCGAGGTTCCGGCCATGGCGCACCGGTAGCTGCCCAGGGGTGAGGGATCCAGGTCCGGGGCCGGAATGCCGCGCCGGCTGTCCAGGGCCGTGAGCAGGAAACGGCCGATCTTTTCTACCCGTTCCCGGTCGGAGTCCCCGGCCCGGATGCCGATTTCCCGGGCCAGGATCTTTTCCGCTTCCCGCCGTTCCCGCGCGGAGATATCGCGGCCGGCAAAGGCGGCCAACGGGTGGCTCCTGTAGCGACCCACCGGCAGGCTGGCCGAGATCAGCCGGTAGGTGTCGCCGATGGTCTGATTGTTCCTGGCGTACAGTTCCCGTGAAAAATAGTCGATCCGGACGGTGAAGGTGTGATCCGGTCCAGCCGTGTTCCGGAGAGTGTAGCTGTGCACCCCGGTGCGGAGCGTGATCCGCGGATACCGGGACCCGGTGGCCGGGACCGCCTGCCCGTCCGCCCGGACCGACCAGCGGCCATGGGCAGGAGCGGCGGGGGCGAGGCGGATCTCCAGCCGGTCCCGTGCCAGGATGCGGAAACCGCTGATCCGCATTTTTTCCCTGGGGATGTAGAGTTCGGCGATGCCGGCGGGCCGGTAACGGTAGGCCGGGTCCTTGCGCACATTGATGGCATAGCCCCAGATCCAGGCGTCTGCGGCGAGGACCGGAAGGGTGAGGATGACAAGAAAGAGAAATTTCGGGTTTCGGCGTCGCATCATGGTGTCTTGCGTGTCCGGGAGGACGGGTCGGCGGCCGGGATCAGAAAAAGACCCTGTGCCATATCTCGCAGGCCATGACCCGCCAGAGAAAGATATCGGTTCCCCCGCCCCTGGTGCCCATGGCCCGGTACAGCTTCCGGATCCGGTCACCGTTCCAGTAGGGCCTGCTGTCGAAGGCGGCCGAGGAGAAGAGTTCCTCCACCTGGTCGCGCATCTCTCCCAGCCAGCGGGCCTGGGGCACGGTGAACCCCAGCTTGGAGTGGCGGTTGACGATGGCCTGTGGCATGACACCGCGCAGGGCACGGCGCAGGATCAGCTTGCTGGTGCCGTTGCCCATCTTCTGCCGGTTGGAGAGGGAAAAGAGAAACTCCACCAGGCGGTAGTCGAGAAACGGCATCCGCTGCTCGATGGAGAAGGCCATGGAGTTGCGGTCCTCGTAATGGAGGATGCGGGGAATGGATTCCTGGATAAAGGAACGGTGGAGTTGCCGGTTGAGGCGTGAGTAACGGCGCATCGGTTCCGGCGGCGGCACGGCGGCGGCGCGCCGGTTACGGCGGACAAACTCCGGGTCCAGGTGCTGGATGGCCCGTTCCCGGAACAACGACTTGACCAGGCTGGAAAGACGGCGCGACATGGCCGCCTTGCCGAGCTGGAGCAGAAGCAGGCGCAGGGGCAGGTTGCTGCGCCGCCGGAGCAGGGCGGCTTCCCTGAGAAAACGGGTAAAGGTCCCGGCCAGGAGCAGGTCGGCGAGAAAGTAGCCGGAAAACTGCTCCACGTAGCCGGCCAGCAGCTCGTCGGCGCCCTGGCCGCTGAGAATGACCCGGATCCCCTGTCTGCCGATCTCCTCCATCAGGTACCAGTGGGCAAAGGCGGTCATGGTCAGGGGCGGTTCGTCCTGGTGCCGGATGACCCGGGCGATGTCCCCGGCCAGGTTGCCGTGCGAGTTGGGAAAGACCAGGGTGTTGGCGATGCCGGTCCTGCGCACCACCTCGGCCGCATAGCCGGACTCGTCGATCCTCGCCTCCGGGTAGCTGGCCGTGAACGTCCGGATGTCCGTGCCCGGGCCCCGGGTCCGGGCCAGGTGGTCGATGGCCGAGACAATGGCCGAGGAGTCCAGGCCGCCGCTGAGCAGGGCGCCCACGGGCACATCGCTGCGCAGCCGCAGCTCCACGGCGCTGAAGAAGAGTTCCCGGAAGCGCTCCTGCACTTCGCCGGGCGTCATGGCATGGTCCAGGGTGTTTGCCGCATCCGGCAGCCGCCACCAGCGCCAGACGCGCCAGTCGCCCCTCTCCCGGACCAGGCAGTGGGCCGGCGGCAGCTGCAGGATGCCGCGGAACATGGTCTTCTCGTCCACATCCAGCTGGCCGTAGGCCAGGTAGCGGAAGACCTGGGGCTCGTCCGGCGCAGCCGGAACACCGGCGGCCAGGAGGGCCTTGATCTCGGAGGCAAAGTAGAGCCGTTCCCCGTCGCGGGCATAGTAGAAGGGCTTGATGCCGAACCGGTCGCGGCTGCAGAAGAGACGGCCGTGGCGGGCATCGTGGATGACAAAGGCCCACATGCCGTTGAAGCGGGCCACGCAGCCGGTGCCGTACTCCTCGTAGGCGCAGAGGATCACCTCGGTGTCGCTGCCGGAACGGAACCGGTGGCCCTTCTGTTCCAGCTCCCGCCGCAGTTCCAGGTAATTGAAGATCTCGCCGTTGAAAACGATGTGGATATCGCCGCGGGCATTGGCCATGGGCTGGTGACCCGAGTCGGACAGGTCGATGATGGCAAGGCGGTTGAAGGCAAGGAGGACGTTATTTGTCCGGAAGACACCCCGGTCATCGGGTCCGCGGTGGCGCAGGATCGCGTGGATCCGTCCCAGATCGACCTCCGGCAGGGGGGAGCCGGCAACAGGATCATGGATCCCGAAAAAACCGCACATGGGGACCTCGGCAAATCAGGAGTTCAAGCGCTGCGGACGGGCAGCGGCACCATGGATGGTTCCCGCCGGTGCGGACGCCGCCCAGAATCCCTTACAGTAAATCAGCCCACAGGGATCGCGTCAACCAGAATACTTTGTATGACCCTGAAATAAAAAAAGAGAAGGCCAGCCCTTGTCAACCACGGTTTGCATGGTTATGGTTCCTCCCTGGAAATCGAGTTCCAGGCTGATCCCTGCAAAATCAATTCGTTTTCCGGCGCAACCGGATCCACCTCCCGTTGCCCGGCCAGACCCATGGAAGTTCATTGCAGCACCCGCCAGTTCCTGCCGCCCGCAAGCGGGCGGAAGCGGCTGTCCAGCCAGTATCCGGTAGAGTCGAGTTCCCCTGGTTCTGTCATTCTCTGTCATCTTGTGCTCTTTTCTTCAGCCTGAGCCATCGCTTCGGCGGAAGCGCGGTCAGTAACGGCCTCCGGCCCGGTCCGGCATGCCGAAAGCGCAACCTCGGCCGAAGCCAGGCGGTTTCGCGTATTCCACACTGCATGAAAACCAACCAGCAGGAGACCGGCGGCTCCTGAACGGTCTGCCGTTTCCGGCCATCTCCTGCCATCCGTCTTGTGCCAAAGGAGAACCAGCCATGATTCAAGTAGACAACCTGACGCGGAGATACGGTGAGTTCGTGGCCGTGGACCGGGTCTCGTTCGAGATCGGGCAGGGCGAGATCGTCGGCCTGCTGGGCCATAACGGGGCCGGCAAGACCACCATCATGAAGATGCTGACCGGCTATCTCGAGCCCAGCGAGGGCAGCATCACCATCGACGGCCTGGACATCGGGACCGACCTGGTGCAGATTCAGCGCCGTATAGGCTACCTGCCCGAGAACTGCCCGGTCTACCCGGAGATGTTCGTGGTGGACTATCTTGACTACGCCGCCGCCCTGCACGATATACCACCGCAGGAGCGTCCGGGCCGCATCCGGGCGGCCATCAGCCGCACCGGCCTGGAGGAGAAGGCACTCCAGCCTATCAGTACCCTGTCCCGGGGCTACCGGCAGCGGGTTGGGGTGGCGCAGGCCATCCTCCACGAGCCGGAGATCCTGATCCTGGACGAGCCCACCAACGGGCTCGACCCCACCCAGATCCAGCAGATGCGGCAACTGATCCGGGACCTGGCCGCCAGCGCCACGGTAATTATCTCCACCCACATCCTGCAGGAGGTGCAGGCGGTCTGCAGCCGGGTCCTGATCATCCGCAATGGGGAAAAGGCCCTGGATGCCAGGCTCGATGAACTGCAGGCCGGCCAGCGGCTGCGGCTGGTCACCGACGGCGAGCCCGGCCAGGTGGCAGAGGCCCTGGCCGCCATGGCCGGAGTGGCACAGGTGGAGGCGGGCGGGCAGGTCAACGGCCATGGCCGCGGTTTCGGCCTGGTCCTGGCCGAAGACGCGGACCGCTATGCGGTCTCGGCCTCCATCGCCGCCCTGCTGGCCGAGCGCGGCTGGCAGCTCTTCGAACTGCGACCCGAGGTCCGTGACCTGGAGACCATCTTTGGTGAAATCAGCGCGCAGGAGGGGAGGATCTGACCATGAAGAACATCATGCGTATCGCAGGCAAGGAGTTTTCCTCGTTCTTCGCCAGCCCGGTGGCCTTTATCTTCTTTGGAACTTTCCTGGCGGTCACCCTGTTTATCTTCTTCTGGGTGGAGACCTTCTTTGCCCGCAACATCGCCGATGTGCGGCCACTGTTCGAGTGGATGCCCATCCTGCTCATCTTCCTCACCGCGGCCATAACCATGCGCTCCTGGTCCGAGGAACGCCGTGCCGGGACCCTCGAGTTCCTGCTCACCTCGCCCACCCGACCGCTGGCCCTGGTGCTGGGCAAGTTCCTGGCCTGCCTGGGCCTGGTGGCCGTGGCCCTGGCCCTCACCCTGCCGCTGCCGGTCACGGTCTCGTTCCTGGGGCCCCTGGACTGGGGTCCGGTCTTTGGCGGCTACCTGGCCACCTTTTTCCTGGCCGCTGCCTATATCAGCATCGGGCTCTATGTCTCGGTCCGTTCCGAGAACCAGATCATCAGCCTGATCGCCAGCGTGCTCGCCTGCAGCGTTCTCTACCTGCTGGGCTCTGATACGCTCACCTCCTTTTTCGGCAACCGGATCACCGAATTGCTGCATCTCCTCGGCTCCGGTTCCCGTTTTGAATCCATTACCCGCGGCGTCATCGACCTGCGCGATCTCTACTACTACCTCTCCCTGGTGGGCGTGTTCCTGGCCCTCAACGTCTACGGCCTGGAGCGGCTGCGCTGGCAGGACAATCCGGCCAACAGCCGCCACCGGGCCTGGCTGACGGTCACCATCCTGCTGGTGGCCAACTTCCTGGCCGGCAACATCTGGCTCGCCCCCATAGACATTGTGCGCATCGACCTGACCAGGGGCCGGATCTATTCCATCTCCGACGCCAGCCGCAGCTACCTGGCCCGACTGCGTGAGCCCCTCCTCATCCGGGGCTACTTCTCGGCCCAGACCCATCCCCTGCTGGCGCCGCTGGTGCCGCGGTTGCGCGACCTGCTCAAGGAGTACCAGGTGGCCGGACACGGCAAGGTGCGGGTCGAGTTCGTGGATCCCCAGGAGAACCCGGAGCTGGAGCAGGAGGCAGGCCAGAAGTACGGCATCCGGCCGGTACCCTTCGAGACCGCGTCCCGCTACCAGACCGCGGTGACCAACTCCTATTTCGATATCCTGGTCAAGTATGGCGACCAGTTCGAGACCCTGGGCTTCCGCGACCTGATCGAGGTCAAGGCCCGTGGCGAGACCGGCCTGGAGGTGGACCTGCGCAACCCCGAATATGACATCACCCGGGCAATCAAGAAGGTGCTCTATGCCTACCAGGGATCGGGGAATCTCTTTGCCAATATCCGGGGACCGGTCAGAATCACCGCCTACATCTCGCCGGCTGCGGCCCTGCCCCCTGAGCTTGCGCCGCTGCGCAAAGACCTGGAGGAGGTGACGGCCGGGCTGAAAAAGAAGTCCGGCGGCCGGGTCAGCCTGGAGATCGTTGATCCCGACGCGGACGGCGGCAAGGTGGCCGGGGAGATCGGCAAGCGGTTCGGGTTCCGGCCCATGGCCCTTGGCCTGCTTGATCCGCGTACCTTCTGGTTCTACATCACCATGGAGAACAACGGCCAGGTGGTCCAGGTGCCCCTGCCCCAGGATCTGTCCAGGGACGGGCTCGAACGGAATATGAACGCGGCCCTGAAGCGGTTCTCCCGGGGTTTTCTCAAGACCATCGCCCTCTACACGCCGCCCTCGTCCCCGCCCATGCCGCAGCTCGGCATGCCCGGCAGCGGCAAGCGGTTCCAGTGGCTGCGCAAAAAGCTCTCCGGGGAGTACAAGGTGACAGACACGGATCTGAAAAAGGGCAGGGTGCCGACAGATGCCGATTTCCTGCTCCTTGCCTCGCCGGAGAACCTGGACCGGACCCAGCTCTTTGCCGTTGACCAGTTCCTGATGCAGGGCGGTACCGTGGCCATCGCCAGTGCGCCCTTCGATGTCACCCTGCAGGGACGGCTCAGTGCCAGGAAGTACACCTCGGGCCTTGAGGAATGGCTGCGGGGCTACGGCATCACCATCCAGGACAGCATGGTACTCGACGAACAGAACTCGCCCTTTCCCGTGCCCATGGAACGGCAGGTGGGGATGTTCACCGTGCGCGAGACACGGCTGGTCAACTATCCCTACTTTGTCGATATCCGCCCGGACGGCATGGACCGGAAGAGCGGGCTCACCGCCGGTATCGGCCAGCTGACCATGACCTGGGCCTCGCCCGTCACCGTGGATGCGGCAAAGAACAAGGGGCGGAAGGTGATCCGGCTGCTGTCCAGTTCGGACCGCTCCTGGACCTCGGATTCCCTCGATATCCAGCCCGATTTCCAGCGCTACGGCGACCTGGGCTTCAAGGTGGGCGACAAGCCGGGTTCCCGCCTGCTGGGCGTGGTGGTGGAGGGACGTTTTGCCTCCGCCTTTGCCGGCAAGCCCTCGCCGCTGGTGCAGGAGGCCGAGAAAAAGGCCAAGTCTGCCGAAAAGAAAAAGAAAGACGCCGGGGACAAGGAGGCGGACAAGAACAAGAAGAAGGAGGAGCCGGTGATCAGCCGGGTCATCGAGCGCTCTCCCGAGTCGGCGCGGATCATCCTCTTCGCGTCCAACTCGTTCCTGACCGATACCGCCATGGAGCTGATGTCCAGTGTCATGCACAGCCAGTACCTGGCGCCGGCACAGCTCATGGCCAATGCCGTGGACTGGTCCCTGGAGGACCGCGGCCTGCTCTCCATCCGGGGACGCGGCCACTTTGCCCGCACCCTCATGCCCATGGACCGCAGGAGCCGGATATTCTGGGAGTACCTGAACTACGGCCTGGCACTGGTCGGCCTGGGGTTGATCTGGCTTTTCCGCCGCATGGCAGTGAAGCGGGCCATGGCACGCTATGAGAGGATTCTCAGCACAGGGAGGGTGTGAGCCATGAAAAAGACCATCATCCTGTTGACACTGGTACTGGTGGCCCAGGTGGGCCTGGGTATCGCACTGAACATGAACCGGCAGCAGATGGCGCCTTTCCGGCCCACGGCGCTCCTGCTCGGATTTGAGCCCGGCGTGGTGGATATGATCACCATCACCGGTGCCGACAAGGCCGGAATACGCCTGGTCAAAAAGGATGGCCGCTGGATCCTGCCGGACTATTATCAATTCCCGGCCGACCAGGAGGCGGTCTCCACGCTGCTCGACACCCTGGCCGGGCTCAAGGAGGGTTGGCCCGTGGCCACCACCCGCGACGCGGCGGTTCGGTTCAGGGTGGCAAAGGACGATTTCGAGCGCCATATCGTGCTGCTCCACGACAACAAGCCGGTGGCCGATCTCTACGTGGGCACCTCGCCGGGTTTTCGCAAGGTGCACGTGCGGGTGGCCGGCAGCAACGATATTCTCGCGGTCAGGTTCTCGGCCCATGATGCCGGCACCGGTGCAACGGACTGGCTGGACCGCCGGTTCCTGGCCGTGGACGAAAAGAAGATCAGGAAGATCGTGCTGCCGAAATTCACCCTGGTCCGCAAGGACGACTCCCTTGTGCTCACGGATCTCGGCAGTGATGAAACCATGAAAAAGGAACCGGTCGGCTCCCTGGTCTCCAGGATCGCCGGCCTCCGGATCGAGGCGGTTCTCGGCAACAGGGAGAAGCCCGACTACCGGCAGGACAAGCCGAAACTGACCATCACCGTGGAACTGCCTGACCGGAAGCGGGTCTACACCTTCTCCCAGCCGGAAAAGGAAGACTGGTACGTGCTCAAGACCTCGGATTCGGATCTCTACTTCAAGGTGGCCGGCTGGCAGCTCGCGCCGCTGCTCGATGCCAGGCGCGAATTGCTGGTCCGGAAGAAGGAGGAACCGAAGAAGGAGACGGCCGCGGGCAGGCCGGAGGCGCAATCTCCCGGCGACCCGGGCCGGAGCACGGCAGGTGGCGGGAGCAAGGCCGGTCCGGAAGGGACCAGGTGATCGGCATGTCAGGCAGGCCGGAGGCATTGACGCCTCCGGCCTTTTTTTGATGCCTCCGGTCAGTCAATGCGCGTGGCCGCAGAGCGGGCATGGCGGGGACGCCCGCCACCGCCCGATGGGAGATCACGGCAGGAGCGGGCTCTCCGGGATCAGTCCGCATCCCGTTCCCGGTCCGGCGGGGGGGCTTGGGCAGCAGTCTCCTGTTCCCGGTTCTCTTCCCCGAACAGGTGCACGGCGGGCAGGTACTCGCGGAAGGAGTCGCCGTAGATCTCCCAGATGGTGATGAACAGGGCCGAGACAATGGGGCCGATGATGATGCCCAGCAGGCCGAACATGGCGATACCGCCGAGGGTGCCGAAGAGGACGAACAGGTCGTGCATCTCGGTGTCCTTGCCCACCAGGCGCGGCCGGAGCAGGTTGTCCAGGTTACCGGCAATGCCGCCGCAGACCACAGCCAGGATGATCACGCCCCTGAAGTCGCCGGTGAGCGCCAGGATGGCCAGGGCCGGACCCCAGATGATGGCGGTGCCGAATGCCGGGATAATGGACATCACCGCCATCACCGTGCCCCAGAACACCGGGCCCTGGATGTCGGCCAGGGCAAAGCCGATGCCGCAGATCAGGCCCTGGATCATGCCGATGATGAGCGTCGACTTGATGGTGGCGCCGGCCACCGAGGTGAAACGGTGCAGCAGCCGCTGCTCTTCGCTGTCCTCCAGGGGCAGGAAGTAGAGGATCTTCACCAGCAGCACCCTGCCCATGGTCAGGAAATAGAACATCACGTAGAGCATGATGACAGAGGAGATCACGGCATTGACCGTCAGCCGGGTGACCGAGGAGAGGGAATCGATGAGAAAGGAGGAGAGGTTGCCCACCAGTTCGCCGGCCTTGCGGATGATCACGTCGCGGTAGGGCAGGATCTGGTCATAGAAGGGGATCTTCTCCAGGTAGACCGACATGGAGGAGGGCTCGCTGATGAAGCCCTGCACCCAGGGGGTCACCGACTGGCCGACATGGATGGCCTGGTTGACCACCACCCCGGTGAGCAGGCCCAGCGGTACCAGGACCAGGCAGATGATGCCGATGATGGTCAGGATGGAGGCAAGGTTTTCCCTGCCGCCCAGGCGGCCGGTAATCCACCGGTGCATGGGCTTGACCAGGGCGGTGAACAGGCCGGCCATGAAGATCGGCATCAGGAACTGCCGGATCATGGTCAGGAACAGGGCCGAGATCGTCACCACCAGGATGAGCAGGGTGACCTTGTTGACCGCCTCGCGTCGTACCGCCATTTGCGCTATTCTCCTTCCCGGGCCGCAGCCACCAGGGCGCTGGTCAGCCTGGTCAGTTCGTCACTCCTGATGATATAGGGCGGCATTAGGTAGAGCAGGCGGCCAAAGGGCCGGACCCAGACACCGCGTTCGACAAAAAATTCCTGCAGCCGGGCCATGGCCAGCGGCTCTCGGGTCTCGATCACGCCGATCCCGCCCAGGACCCGGACGTCACGGACCGCGGGCAGCACGGCGGCCGGGGCCAGTTCCGCCCGCATCTGCTTCTCCATGGCCCGGATTCGATCCTGCCAGGGCGAGTCCAGCAGCAGCCGGACCGAGGCCAGGGCCACCCGGCAGGCAAGCGGGTTGGCCATGAAGGTGGGACCGTGCATGAAGGCGCCGGGATTTGCGGCCGAGATGGTCCCGGCCACTTCGTCCGTTGCCAGGGTGGCGGCAAGGGTCAGGCAGCCGCCGGTCAGGGCCTTGCCCAGGCAGAGGATATCGGGGACCACCTCCGCGTGTTCGCAGGCGAACAGGGCGCCGGTACGACCGAAACCCGTGGCGATCTCGTCCAGGATCAGGAGCACGCGGTATTGATGGCAGAGCCTGCGCAGCTCGCGCAGGTACTGCGGGTGATAGAACCACATGCCGCCGGCGCCCTGGACCACCGGCTCGAGGATCACCGCCGCCACCTCGTCCGCGTGTCGCTCCAGCAGCCCGGCCATGGGCGCGATATCAGCAGGATCCCATGCCTCGCCGAACCGGCATGCCGGCCTGGGCGCGAAGAGCTGTCGGGGCAGGCTGCCGGCAAAGAGGGTGTGCATGCCGGTGACCGGGTCGCAGGCCGACATGGCGTGGAAGGTATCGCCGTGGTAGCCGCCGCGCACGGTGAGCAGCCGGTGTTTCTGCGGGGCACCGAGGGCATGCTGGTACTGCAGCGCCATCTTCAGGGCCACCTCCACGCTCACCGAGCCGGAATCGCAGAAAAAGATCCTGGTCAGGGGGTCCGGGGTGATGGCGAGCAGCAGCCGGCCCAGCTCCACTGCCGGTTCATGGGTCAGGCCGCCGAACATGACGTGGGCCATGGTCGCGGCCTGCTCCTGCATGGCTGCAACCAGCGCCGGGTGCGAGTAGCCGTGAATGGCGGCCCACCAGGAGGACATGCCGTCGATGAGTTCGCGGCCGTCGGCGAGCCGGATCCGCACGCCGTTCGCTGACTCCACCGGCAAGACCGGCAGGGGATCGCGCATGGAGGTGTAGGGGTGCCAGAGATGATCCCGGTCAAAGGTGATGAGGCTCTCCAGGTTCTGCTGGTCCATGGTCTCAGGAGAGCGCCGGTTCCCCGGCCCGGAAATGGTAGCCAAGCCTGGCCAGGGCCGCCAGGTCCTCGTCGATGGAGGCGCCGGCCGTGGTCAGGTAGTTGCCGACAATGGCGCCGTTGGCTCCGGCGGTGAAGCAGCGGTACTGGTCGCCCCCGAGCTGCTGCCGGCCGCCGGCGATGCGGATGACGATCTCCGGGTTGAGGAAGCGGAACAGGGCGATGGTGGTCAGGACCTCGGTAAGGGAGAGCAGCGGCAGGTCGGCCAGGGGTGTGCCCGGGATCGGGGTCAGGATGTTGATGGGGATCGAGTCCACCCCGAGTTCGCGCAGTTCCAGGGCCAGGTCGATACGTTCGGCCATGGATTCGCCCATGCCGATGATGCCGCCGGAACAGAGTGACATGCCGGCGGCGCGGGCATGGCGCAGGGTCTCGATTTTGTCCTCCCAGGTGTGGCTGGTGCAGATGCGGGGGAAGAAGTCGCGGCTGGTCTCCAGGTTGCAATGGTAGCGGCTCACCCCCATCTCCCGCAGCAGCGTCGCCTTTTCCGGGGTGAGAAAGCCCATGGAGGCGCAGCTCTGCATCCCGGTCCGGGCCCTGATGGAACCGTACAGCTCCTGCAGCCGGTCCAGGGTGGGACCGTCCACCGAGTGACCGCTGGTGACCAGGGAGAGCCGGTGCACGCCATAGCGGTCGTTGTCCAGGGCGATGGTCAGGGCCTGGTCGGTATCGATGAGGTCATAGACCGGGCTGTTGGTGCGGTAGCGGGCCGACTGGGCGCAGAAGCGGCAGTCTTCCGTGCAGTTGCCGCTGCGGGCATTGATGATGGAGCAGAGGTGGAACCGCTTGCCCTGGAAATGGATCCGGATGGCGTCGGCGGAGCGCCAGAGTTCCTCGGGCTCGGGCCAGGCGGCAAGAGCCAGGGCCGTGTCGCGGTCCAGGCGCCGGCCGGCCAGGACCTTGTCAAGCGATGTGGTGATCAGGGAGGTCATGCTGTCCTGGGTCGATGTCGTGTACCTGGAGCAGGAGCGGCCGGACCCCGGGCTCCTGCCGTGATTGCGCATGGGATTGCGGGAGGTGCCGTCCCGGCTGTCATGCTGCGCGGAACGGTGTCACGGGGCGGGCCGGGAGCCACCCGGAGAGACGGGCTCGGCCGGCTGTTCGCAGCGAGGTGTCGCCACCCGGGGCGGACCCTCGACGATCATCTCGGCAATGGTCTTGCGGACCTTGGGAAAGAGATGGCGCCGTTCACCCAGCAGTCGCGACTCCAGGCCGGCCAGGCGGCGGAAGAGCAGGGTCCGGTCCATGGCCGGCGCATCGGCCTCGCTTTCATACTTTTCGCTGACGATTTCCTGGCAGCGGAAACAGCCGGGAAAGCGCAGCAACTGGCCGTCCGGCCTGGTCAGGGTGGCCGGGATACCGTGCATGCGGCAGATCAGCATCCGGTGCGAGTAGAGGACGCAAAGCCCGTCCTCGTTGAGAGGGCACATCAGCACCGGCCGTTCATCACGATCCAGCAGTTCCCTGCTCCGGGCCACGTACTCCTCGGCCCGGGTCATGATCCGGTCGAGGAGGTCGTCATCCAGCATCCGGATGCCCTCCCACAGGTAGGCCCATTCGCAATAGGTATAGTGGAGAAAGTACGAGTCGCAGCAGTTGTCGGAGCAGCTGCCGCAGGTAAGGCCGATCGTGTCGGCCACCTGGACGTAGTCCTCCTGCAGAGCCTCGTATATTTCGGAGATTTCACGGGAAAGCTCCGGAGGTAAGAAGATCTCTTTCATCGGTCGTGTAGGTTATGGTGCTCTTCCTTGAAATATTGGACCTGGTAGGTCTCCACGGCCAGCCCGCCACTGCGCCAGAAGTCCTCGGGCAGGCCGGCCTTGCGGCAGAGATGGCCCAGGAAGACCTCGGGTACCGGCAGCTGCTCCCAGACCTGCGGCAGGAAGGTGGCGCTGGCGCCGCCTGCCGCCCTGATGATCACGCCGTCCTCGTGGGGCCGCAGTTTGCGGACCAGGTCGTCCCCGTCGCTGTAGGCGAGCGGCCTGGGGGGGGTGAGGACCGAGACCTCGATCTCCAGCTCCGGGACCTCGTCGGCTGAAACCATGGGAAAGCGGTGGTCATGGAAGGCCGCGTTGATGGCGTTCCTGCGGACCCCTTCCACCAGGGGCTCGACCCCGACCAGGGAGCCGATACAGCCCCGCAGCATGCCCCGCTTGTTGAGGGTGACAAAGACCCCGCGCCGCTCTTGCAATGCCGGGTCGGCAAGCTCTTCCGGCCGGACCGGGTCCGTGGGCGCAAGCCCCACCTGTTCCTCGATGGTCTGCCGGGCCAGCCGCACCAGGACCTGGCCCTGTTCTCGCGTCAACATCGCCTGTTCACCTCCTTCCCGGGTGGTCGCTGTCCTTCGGCAGGACCACAGGGTAGTTGCCGGCAGGGGGATCTTACCAGCAAAGGGAATCCTCGGCCAGCTATAAATTATTCATTGTCCGGCCTTCAGGCAACCGGACCGGAGACAGGCGGAGCCGGAACAGCTTGTTTCATGCCGGTCCCGGGCCGGTCTCCAGCGACGGCAGGGTACCGCTGGCCTCAAACGGCACGGTCTGTTCCAGTACGTTGCCGCCCAGGCGGACCTTGCCGGTCAGGGAATACCTGAAATTCCGTGGCTCTCCCTTTGCACCGGTGCCCTGGACGGCCTGCAGGACCGAGGAGACCATGCCGACCATGGAGGCATAAACCGGCACCGTGACCACCGCGCTGCCATAGGCGGGGATGCGGTGGTGCTCACCGCTCAGGCCGGTGGCAAAGGGATGGCCGTTGATCTTGAGATCGCAACTGATCCCCCGGATATCGAGCGCCACATCGTTGGGATTCATGATCCGCACCTCGACCAGGAACGCACTCTCCAGGGCCTTGACCTCCCGGAGCCGGATATCGGCCAGCGAGACCATGGGACGTTCGATGTGGTGCCGCATCCCGGCGCAGCCGCCCAGGAGTACAGGCAGGAAAACAACCAGAAAAAAGAGGGGCAGGGAAAGGCGTTGTTGACGGGACATTTGCTGTCTCCACGTACTTTCGCGATGTTGGCCGATTGTAAACAGGGCGGGTCTATCTGTCAATGGCGCAAGGCCTTTTCTTGACGACTCGGTGATTACCGGGTATCAATACAGCGACTGCGGAGGAGTGCCGGAGCGGCTGAACGGGACGGTCTCGAAAACCGTTGTGGGGGTAACTCCACCCAGGGTTCGAATCCCTGCTCCTCCGCCATCCATGCGTGCCGTATGTTGCAGCATGCCGCGATCCACGCAGCCTTCCTTTTCACTCATCCGGCAGTTCCCCCTTTCGGACGGCCGTCTTTTCTCCCGGCCGTACCTCTTCAGCCCCGGCCGCGGACAAACTGCCGGGTGATCTCGGCCACCCGCCTGCCATAGGCCTCTGCTGTCTCGATATCGCCCGCTGGCGGCGCTGCCGGCGGATCGACCTGGAAACT
>DRKI01000053.1 GCA_011051875.1 Desulfobulbus sp. | reverse complement strand
GATCCCTCGTTCACGCCCTGGGCGATGTCGGGCGACTGCTTGTCGATGGAGGTAAGCACGGCGCAGGACTGCCAGTCAAAGCCCATCTCCGAGGAGTTGTAGCCGATCTCGCGGATGGTCTGGCGGACGATGTCGGGCATATCCACCCAGGCCGTGGTGGTGATCTCGCCGGCGATCAGGGCCAGGCCGGTGGTGACCAGGCTCTCACAGGCCACGCGGGCAGCGGTATCCTGGGCCAGGATGGCATCGAGGATGGCATCGGAGATCTGGTCGGCGACCTTGTCCGGGTGCCCTTCGGAAACAGATTCAGAGGTAAAGAGATGACTGCTCATGGTGCGGTTGCTCCTTGTTCACAAGAACATGTTTGTTGATTGCTGGTGATCCGGACCGGTCACCGGTCCGCGGCCTGCTGCTGTTCCGACGCTCCGGCATACCGGTCCGCCCGGCCGCTGCCCCGCCATCCCCCCTCCCTTGCCTGGATGACGAACTCAAGGACAATATTCCACTTGTTGAGGGGGCTGATCAGGTAGAGGCCATCGACAAAGTGGCCTATATCGGCGACAAGCTGCCGGGTGTGGTCGAGTGCCGCCTTGCGCTGATCCTCCATCTGGTCATATCCGGCCAGCTTCTTCCGCAGCCGGTCCGGCACCAGGATGCCGGGGACCTCGTTGTGGAGAAACTCGGCATTCCTGGCCGAAATAAGGGGAAAGATCCCGGGAAAGACGAGGATGTCCAGGTGCGCCACCTGCTCCATCATCTGCTCCACCACCCGGCGGGAGAAGAGGGGCTGGGTCATGGCGAAACGGGCGCCCAGGGCGGCTTTTTTCTCCAGGCGCCCGATCTGGACGCCCGGGCTGGCCGGCCTGAAGCTGAAGGCGGCACCGATGGAGAAGTTGGTTGCCTTCTTGATCGGGCGGCCGGCCAGGTTCACTCCCCGGTTCAGGCCGTCGAGCATGGCGATCAGGCCGGGTGAGCGCAGGTCGAAAACGCCGGAGACACCGGGCTGGTCGGTGCCGCTGGCCGAATCGCCGCTGACCGCAAGCACGGCCTCGATGCCCAGCAGGTGCGCCTCCATCATCCTGGACTGCAACCCCAGGGCGTTGAGGTCCCGGCCGGTCTGGTGGATGATGGTCTGGATCCCGGTCCGGTTCCTGATCAGGGTCGCCATGCCCAGGTTACCGGTCCGCAGGATGGCCAGGGGATTCTCGCCCAGGGAAATGGCATCCACACCGACGTCGGCGAGCCGTTCCGCTCCCTGGAGCACGGGCTCCACGTCGAGATGGGTGGGCGGATCCAGCTCGACGATGATCGGCAGCCGGCCGGGCTGCAGGCCGGAGAGGAAGCCACCGGGCCGGGAAGGTCCGGACTCCCTGGTCTCCCGTGTCGCGGCCGGCAGCACCTCGCCGCGGACCCGGACCGGCCTGATCCGGAGCACGGAACGGAACTCCTGGACATGGGCCGGCGTGGTGCCGCAGCAGCCGCCGATGAGATGGACCCCGAACTTGATCATCTCCCTGGCCCGGGCGGCCATGTAGGCCGGCTGGGCCGGGTAGATCATACGGTGGCCCACCATCTCCGGCATGCCGGCATTGGGAAAGGCCGACAGCGGCACCCCGTCCCCGGCCAGGGACGACATGCGGCCGATGGCGGTCACCATGGCGTCGATGCCGCGGCCGCAGTTGGTCCCCACCACCGCGGCCCCGGCATCACGCATCCTGATGCCGCAGCCGAGCGCATCGTCGCCGCGCACGGTCATGGCCCGGGCCGGGAAGACCATCTGGGCGATAATGGGCAGCTCCGGCGCCTCCTCGCGGGCCACCCCGATGGCCAGCAGGATCTCCTCCAGGTTGCGGAAGGTCTCGATGATCAGGAGATCCACCCCGCCCTCGGCCAGACCGATCACCTGCTCCCGGAAAGCATCCCGGATCTCCTCCGGCCCCACATCGTCTTCGTCCTGGGGAAAACCGACCCCGGAGGGCCCGATGGAGCCGGCGACATAGACCTGGTGCCCGGCCGCCTTGACCGCAATGGCGGCGCCGGCCCGGTTGATCTCCCGCACCCGGTCCTCGGCGCCGGCCTCGCGCAGCTTGAACCGGTTGGCGCCAAAGGTGTTGGTCTCGATGAGCTGGCTGCCGGCCCGGATGTATTCCTCGTGGGCACTGAAGATGATATCCGGCGCCTGCAGGTTGAGCAGGTCCAGGTTGCGGCCGCGCTCCACACCCTTTTCAAAGAGATAGGAGCCCAGGGCACCGTCGGCCAGGACAACGTGGTTGCGGATATATTCCTGGAAGTCGGGTTTCATTGCGGTCATGGGACGGCAGCCTGCCGGGAGTGCGGCCGGCCCGGAATCCCCCTACTCGGTAAGCGAGATATCGACCGAGGGACGCATGGTGGCCACGGTGGCCAGCACGTCGTGGATCTTGTGGCCGCGGAAGGCCCCGACCAGATCCTGGTTCGCCTCCTTGCCGCCGTCGAAATCGACAAAGGCCTGCTGCATGATGTTGTAGTCAAAACGCGGCGCCCACTTGCGCGAGCCGAGCCGGGCCGTGGTGGAGCAGTTGTCCACCATGTGGGCCACACCCTTGAAGTGCATGTAGGGGTTGAGGGAGTCGACCGCCTCGATCACCGACTCGTTGCAGACCTCGCTGTAGCAGTGGCCCTTTTCCAGCAGCAGGTCGATCTGGGCCATCATCACCGCACAGTAGAGACCGGCGGTCTCGGGATTGAGTTCAGGCTCACCGGAGCGCTCGGCCCGGACCTCCTCGCCGATGCGCCACATGCGGGTGCCGTCGATCCTGCCCATGGGATAGCGGTCGAACCGCTTACCGGCCATGACCACGGAACGGATCTCGTTGCCGCTGGAGACCTCGTCGTATATCTCGAGCAGGATCTCGAAGGCCGGATGGTAGGCGGCCGAATACATGCGCTCAAAGGTTTTTTTACCCTCGTCGTCGAGCCGGTTGTAGACCGCGATAATACCTTCGTGGGAGATGGTCCTGGAAAGCGGGCCGGTGATATTCTCCACCGTGGCGATGAAGGCCTCCTTTTCGCCCAGGCCCTTTTCCATGACCAGCCGCCGGTACATGGCCTCGGAGATGCCGTGCACCGCACCGAGCAGGATACCGCGCTCACCAAAGATGTCGGACCGGTACTCGTAGCCGAGCGTGGTCTTGAACACGTAGGGCGCGCCCAGGCCGATGGCCCAGCCCAGGGCCTGATCCGTGGCACGGCCGTCGATATCCTGCTCCACGGCAAAGGAACAGTTGATGCCGGCGCCGTTGATCTCCTTGCCCTGGACGTACAACCTGCGCACCGACGGCCCCATGCCCTTGGGGCAGACCCCAATCACGTTCATGCCGGCGGGGAACTTCTCGCCCACGCTCTCGAGGTATCCCAGCAGGAAGCCGTGCGACAGCCCCAGGGTGGCGCCATCCTTCATGGAGGCGAAGATCTTCTGATAATTTTCCACCTGGGCCGCATCGGAGATCAGCAGGATCACCATGTCCGACTCGCCGATAACCGCATACATCTCGCCGAGCGTGCCACTCTCCTCGGTGAAACCGGCCTCGCGGGCGGAAGCCATGGAACCGCTGCCCTCGCGCAGTCCGACCTTGACCCGGATATCGGTCCCCTCCAGCGAATCACGGAGATTCTGGGCCTGGGCCGGTCCCTGGGAGCCCCAGCCGATGACGCCTATCTGGCGAATGCCCTCGAAGGCGGCAGGCAGCAGGGGGAACTTGTCCCGGCCACCGCGGACGATGGTCTCCTCGGTCTCGGCAAGGCGGATGGTTTCAGTATCGAAAACTTTCGAGGTGAATGTCGTGTCCATAATCAAGGATTCCTCCAGAAAAACAATGGCAACATGGCCAGGAGCAGGTCCAGGGCCATACGAATGAATAACGATGTCTGCAATACCCGGTGATCTGATGGCCACACCGGAGAGCTAGGCTTGGGGCAGGCCCGGCACAGGCATCCTCAATCCCCAAAAAAACAACCAGGCTGAATTTTTTATAACTACAAAACCCCTCGAACAAATTCAACACAAATAGCATTATTTTCGGGTTGAGGGAGAAAAAAGAGGGATCGGCAGGAGAGAAACGGCTGCCCGGGAACAGGGAAACAGGGCTTGCAGGAGCACCGGCCGCCATGGTATTGACTGGCAGGAGATACGGCTTTTGCAGCGACATACTCCGTGTCCGCGGGCCGCATGGGAGACAAGGGGAACCGGAGGCAGGCCAGGCAATGAGATTTATCCGACAGAGCTTCTACCTGGTACTGGGCCTGACCTTTCCCGGGTTCTGGATGCTGCACGCATCGGGCTTTGCAGCCGCCCTCTACCGGCCCGTCCAGCGGCTGATCCATGCCGACTCATCGACCTGGCCTTCCCTTCTGACCGCCCTGTTGCTCTATGGTGCCATAACGGCCATCTTCGAATGTCTCTGCCGGGTCATCCGGAACGCTCACCCCTGAATGGCATACCCGCCGTCCACCACCACCACCTGGCCGTGAATCATGGAGGCCAGGTCACTGCAGAGAAACAGCGCCAGGTTCGCCACGTCATCGGGCGTGGTCAGCCGGCCCATGGGGGTGCGCTCCAGGGACTGCGAAATTATCTGGTCCCGGTTGGGAAACTTTTTCAGGGCATCGGTATCCACCACACCGGCGCTGATGGTGTTGACAAGGATGCCCCTTGGCCCGAGTTCCACGGCCAGGTGCCGGACCAGGGACTCAAGGGCCGCCTTGGAGGCCCCGACCACCGTATAGTTGGGCACGGCCCGGACAGCACCGAGACTCGAGACCGCCATGATCCGGCCACCACGTTCCATCATGGGCACGGCGTGCTGGGCCAGGGCAAGCAGGGCACGGGCATTGATGTCCATGGCCCAGTTCCAGTGGCGGGTGGTCAGTTCCATGGCCGGCTTGAGAACCCCGGAGGCCGCATTGCTGACCAGGATATCGAGCCGGTTGTAGGATTCCCGGATCCCGTCAAACATCCGGGCCACATCCTCCTCCCTGGCCACGTTGGCCTTGATGGCAAGACATTCGACCCCCCTGGCCCGGACCGCGGCCACGGTTTCCTCCGCATCCCGGCGGTGACGAACGTAGTTGACCACGATGTTGACACCGTTTTCCGCCAACCGGATGGCAATGGCCCGCCCGATCCCCCTGGAACCACCGGTTATGAGTGCAACCTTTCCCTGTAACCCGAACATGTATTCACCTGGTGAAGAAGTAGCTGAAAAGTCAACTTGCAATACTGCGCCTGGCGGCAGGATTGTACAGCGTCGTCCCGCTTCTGCAAGCGGCCGCAGCCGGCGGGGCCGGTTGAAAAGATCATGAAATGTACCGTGCACGCCGTCTCTTTGCAAGCAAATGCTCAGGCTCCCTGTCGGTTGTCATGGCCATGCAAAAGCCGTCGGACCGTACTGCGGGCAAATCGCATCAGGCTGAAACGGATCGGGTTCAGGGTTTCAGGCACCAGGAAGCCTTCCGGCCGCACCTCCCCGGGCCGGAGAAGGGGAAAGTCCAGCTCCCCGCAGCGCAGGCCTCCTGTTTCCGCACGCCGGCAGGCCTGCCAGAGAGGGGAGAGTTCGGGATCAAGGCCGAGAACGCGCAAAAGGGCCGTATCCACGGCCACGGGATTGGCGCCGCCCGCGACCAGGGCCAGGGGAAAAGGACGGCCCCGTACAGGGCCGGTCTCGTGCATGGCCACGATCCCGTCCACCAGGGTCAGGCTGGCCGGGAGCACGGCAAGAAGCTCCACCAGCAGGTCGGCGAACCGACCATGGGCGCCACCATGCGCCATGTGCCACCAGGGCTTGCGCAGGCCGACCAGGCAGCCGAAACAGTTCTTCACCGCGAGCGTCACCCGGGTCTGGGCATGGGCCTTGACCCGGGGCAGGTTGACGAGCAGGTCACACTCCAGGGCGCGGGCGGCAAGCCCGGCCGTGGCGCCCGAGGGCAGTCGCACCCTGCGTATCCTCCTGAAATCCGACACCCCGACCCCCAGGCGGCGGAGATCTTCCAGGACACCGATCCGGTCCAGGGTCCCGGATGCGGTGCCAAAAGCGGGTGAATCCCCCACCACGACCCTGGCTCCCCGCTCGACGAGGCAGGTTGCGGCGGCGACGATGAAACGTCCCTCGGTGCAGGCCAGGGAACCATGTCTGGCCGTGATCAGGTTGGGCTTGAGCAGGACGTTCCTGGACGAGAGATCACGGGGGCAGCCGACGCGGGTCAGCACCTGCTCCAGGACCGCCTCGAGGCGCGGGGCCCGGTAGTCACGGCAGCGGACGAGAACAACTGTTGAGGAATCAAGCTGCATTGAAAAAGAACCGGAAGATGCTTTGGCAAAGAGACATGGCCGAAGCGCTGAACCCTGTGTGCCCGCGGAAGCAGATACACCCAGGGAGGAAAAGGGCCATTACCTGAACGTGCCGCTGCAGCGCAAGCGGCGCGAGAACGAGGGTACGGTATCAAAAAAAAACCGGCTTGACCATGGCGCGGTCAAGCCGGAAAAGGAGAGAAGAGATGAAGAATTACCTTTGAATATGCACGCAACGTGCCAACAGGAAAAAAAACATGCTACTATCAACAAGCACAACAAATCTGGCAGGTTAGCAGTCATTCCCATCCCGAACCCACCGGAACCGGCCCGGCAAAAGTTCAATAATTTTTACGAAAAGCGGGATCTTCCGGACTGAAGCATGCAATTTACGAATTAAAATCAGCATACTAGCCAGAAGTATAATTTTTAGCCACTGGTTTCAATTCCTTCCTGTAACTGGATACTTTTTACTCACCCCGGGCCCAGTTGAGCAGGCCGCCGGCGGCAAGGATCTCCCGGTGCCGGGCAGAGAGCTCGATCCGGGCAGTGATCGGCCTGCCGCCGATCTCCACGGCCAGGGTGTCGCTGCCCCCCAGCAGGGCCTCGCGAATACCGGGAATCACGATCTCCGCGCCCTGCTCCACCCGGTCAAAGTCATCGGGATCGGCAAAGGTGAGCGGCACGATGCCGAAATTGATCAGGTTGGCCTTGTGGATGCGGGCAAAACTCTTGACCAGCTTGACATCCACCCCCAGGTAGCGGGGCGCGAGCGCCGCATGCTCACGGCTCGATCCCTGGCCGTAGTTTTCTCCCCCGACCACGGCGCCGTGAATACCCTCGGCCATGGCCGCCTTCATCTCGCGGGCAAAGGACTCGGAAATGGAGCTGAACACGTACTCGCTGATGGCCGGGATATTGGAACGCAGCGGCAGGATCCTGGCCCCGGCCGGCATGATGTGATCGGTGGTGATGTTGTCCTCCACCTTGAGCATGACCCGGCCGCGCCAGGTCTCGGGCAGGGGCTCGAATTCCGGAAACGGCGCGATGTTGGGCCCGCGGATGATCTCGACCTCGGCGTCCTCGGGCCACGGCGTCTCGATCCGCTCGTCACCGGGCAGGTAGGTCTCGGGCAGGTCGAAGTCGGGATACTCGCCCAGGTCGCGGGGATCGGTGATCACGCCGCGGATGGCGGAGGCCACGGCCACCTCCGGGCTGCAGAGATAGACCTTGTCTCCCTGGTTGCCGCTGCGGCCCGGGAAATTGCGGGAAAAGGTACGCAGGGAGATCATGCCGCTGGGCGGCGCCTGGCCCATGCCGATGCAGCCGAGGCAGCCCGACTGGTGTACCCGGGCGCCGGCCTTGAGCAGGGGCAGCAGGTTACCCTGGGCGGTCAGGTTCTCCAGGGCCTGGCGGCTGCCGGGGTTGACCTCGAAACTGACATCGCGGCTCACCTCCCGGTCCTTGAGAATGGAGGCCACCGCGGTCAGGTCGCGCAGGGAGGAGTTGGTGCAGGATCCGACCAGGACCTGGGCCACGGGCCTGCCGGCGACCTCGCGCACCGGAACCACGTTGTCCGGCGACGAGGGGCAGGCGATCATCGGCTCCAAGGTGGACATGTCGATCTCCAGAACCTGGTCATACTCGGCGTCCGGATCGGCGGTCAGCTCCTGCCATTGGTCGGCGCGGCCCTGGGCGGCCAGGAACTTCCGCGTATTCTCATCCGAGGGAAAGACCGAGGTGGTGGCACCCAGCTCGGCGCCGAAGTTGGTGATCGTGGCCCGGTCGGTGACACTGAGCTCGGCCACGCCGGGACCGAAATACTCCATGATATAGCCCACCCCGCCCTTGACCGTGAGCCTGCGCAGGATCTCCAGGAGCACGTCACGGGCCGCCACCCAGGGCTGCAGCTTTCCGGTCAGCCGGATGCCGTAGATCCCGGGCATGACCAGGTAGAAGGGCTTGCCGGCCATGGCCATGGCCACGTCAAGACCGCCGGCGCCCATGGCCAGCATGCCCAGGCCGCCGCCGGTGGGAGTATGGGAATCCGAGCCGAGCAGGGTCTTGCCCGGCACCCCGAACCGCTCCAGGTGGACCTGGTGACAGATGCCGTTGCCGGGCGGCGAGAAATAGAGACCGAACCTGCGCGCCACACCCTGGAGGAAGATATGGTCATCGGCGTTCTTGAAATCCGACTGGATCAGGTTGTGATCCACGTAGCTCACCGAGAGCTCGGTCCGGACCCGGGGAATGCCGATGGCCTCGAACTCGAGATACGCCATGGTGCCGGTGGCATCCTGGGTCAGGGTCTGGTCTATCCTGAGGGCGATCTCCTGCCCCTTGTTCAGCTCACCCTCCACCAGGTGTGCGGCCAGTATCTTTTCAGCAACTGTCATGCCCATAAAACAATCTCCCTGTCAGTAAAAGTGATGTGGCAACGGCTCCACTGCGGCCGCGGGTCACTTGAAGGCGATGACCCGGGTCCTGATCACGCCGTCGTTGTCCTCGATCTCGCGGCAGACCTCCCCGGGAACCGGTCCTTCGCAGTCGATGATATTGTAGCCGATGGTGCCGTTGCTCTCGTTGGTGTAGCTCATGATATTGATCCTGTGCCGGCCCAGGATGTTGGTCACCAGGCCGATCATGCCCGGCTCATCGCGGTTGATCATGATGAGGCGGGTATGGACCCGGACCGTGGGGATATTCTCCACGTTGGGAAAGTTGACACTGTGGGTGATATTTCCGTACTCCAGGTAGTTCTTCAACTCCCGCACCGCCATGACCGCGCAGTTCTCCTCGGACTCGGTCGTCGAGGCGCCGAGATGGGGGGAGACCAGTATCCGGTCATGGCCGATCAGCCGCTCCGAGGGAAAGTCCGTGATATGCCCCTGCAGCCTGCCGTCGGCCAGGGCGGAGAGCACCGCCTCCTCGTCGACAACAGGCCCGCGGGAGTAGTTGATGAGCACCGCTCCCTCCTTCATGGCCTCCAGGAACCCGGTGGAGACCAGGCCGGTGGTGCTCTTGTTCAGGGGCACATGGACACTGACATAGTCGGCCCGGGCAAGCACCTCTCTGCGGGAGCGGGCCAGCTCGACCTCGGGCGAAAGCTGATGGATATTGGCCATCACCGGAAAGGGATCAAAGCCGAGCACCCGCATCCGGTGATGGACGCCGGTATTGGCCACCCGGACACCGATTTGGCCGAGCCCGATCACGCCCAGGGTCTTGCCGGCCATCTCCACGCCCCTAAACCGCTTCTTCCGTTCTTCCACCTCCCGGTTGAGCGCCTCACCGGACAGGCCGGTCAGCCCCTGGCAGAAGGTTATCCCCTGGAAGA
Source organism: Desulfobulbus sp. (assembly GCA_011051875.1). Taxonomy (GTDB): domain Bacteria; phylum Desulfobacterota; class Desulfobulbia; order Desulfobulbales; family Desulfobulbaceae; genus DRKI01. Next base: position 54,922 of record DRKI01000053.1, on the reverse strand, counting down.
CGTTGCGCAGCCAGATGCCGAGCATGGTGAAGACCAGCTCCACCACGGCATTGGCATTGGCGCCGGGCGTGTTGAAGACGCAGATGCCGCGGTCCGTGGCCTCGTCCACGGGGATGTTGTTGACCCCGGCCCCGGCCCGGGCTACGGCCAGCAGGGCCGGAAAACGATCCAGGTCCACGGACGAACTCCGCACCACGAGTCCGTGCGGGTTCTCCTCTTCCGGATCAATGGAGTAGTTGCCGTTGAACAGGGCCAGCCCCTCCGGGGCGATCGCGTTCATGGTCTTGATGCGAAACCGGGCCATTGTCACACTCCTCGGGCAGAAGGGAAGGATAAAAAATTTTTCAGACCTACAATGAAGAACCGCTTCTTGTCAACCGAAATCATGGGGGACACCGACCGTCACCGGGTGGCAAGCCGCCACAGGCACCCAGACTCTGCACGGTCGCGCCGCTCCGCATACCGGGGGTAGAGCGAATAGGCGCGCCTGGGCAGATTCGGGGCACCTGTGCCAACGTCCAGTGTTGAGGATGTGCCAACAACGAGTCAGCAACCCTGTGATCAGTTGCGCCGGGCGTCCCCCCGGTGCCAGAAAACGGACGCGGGCACCAGGCTGAAGGCAGGGGCCCCCGGCGGCTGCCAGAACAACCTGAGGGCCGAGGTGCCCTTGCGCTGGAAGTAGAGGATGGTGACCGGGTACCAGCCCGGCCGCGCGACCTGCAACTGGCCCACGGGGGTCAGCCGGTCACCGTGCACGCCCGGGTCTTCAAAGAGCAGACGGCCACCTGCCGTCATCCGGATTCCGTCGTTGGCAAGGGCCTGCCAGCGGTAGGTCCCGGGCGTATCCAGGCGCAGCAGGCCGGTCAGGATCATACCCACCCCGCGGCTGCGGCCGCTGGCAAAAACCGGGTCCTGCCTGCCCCCCTTATGGTCGAGCAGGAGCACGGGCGCACCCCGTCTGCCCCGGCGGAAAGCGTCTGTCCCGGCAGGCATCTGGTCTATGTTTCGGAAAAATCCATCAATGTAGAGAACCGCAAGGCCGGGCTCCGGCAAAGAGGTTTCCATCCCGGCCGCCATTCCCGCGTCCCGGGCGCCGGCCGGGTCCAGGTCCGGTGACCCCGCCCACAGGAGCCCTGGCAGCAGGACCAGGAGTGCCAGCAGATGCAAGGTGGTGAAAGACAACCTGTCCATTCCATTTCTCCGCTTGTCTCCGGCTGCGGTACTCGCATGACCACCGGCCGGGGATCGATTGCAGCCGTGTCCGGAGCCGGGGGAAAACCAGCAGCTGCCGGGATAGGCCTTTTCTTTTTCCAGGAAATGATTACCATATCGCTTCAATAAATACACTGTTCACCTGCAATAGTTCAGCAGCACATCATTTTCCCCGGCCAGGGCCAGCACGGCCCGGCCCTACCGGTTCGACAGCCATGAAACCGCACGCCTTTTTCCTGTCCCTGCTCTCTGCCTGCGTCCTGACCCTGTCCGCCATGTCGGCCCCTGCCGACAGCGGCGCAACGAATCCCCCGCAGGCCCCCACCCACTCCATCGCCCTCAGCTTTGACCTGGCCGGGCGGACGGTACTGGGCACCTCCCGGATCACCCTGCCGCCCGGCACGCCCCTGGTCCTCCACTGCGGCCCCCTGGAGGTAACCGGCGGCGTGCTGGAAGAGGACGACACGACGCCCCTGCTGGTCAAACCGGGCAGAGACAACATCATCAGGCTGCCCGCCTCTGACCGGCCACGCCGGCTCTTCATTTCCTGGCGGCTGGTATCAGGCCGCCCACCGACCGGCGACAACCGGGTCGACACGGACGGCATAACTCTGGCCGGGTTCTGGCACCCCCTGCCTGAGCGCGACATGCTCTACTCCGTGGAGGCCGTGCTGCCGGCCGGGTTTACCGGTATCACCGAGGCATCGGAGATCAGCGAGCAAAAAGACGGCAACGTGGTCCGCTTCCGCTCCAGCTTTGCCCATCCCCTGCCCTCCATCCACTTTGTCGCCGGCCCCTACCTGGTCCGTTCCCGCAAGGTCTCCGGTCTGACCCTCTTCACCTATTTCTTTCCCGAGGACGCTTCCCTTGCCAGGGAATACCTGGAAAAGGCCGCCGGCTATATCCAGCGCTACGAACAGCTGATCGGTCCCTTCCCCTACCGCCGCTACACCATTGTCGAGAACCGGTTGCCCACCGGCTACGGCATGCCCACCTTCACCCTGCTCGGCCAGGCCGTGGTCCGCCTGCCCTTTATCAAGGACACCTCGCTGGGCCACGAGATCCTCCACTCCTGGTTCGGCAACTCGATCTTCCTGGATCCCGACAGCGGCAACTGGTGCGAGGGACTGACCACCTACCTGGCCGATCAGCGCTATGCCGCGGACCGGGGTGAAGGTGCCCTCTACCGGAAAGAACAGCTCCTGCGCTACGATGCCTACGTCCATGCGGACAATACCATGTCACTGGCCGGATTCCGCAATGCCAGCGACTCCCAGCCCATGGCGAAAAAGGTCCGCGCCATAGGCTATGACAAGGGGGCCATGGTCTTTCATATGCTGGAGAAAAGAATCGGAACAGAAAAATTCCGCCGGGGCCTGCAGGCCTTGTACAGCGAGATGCGCTGGAAACAGGCCGGCTGGAAGGATATCGAACAGATTTTCACCCGGACCGCCGCCACCGACCTGGCGCCTTTTTTCAACCAGTGGCTCACCAGGCCCGACATTCCGGATCTCGCCGTCCGCGACATCGTTCTGGACCAGGACAAGGGAGAGGCTGCCATCCGTTTCCATCTCCTGCAGAAAACGGAGAATCCCTACCGGCTCGATGTTCCGGTCCGGATCAGGACCCTGACCGGGACCATGAACACACGCCTGGCCACGGACAGCGCGGATAAGGAATTCACGCTCCACAGCGAGGACCTGCCGACAGAGCTGATCATCGATCCGGACTATGACCTGATGCGCAGGCCGGCGGCGAAAGAAATTCCGCCGGCCTGGGAACGGTTCGCCGGCGCCGCCAGGCGCAAAGTGGTGCTGACACAGGACGAGGACCAGCGCGCGATATATGCGCCCCTGGTCAGCTACCTGGAAAAGAAGGGCGCCGCCACCGTCCCCTGCAGCGAACTGAAGAACAGCGAGCTTGCCGGAGCAGACTATCTCTTTGCCGGCAGCTGCGATGCAGCCCGCACCCTCTATGCCGACCCGGAGCATCCCGGATCGGGCTTCACCCTGGACGTACGCAGCAACCCCCTGGCGCCCGAACGGACCATGGTCCTGGTCAGCAGCAGTTCGGCACAGGAGACCAGGGCGGCCCTGCCCAAGATCCGCCACTACGGAAAATACGGGTATCTCCACTTCGAGGCCGGCAGAATCCGGGATAAACGGATCCGCCCCTCGGATAACGGTATGATCCGGGAACTGCTGCCACCGCCTTCGGGAATCCCGGTCCGCAGCATCAGGGACTTTGACGCCATCATCGACGATCTGGCAGCAAGTCGTGTCGTCTACGCGGGCGAGCACCACACCGATTTTGCAGACCACATGCTGCAGCTGCAGATCATCCAGGCCCTGCACGCCCGCGACCCGGAACTGGCCATCGGCCTGGAGATGTTTCCCCGCTCCTCCCAGCAGGCGCTCGACAGGTACATCAGCGGCGAGATAACGGATGAGCGGGAATTTCTGAAGGCCTCACGGTACTTTTCGGTCTGGGGATACGACTACCGGATGTACAGGGACATCATCGAGTATGCCAGGAAACACGCCATCCCGCTGGTGGCCCTGAACCTGGACAAGGAGATCGTCAGCTCGGTCTTCAAGAAGGGCTCAACCGACTCCCTGACCCCGGAACAGCGTCGCGCAGTGGCCGCGGAGCGGGACCTGGATCTTCCCGGCTACCGGCAGCGGCTGGACAGGGCGCGGCTCCTGCACAAAGGCTCAGCCGGAAAAGACAGCTTTCCCGGTTTCATCCAGGCCCAGGCCATGTGGGACGAGACCATGGCCGAAAGCATTGTCCGCTACCTGAACGACCATCCGGAAAAACGGATGGTGGTCATTGCCGGCAGCGGCCATGTCTACAAGGATTCTGCCATTCCACCGCGGGTGGCGCGACGGATGCCGGTGCGCCAGAGCGTGGTCATTGCCGACAACGGCATGCAGAGCGGCCGCGAAGAGGGCAGCCGGGTGGATTACCTGATGTTCGTCACCCCCATGAGCCTGGAACCGGCGGGCAAGATCGGCATCATGCTCAAGACGGAACAACCGGAACAGGGCGGGCAAGAGGGCCGGATGCGGATCGTCGGCATCAGTCCGCACGGCAAGGCGGGCAAGGCAGGTCTTGAGAAGGGCGACATCATCCTGGCCATCGACGGCAGACCGGTCCATTCCATGGACGACCTGAAGATCGGCCTGATGGGCAAGAAACCGGGCGACCATGTACGCCTCGCCATTCTGCGCGCAAGGCCGCTCCTTCCGGACGAGACCCTGGACCTGGACGTGGAGCTCTCCTCGCCGGAATCAACGGCCATGATGCTGCCGCCGGGCCATCCCCGGAAATAGCCGGCCGCTGCATCTCCGGCCGACGGGCCGGTGTGCCGCATACCGGGACCGGGCAGGATACCCGGGGACGCGGGCCTATGACAAGGAAACGGCATCCTCCAGCCTGATCTCCAGCTCTGCCATCTTGATCTCGGACAGGCCCAGGCACTCGGCTTCCGGCGTTGCGGCCAGGATGAGATCAGAATCGGCCAGCAGACCGATCCCCTGCCGATTGCAGGCCAAATCGGCCAGCCGGACGATGACAAGCAGGGTGTCTGTCTCGTCAAACTCTTCCTGGTGGTGATCCCTGGCGATAACCGCGTATTCCTCGGGCAGGTTCCAGAGGGTCAACAGCTCGTGGCCGTAGCGTGTATGCAGCCTGTTCAGGGCCTCGTGCAGGATCATCTCCGAGGGTACCTGCCGGATATTGCCCCGCCGCTTGAGCGCCTCGGTTATGATCAGGATGTACAGTTTGCCCATATCGTGAAGAAGACCGGCGGTAAAGGCCTCCTGGGCCCTGGATTTCATACCGCAGTTCAAGGCGATCCACTGGGCGCCTATGGCACAGGCGACCGAATGGACCCAGAGGGACTGCATTGCCGCCCGGATGGTCCGGTATCGTGAAGTGAAGTTGCTTTTCTGGGAGGCCAGCAGGGCGATATTGGCGATCTCCTTCATGCCGAGGCGCATGATGGCATTACGGATGGTCGTGATCTCCGACAGACCCTTGAAAAAGGCGGAATTGGCGATACGCAGGATCTGGCTGGTCAGGGTGGGGTCATAGGTGATCAGTTGTTCGATGACCCTGGGATCCGCCTCCTCGCGCGCCACCTCCTGCTGGACCTGAAGACCGGTCCTGTTGAAGACAGGAGGAGATATTTTTTTCTTTTGCAGGCAATAGTCGAGAATATCGACAAAAGACGGCTCACGGCTCATATCCTCTACACTCCCACCAGGCGCTGTATCTGTTCAAGAGTTCGCGGCTTCTGAAATTTTGGTAGTGAACGTATCACTTCGTCGACCGTGGTTATTCCCTGGGCGGCCTTGTAGAGGCCGTCTTCGAACAAGGTGAGCATGCCGGTGGATTCTATGCTGATCCTGCGAATCTGGTGGCTGGTCAGCCGCTGGATCAGGCCGTTTCTCACCTCCTCGTTGAGGACAAGCACCTCGAACACGGCCACCCGTCCCTTGTAGCCGGTATAGCGGCAGTGGTCGCAGCCCCGTCCCTTCCTGAAGAGCCCTTCGCTCAACGCACTGGGATTCAGACCGATACGCCGGTAATCACCGGCCCTCAGCTCATAGGGCATCACGCACTGCGGACAGACACGCCGCAACAACCGCTGGGCAATGATACAGACAACCGTCGAGGAGATAAGAAAGGCATCGATATCCATGTTCAGCAGACGCAACAGGCCGCCGATACTGTCCTCGGTATGAAAGGTCGTCAGGACCTTGTGCCCGGTCATTGCCGCCTGCACGGCGATCTCGGCGGAAAAGGAGTCACGGATCTCGCCGATGACGATCACGTCGGGATCCTGTCGGACCACGCTGCGGAGCGTCTCCTCGAAGGTAAGGTTGATCTTGGGATCGATCGAACATTGAGCGATCCCCTCGATAACGTATTCAACCGGGTCTTCGGCCGTGATGATACTGGTTTCAATATTGTTGAGATAATTGATGCAGCTGTAGACCGTGGTGGTCTTTCCCGATCCGGTCGGGCCGGTGACCAGGATGACGCCGCTGGGCCGGTCCAGCCCCTCTTCACGGAATTTTTTCAGGATTCGCGGCTGCATGCCGATGTCTTCGATTCCGAGCAGCTCGTTCTGCCTGTTGAGCAGCCTGAGAACAATCTTCTCCCCGAACACGGTGACGTAGAAGGAAACCCGGAGATCCATCTCCCGGTTCCGGTGCACAAAGAGAATCCGTCCGTCCTGATGCCTTCTTTTCTCGGCGATATCCGCCTTGCAGAGGACCTTGATCCGGCTGGTAAGGGAGGAGGCAAGCTGAATGGGGTACTCCCTGAAAGGAACCAGCACCCCGTCGGTCCGGAAACGGACCCGGATCCGGTCGCTGAGGGGTTCGATATGGATATCGCTCACGTTGCCCGCCTCGATCGCATCAACAAGAAGGCTGTTGACGATGTCGACCACGGACTCGCCCTGGCCGCGCGACTTCTCTTCAGGGAGAAAATTGGGGAACAGCCGCTCAATCGTTGTCAGGATGGATTTCCTGGAGGCGATGCCCACGCTGATCTTCTGCTTGAAGATGTTTTGCGCCGCCCTCTGGCAATGGCCGTCCAGGGGATCGGCAAAGGCGACAAGCACGGTATCGCCTTCCCGGCGGACAGGGAGAAAAGCATGGGAGTAATAATAATTCACCGGTCCTTTTTTTATCAGTTTTTCGTCAAGATCGGTGAATTCCGGTTCGACATGCACAAAACCGAGCTGCAGGGCGAGCGTGCTGATGAATTTCCGTTCATCAAGAAAATTGTTGCGCACCAGGACCTCGCCCAACCTGGCCTTTGGCTGCTCCTTTGCCTGCATCTTCAAGGCAAGACGAAGATCCTCCTCGCTAATAAGGCCGAGTTCGACCAGCAGGTCACCGATACGAAAGGGCGTCTTGTTGTTCCTGATGGCAGCATGAATCTGCTCATCGGTGACATAGCCCAGTTCCCTGATGACCGAAAGGAGCGGTTTTCTTGTCTGTAATTTTGAATTGACCCGGACCGCGTATTCAACCTGCTTCCTGGTCAACAGCTGACTGTGGAGCAGGAGCCTGATCACTTCACCATACTTACTGGCAGGTGACTGGCCGCTCTGTTGCGCAGTGGCGGGTCGGGGGGTCTTCATTTCACGGGAAATCCTTGTATCCTGGGGCACGAGCAGGGTGCCGGCGGTCCGGTTTTTCAGGACAGCGGGATGCGCTCGAACCGATCGCGAGGGAGAACAGTGTGCCACACTGTCTTATGTCAAGACTACCAGCCGGGAAGACCGCAGTCAATATCATCTTAATATTCTGGAAGAAAGAGCCGCATCCGCGGCCAGGCACGCCCGCCCGCAGCCGCCAGGCCCTGCACCGGACGGTCGTGCAGGCCGGCCGATGAACATCCGGCTGCCGGAAAGAGGCCCGGGCGCAGTGACGCGCCTGCTGTATCCGTGCGTACCCTCCCCCGGCCTGCCATGCGCGCAACCACGGGCCGGGAAGGGAAAGGGAGCCGGCAGGTCGGCGGGGGTCCCCTCAGGAGGGATCCTGGAGAGCGGCGTGGAGGCGGATGGCGTTGCGGGTGGCGCCGACATCATGCACCCTGAGGATATCCGCCCCCCGGGCGGCACAGTATGCCGAGACCTGGGCCGTGACGCTGTCGCGCCGGTCCACCGGCAGACCAAGGAGTTTTTCAAAAAAGGATTTGCGGGAGTGTCCGATCAGGACAGGACAGCGGAGTTCCTTGAAGGCCGGGATATTGCGGAGAATAGCCAGGTTGTGCTCCAGGGTCTTGCCAAAGCCGATACCGGGGTCGATGATCACCCGGTCGCGGGCCACGCCGTGTGCGGCCAGCCAGTCGATCCGTGCAGAGAGAAAATCACGTATCTCGGCCACCACGTCATCGTAGCGGGGGTCCACCTGCATATCACCGGGTGTTCCCTGCATGTGCATGATGATGACCGGCCCGTCGCAGGAACGGACCACATCCAGCATGGCCGGGTCACTGCGCAGGGCGGAGATGTCATTGACCATGGTGGCCCCGGCGGCCAGGGCGGCCCGGGCGACATTGGCCTTGGTGGTGTCGATGGAGACCGGGATGTCGGTACACCGGCGGACGGCCTCGATGGCCGGGATCACCCGGCCAAGCTCCTCGTCCTCGCTCACGGGTTCGGCAAAGGGACGCGTGGACTCGCCGCCCACATCGATGATATCCACCCCTGCCTCCAGCATCTGCCGGACCTGGTCAGCAATCGCCTCGCTGGTGGTGAATCGGCCGCCGTCGGAAAAGGAATCCGGTGTCACGTTGAGGATGCCCATGATGCGGGGCATCCGCGTCTGCTCACTGCTCATGTCGCGCCGATCATGCCTCGGCCGCCTCGGCCTCATCCTCCGCCTGTTCACCGCGATGTTCCTCGATGATCCTGTCCAGGTCGTCGAGCACGATGGTCTCCTTCTCAAGCAGCTCGGTGGCCACCGCCTTCAGGATATCGAGATTGTCGGTGAGCAGCTGGGTCACCCGGTCGTTGGCGTCCAGGATGATCTTCTTGACAGCCTCGTCGATCTTCCTGGCCGTCTCCTCGCTGTAGTCACGGTGCTGTGCGATCTCGCGGCCGAGGAAGATCTGCTCTTCCTTCTTGCCATAGGTAAGCGGGCCGAGCTCATCGCTCATGCCCCACTCGCAGACCATCTTCCGAGCCAGCTCGGTGGCCCGCTCGATATCGTTACCCGCACCGGTGGTGATCTCATCAAAGATCAGCTTCTCCGCCACCCGGCCGCCGAAAAGGATGGATATCGAGTTGAGCAGGAACTTCCTGCCATGGGTGTACTTCTCGTCCACCGGCAACTGCATGGTCAGGCCCAGGGCACGGCCGCGCGGAATGATGGTCACCTTGTGGATGGGATCGGTGTCGGGCAGAAGCCGCGCCACCAGGGCATGACCGGCCTCGTGATAGGCGGTCACCTCCTTCTCCTTCTCACTGATGATCATGGACCTGCGCTCGGCGCCCATCATGATCTTGTCCTTGGCCTTTTCCAGCATCTGCTGATCGATCTCCTCCTTGCCGCTTCGGGCCGCCATGAGCGCGGCCTCGTTGACCAGGTTCTCGAGATCGGCACCGGAAAATCCGGGCGTGCCGCGGGCAATGATCGCCATGTCCACATCGTCGGCCATCTTGGTCTTCTTGCCGTATATCTCGAGGATCAGCTCACGCCCCTTGATATCGGGAATGGGCACCACCACCTGCCGGTCGAAGCGACCGGGCCGCAAGAGGGCCGGATCCAGCACATCGGGCCGGTTGGTTGCAGCGATGATGATCACGCCATCGTTGGATTCAAAGCCATCCATCTCCACCAGGAGCTGGTTGAGGGTCTGCTCGCGCTCGTCGTGGCCGCCGCCGAGACCGGCGCCCCGGTGCCGGCCAACGGCATCTATCTCGTCGATGAAGATGATACACGGCGCATGCTTCTTGCCCTGGTTGAACAGGTCACGCACCCGCGAGGCGCCCACGCCGACGAACATCTCGACAAAATCGGAGCCGCTGATGGTGAAAAACGGCACCCCGGCCTCGCCGGCAATGGCCTTGGCAAGCAGGGTCTTGCCGGTCCCCGGCGGACCGGAAAGCAGCACGCCCTTGGGGATCCGGCCACCCAAGCGGGTGAACTTCTTGGGATCCCGGAGAAAATCAATGATCTCCTCCAGTTCCTCCTTGGCTTCGTCGATGCCGGCCACGTCCTTGAAGGTCACCTTGACCTCGCCCTCGCCCTGCAGCTTGGCGCGGGTCTTGCCAAACGAGAGCGCACCACCCTTGCCGCCCATCTGCATCTGGCGCATGAAGAAGATCCAGACCCCGATCAGGAGCAGCATGGGAAACCAGGAGATGAAGATCGACATCCAGAGGGATTCCTTTTCCGGCTCCTTGACCGAGATATCGACCCCGGATTTGCGCAGCATGGGAATCAGCTCGGAATCGGGAGGCGCAATGGTGACAAAGGGCCTGCCATCCTGGCCTGCCCCGAGGATCTTTTCGCCCTGGATGGTCACCTTGTTGATGGCACCGTTCTCCACGCTTGACCAGAACTCGCTGTAGGTCATGGAGTTCCGCTGGATGGGCGGTTTGTTGAAGAGATTGAACAGCAGGATCATGGTCAGCCCGATGACCAACCACATCGTCAGGTTCTTGTAGAAGGTATTCAAAAATTACGCTCCGGTAGTTCGTCGTCTCATGAGAGTTTCCGGCACCGGAAGACAGCCGGCCACCGGCCGCCCGCATCCAGGAACCGAGCCGGAAACAGGGGATATTTCCTGTATCAGATGATCGGTGAGGGCCGAATCCGGTTCCGGAAACGGCCGTTGACGGAACAACGAAAACAGTTTGTTTATCTTAGTGTAATACCTGTTCCTGTTTAGTCAATATCCTTTGAAAACTCCTGCACCGTCTTGACCCCGATTTCCTGTTTCCTCAGCGCCATGATGCCCTGGGCCATGGAGAACGCCCCGGAGATCGTGGTTGTGTATGGAATGTGGAAGTCGAGCGCGGCCCGGCGGATGGTATAGGAATCCTCGGTGGTCCGCTTGCCGGAGGAGGTGTTGATGATCCATTGCACTTCACCGTCCTGGACCTTGTCCAGGATATGGGGCCGTCCCTGGGAGATCTTGTTGACCCGGGTGCACTCGATGCCCAGCTCCTCCAGGCGGCGGGCCGTGCCGCGGGTGGCCAGGATGTGGAAACCCAGGTGCACCAGTTTTTCCGCCACCGGTGCCACCGCGTCCTTGTCGTCCCCGCGCACGCTGATGAACACATTGCCCGACTGCGGCAGCTCCTGGCCCGCGGCCTGCTGGGACTTGGCCATGGCCAGACCCAGGGTGTCGTCGATGCCCATGACCTCGCCCGTGGACTTCATCTCGGGTCCGAGCAGGGTATCGACGTTCTCGAACCGGTCAAAGGGAAAGACCGCCTCCTTGACCGCCCAGTGGTGCACCTCTTTTTCCCCGGTGAAACCGAGCTCGGCCAGCGACATGCCCATCATCACCTTGGTGGCGATCTTGGCCAGCGGCACGCCGGTGGCCTTGGAGACAAAGGGCACGGTCCGCGAGGCCCGGGGATTGACCTCGAGCACGTAGAGATCCTCGCCCTTGACCGCGAACTGGACGTTCATCAGGCCGACCACCCCCAGCTCCTCGGCCATGGCACGGGTGGCGCGGCTGATCTCCTCCACCATGGCCGGCGACAGGGTGTGGGGCGGCAGGACACAGGCCGAGTCGCCGGAATGGATGCCCGCCTCCTCGATGTGCTCCATGATCCCGCCGATGACCGTGATCCTGCCGTCGGAGACCGCGTCCACGTCCACCTCGATGGCGTCCTTGAGGAACTGGTCCAGCAGCACCGGGTGCTCGGTGCCGGCCATGCCGGGGATGGCCATGAACTCGCGGATGCCCTCCTCGTTGTAGACGATCCGCATGTCGCGGCCGCCCAGGACGTAGGAGGGCCGCATCACCACGGGATAGCCGATCTTCTCGGCCGCGGCCAGGGCCTCTTCCAGGGTGTGAGCGGTGTCGTTGTCCGGCTGGCGCAGACCGAGCTTCTGCAGGAACTGCTGGAACCGCTTGCGGTCCTCGGCCCGGTCGATGGCGTCGGGCGGCGTGCCGATGATGGGCACACCGCGGCTGGCCAGCGGCACGGCCAGGTTGAGCGGTGTCTGGCCGCCGAACTGGACGATCACGCCGTCGGGCTTTTCCCGTTCGATGATGTTGAGCACGTCCTCGCGGGTCAGCGGCTCGAAGTAGAGTTTGTCCGAGGTGTCATAGTCCGTGGAGACCGTCTCCGGGTTGGAGTTGACCATGATCGACTCCACCCCGATCTCGCGCAGGGCAAAGGAGGCATGCACACAGCAGTAGTCGAACTCGATGCCCTGGCCGATCCGATTCGGGCCGCCGCCCAGGATCATGATCTTTTTCCGGTCGCTGATCCGGGCCTCGTCCTCCTGCTCGTAGGCCGAGTAGTAGTAAGGGGTGTAGGACTCGAACTCGGCGGCGCAGGTGTCCACCAGCTTGTAGGCCGGTACCAGGTCGTTCTTCACACGCAGGTCGCGGATATCGTCTTCCGAGGTGCCGGTGAGCCAGGCGAGCTGGACATCGGAGAATCCATACTGCTTGACCTCGAAGAGAAACTCCGGATCCAGGCCGGCAAATCCCCGCTGCCTGATCTCCTCGCCCTTGTCCACGATCTGGCGCAGGTTGTGCAGAAACCAGGGATCGATGTGACTGAGCTCGTTGATGCGCCCGATATCCATGCCGCGGCGCAGGGCCTCGAACAGGAAGGCGATCCGCCGCGAGCTGGGACGGGTCAGGCCGATCTCCAGGTCGTCCGGGTCCAGGGCGGTCATATCCTCGCGGCCGTCGAAACCGAATCCCATCCGCCCGGTCTCCAGGGAGCGCATCCCTTTCTGGAAGGCCTCCTTGAAGGTGCGGCCGATGGCCATGGTCTCGCCCACCGATTTCATGGCCGTGGTCAGCAGGTCGTCGGCCTCGGGAAATTTTTCAAATGTCCAGCGCGGGATCTTGACCACGCAGTAGTCGATGGTGGGCTCGAAGGCGGCATAGGTCTCGCGGGTGATATCGTTTTTGATCTCATCCAAGGTATAGCCGATGGCCAGCTTGGCCGCGATCTTGGCAATGGGAAAACCGGTGGCCTTGGAGGCCAGGGCCGAAGAGCGGGAGACACGCGGGTTCATCTCGATCACCATCAGCTCGCCGTCGGCCGGATTGACCGCGAACTGGACATTGGACCCCCCGGTCTCCACCCCGATCTCGCGGATGATGGCAATGGCGGCGTCCCGCATCTGCTGGTACTCGCGGTCGGACAGGGTCTGGGCCGGGGCCACGGTGATGGAGTCACCGGTGTGGACTCCCATGGCGTCGAAGTTCTCGATGGAACAGATGATGACCACGTTGTCGTTCTTGTCCCGCATCACCTCGAGCTCATACTCCTTCCAGCCGAGCAGGCTGCGCTCGAGCATGATCTCCGTGGTCATGGAGAGGTCCAGGCCGGCGGTGCACAGCTCCTGGAGCTCCCTGCGGTTGTAGGCCACGCCGCCGCCGGTGCCGCCCAGGGTGAAGCTGGGCCGGACAATGATGGGAAAGCCGATCTCCTCGCCGGCGGCCATGGCCTCATCCAGGGTGTGGACAATGGCCGACTCGGGCACGTTGAGGCCGATGCGCTTCATGGCGTCCCGGAACTCCTCGCGGCCCTCGGCCTTGCGGATGACATCGATATCCGCGGCCAGCATCTCGACCCCGTACTGCTCCAGGATTCCGGTCTCGGCGACCCGGATGGCGGTATTGAGACCGGTCTGCCCCCCCAGGGTGGGCAGGAGGGCATCGGGCCGTTCCCGCTCGATCACCTTGATGACGCACTCGGGCGTGATGGGCTCGATATAGGTGCGGTCGGCAAGGCCGGGATCGGTCATGATGGTGGCCGGGTTGGAGTTGATGAGCACCACCTCGTATCCCTCTTCCTTCAGGGCCTTGACGGCCTGGGCTCCGGAATAGTCGAACTCGCAGGCCTGGCTGATGATGATCGGCCCGGAGCCGATGATGAGGATTTTTTTCAGATCTGTACGTTTGGGCATCTTCTGTATTTTCTGGCTGTTATGCTGGAAAGCAGCAGGAGGAGACAGGTCTTCAGCCCTGCTCTTGCATCAGGTCGATGAAACGGTCAAAGAGATACTCGGCATCATGCGGGCCCGGCGCATGCTCGGGATGGTACTGGACCGAGAAGGCCGGCAGCTCCCTGTGCCGCATCCCCTCCAGGCTGCCGTCGTTGAGATTGATATGGGTCACCTCGATCCAGGACGGCAGGCTGTCGGGATCGACGCAGAAACCGTGATTCTGGGAGGTGATCTCCACCCGGCCCGTGGTCAGGTCCTTGACCGGCTGGTTGCCGCCCCGGTGGCCGAACTTGAGCTTGTAGGTGGCTCCGCCATAGGCCAGGCCCAGGATCTGGTGCCCCAGGCAGATACCGAATATCGGTTTTTTCCCCAGCAGGCTGCGGACGTTCTCGACCACGCCGGCGACGCCGGCCGGATCTCCGGGGCCGTTGGAGAGAAAGATGCCGTCAGGCGCCAGGGCCAGCACCTCTTCGGCCGGGGTGGTGGCCGGCACGACGCGCACGTCGCAGCCCCGCCGGCTGAGCAGGCGCAACTGGTTCCACTTGATGCCGAAATCATAGGCCACCACCCGCCATCTCCGTCCTGCGCCGCCGCACTGATCCGGCTGCCAGTCAAAGGGAGCCTCGGTGGTGACGCCGGCCACCATGTCCCGGCCCACCAGGCCGGACCACTCCCTGGCCCGCCGGACCAGGGACTCGCCATCCAGGTCCCTGGTGGAGATCACGCATTTCATGGCGCCCTGGTTCCTGATGATCCGGGTCAGCATGCGGGTGTCGATTCCCTCGACGCCCAGGATATCGAACCGGCGCAGAAAATCGGCCAGGGTGCTGGTGGCGCGGTGGTTGCTCGGCATCCCCTGGTATTCGCGCACCAGGAAGGCCCGTGGATGGATGGCCGAGGATTCCATGTCCTCGTCATTGACGCCGTAGTTGCCGATGAGCGGATAGGTCATGGTCACGAGCTGGCCCGCATAGGAGGGATCGGTGAGTACCTCCTGGTAGCCGCTCATACTGGTATTGAACACGATCTCACCCACTGCCTCGCCGGGGCCGGTGAAGGAACGGCCGCTCATGACTGTTCCGTCTTCAAGTCCGATCAGTACTTTCATAGAATCATCCGAACATGGGAAACAGGGCAATCACACCGAATCACGTCGACCTGCGGCCAAGACGATCCCGGCGTCACCTCCTTGTTCTCGGTCGTTGTTACAGGTTTCGCCCTTGCGGGCATGGAGTTTCCGATGGCAGGAGCATGGTACCCGATCACGGGATATCCAATTACTCCGGATCAATACAGGACTTGCAAGCGGTTGCAGGGTGGCACTGCTGTGCGTGATCGAACTTCGCGATTATACACCCCGCATATCGGGAGGTTCGAGCACGTGCAGATGGGGTGCCCTGTGACCGCTTACAGAGAATGTTCCGCAGCCGGGGCGAGAGTGCCCTGCCCGCGCAGGACCACGGGCTCACGGGGCAGCCGGCAGCAGGGAGAGCACCATCTCCACCTGGCGGCGGGCCGCGCCCCCCTGGGCACCGGCCACCTCGGCCGCCAGCCGGCCGATGGCACGGTACCGGTCCGGATCGGCAAGGTGGGCCAGGATCAGGTCGGCCAGGATATCGGCATCAGCGACCTCGAATCCCGCGCCGGCCGCAAGCAGGAGGTCTGCCGCATCGCGAAAATCCTTCATGCTCGGACCGAAGTAGACCGGCACGCCCCAGCGGGCGGCCTCCATCACGTTGTGCCCGCCCCGTTCAACCAGGCTGCCACCGCAGAAAACAAAATCGGCGGCCGCGTAAAGGTCAGCCAGCTCACCCATGGAGTCAACCAGGATTATGCCGCTTGTGCGGCCCGAGGTCCTGACCGCGCTGAGCAGGTCATAGGCCACCCCCGAACGGACCAGGAGCCCTTCCACCTCCGGCAGCCGCCGCAGGTGCCGCGGCACAACGATCCAGGTTACGGGAAGCTCCACACAGTCCCGGAGCCGTCGGTACACAGGGAGCAGGAGTTCCTCCTCACCGCTGTGGGTTGAGCCGGAGACAAAAACCAGGCTGCCGTCAAGATCCAGTTCCCGGCGGTACCTGCTGCGTACTCTCTTCTGATCCCGGGGCTGGAGATCATACTTGATATTCCCTGTCACCTGAATGTGCCGGGCCGGGAAACCGAGGTCGGCGAACCTGCGGGCATCATCATCACCGATGACCCCCAGCCTCTTGAACTCGCGCAAAATCCGCGTCATGAAGCCGCGTATTCTCCGGTAGCGCCTGAAAGACCGCTCGGACATGCGGCCGTTGAGGAGAAGCATCGGGATCCCCGCTCTTCCGGCCTCGGTCAGCATGACCGGCCAGAGTTCGGTTTCAAGACAGATGTACAGGTCCGGCCTGATCAACCGGATTGCCCTGCGAACGGCAGGTGGCGCATCAAGGGGAGCCATCAGGCATGTGACCGTTTCCGGCAGCAGATCGCGGGCCACCCGCCATCCCTGCATGGTCATGGTGGTCAGGACACAGCGGAACCGGCCATGACGGGCCGCCAGTTCGCCGATCAGAATCCTGGCCGCCTGCACTTCGCCCACCGAGGCTGCGTGAAGCCAGATACAGGGGGAACCGATTCCCTGTCCGGGGTATCGTGCCAGCCGCTGGTCCAGGCCGGCACCAAACCGGCCACCTGCGGCCCGCAGCAGGGGCGCCAGGAACAGCAGCAGGAAATAACCGCCTGCTCCGAACAACCTGTACGCCTGGTACAGCACGTTTCCCCGTCCGCCTCGGCTTTTGTCGATACAGCGCATAAATTTGGTTATTTAACCAGGATTTTCCCTCCTCGTCAACAAGGATCATGGTGGACCCGGAGAAAAAGGGAGGTTCCGGGGTCCCTGAGGGTTTTTCTTGACAAGGTGCCTGCCGCCTTGTAAGCAACCGCAATCAGTCAACTGGAGGCTCAACCGGCCCGAACCCCTCTCCAGGCCGGTTCCGGGAAACATCAACCTACCGCCGGAGGCCGCATGCCATGTCCAAGCTGCCTGCACTCTGTATCATCGCAGTTTTGCTCGTTTTCTCCGGCCAACCGGCAACAGCCAGGAACAAGGAGATGAAAGACGGACTCTACGCCAGGATCCAGACGCCCAAGGGTTCCATTCTGCTCAGGCTCTATTATGACAAGACTCCGCTGACGGTCATCAACTTTGTCGGCCTCGCCGAAGGTACCATGCACCTGGGCGGCAGCAAGCCCGTGGGCACTCCCTTCTACGATGGCCTCAAGTTCCACCGTGTCATTCCCGATTTCATGATCCAGGGCGGCTGCCCCCTGGGAACCGGCAGCGGCGGTCCGGGCTACACATTCCCCGACGAGATCGTCTCTTCCCTGAAATTCAACGGTCCCGGTGTACTTGCCATGGCCAACGCCGGACCCGGGACCAACGGCAGCCAGTTCTTCATAACCCACACGGCCACACCGCACCTCAACGGCCGGCACACCATCTTCGGGCACGTGGCCGAGGGCCAGGACGTGGTCAACGCCATTGAAGAGGGCGACACCATCGAACACGTGGAGATCATCCGGGTCGGCCGGGATGCCGAGCGCTTCAGGACCGACCAGGCCGCCTTTGACCACGAACTGACCAGGATCCGAGAGGAGGAGAACAAGGCAAAGAAGAAGGAGCGGGACAGGATAACGAAGATGATCCGCCAGAAATGGCCCGAGGCGCACCATACCCGCTCCGGCATGTACTACGAAACCCTGAAGGAGGGTGAGGGTGAAAAACCCCGCCCGGGTACCACGATCAGCGTCCACTACACCGGCCGCCTGCTGCTCAACGGCCGTAAGTTCGATTCCTCCTACGACCGGGGGGAGCCGATCCGTTTCGAGGTGGGCACCGGCCGGGTCATCCGCGGCTGGGACGAGGCACTGCTCCACATGAAAAAAGGGGAAAAACGGACCCTTATCATCCCGCCGGAACTGGCCTACGGCAACCGTGGCGCCGGCGGCGTCATTCCTCCCGGCGCCTGGCTGGTCTTTGACGTAGAGCTGGTGGACTTCTGACAGGCCGCCATGGGCCGGACTTTCGGATCCCGGCCGTGGCAAACCGTGAAAACCGTGGTGCCGGCGTCTCCAGGGGCAACCTGCCGACAACGCTCCCGGGCAGAATGGAAATCGCCCGGTTCGGGGTCGAGCCGCCTGTATCCTGACGCTCAGTAGCTGAGTCCCACCCGGTCCCGCACCAGGTCCATGGTCTCCGCCGCCCTGGCCCTGGCCTTTTCCGCTCCCCTGGCCAGGACCTGGCGCAGGTAGTCGGGGTTGTCCAGCAGCTCCTTTTTCCGGAGCCGGGCCTCGGCAAAGTGGTCCCGGATCAGCTCGAACAGGTCCTGCTTGATATAGCCGTAGGCTGCGCCGCCGTTGACATAGAGATCATGCACCTCGGCCAGCTTTTCCGGTGGCGCGAACAGCCTGAGCAGGGCGAACAGGTTGCACCGGTCCGGGTCCTTGGGCGCCTCCACCGGGGTGGCATCGGTCTGGATGGCCATGACCCGCTTGCGCAGGGCCTTGTCGTCCAGGAAAATGGGAATGGTGTTGCCGTAGGACTTGGACATCTTCTGGCCGTCCAGGCCCGGGACGATGGCCGTGGTCTCGTTGATGGCCGGTTCCGGGATCACGAAGGTCTCGCCATAGGTGTTGTTGAACTTGGCCGCGATATCCCGGGCCACCTCGAGATGCTGTTTCTGATCCTTGCCCACCGGCACCACCTCGGACTGGAAGAGCAGGATGTCCGCGGCCATGAGCACGGGATAGGCGAACAGGCCGTGGCTGGGCGCGATCCCCTTGGCGATCTTGTCCTTGTAGGAGTGGCACCGCTCCAGCAGGCCCATGGGGGTCAGGGTGGAGAGGATCCACATCAGCTCGCACACCTCGGGCACGTCCGACTGGACCCAGAACGTGCACCGGTCCGGGTCCAGGCCCAGGGCCAGGAAGTCCGCCGCGGCCTCCAGGGTCCCCTGCCGCAGCCGGTCCCGGTCGTGGACCGTGGTCAGGGCATGGAGATCGACGATAAAGACGTAGAGGTCCGCCTTCTCCATGTTTGATATCATGGTCTTCATCATGCCGAAGTAATTGCCGATGTGCAGCTGTCCCGATGGCTGAATGCCTGAAAGTATACGTTTCATGATCCGTTCCGGTGGTGTTGGTATGGGTCAGGCGGGCCGGTTCACAGGTTGTCCGGCCCGCTACTGCCCGCAAAGGGCGCGGGCAATATACCCCAACTGCACAAAAAAGGGGAGTGCAGATTTCTCCGCACTCCCCTCCCGGCTGCAAAGCGTCCCCGGCCTGACCGGGTCGGCCGCATCAGGGCCGGTTACTTCACCTCTTCAAAGTCGGCATCGACCACGTCATCGTCATCCTTGCCGCCACCGGTTCCGCCGGCAGCACCGGCTGCGCCTGCCGCTCCGGCTCCGGCACCGGCCGCGCCCGCGGCCCCGGCTGCACCACCCTGGCCCTGGGATGCCTGGGCATACATCAGCTCGGCAAGCTTGTGCGAGGCCTGGGTCAGAGCCTCGGTGGCGCTCTTGATGGTGTCGATGTTGTCGGACTCGATGGCCTTCTTCAGGTTCTCGATCTCACGCTCCACGTTGGCCTTGGTCTCGGCATCGACCTTGTCGCCAAGCTCGGTCAGGCTCTTCTGGGTCATGTGGATCATGGAGTCGGCATTGTTCTTGGCCTCGACCAGCTCCTTGCGCTTGCGGTCCTCTTCGGCGTGGAGTTCGGCATCCTTCTTCATCCGCTCGATCTCCTCCTCGGACAGGCCGGAGGAGGCGGTGATCCGGATGGACTGCTCCTTGCCGGTGCCCAGGTCCTTGGCCGAGACATGGAGGATACCGTTGGCATCCAGGTCAAAGGTGACCTCGATCTGCGGCACGCCCCGCGGTGCCGGCGGGATATCGGTCAGCTCGAAGCGGCCGATGGTCTTGTTGTCCGCCGCCATCTCGCGCTCGCCCTGGAGCACGTGGATGGAGACCGCGGGCTGGTTGTCGGCCGCGGTGGAGAAGATCTGGCTCTT
This sequence comes from Desulfobulbus sp., assembly GCA_011051875.1. Taxonomy (GTDB): domain Bacteria; phylum Desulfobacterota; class Desulfobulbia; order Desulfobulbales; family Desulfobulbaceae; genus DRKI01. The sequence goes on along the minus strand of DRKI01000053.1, from coordinate 34,984 downwards.
CTTGGTCGGCACGGTGGTGTTCTTCTCGATGAGCTTGGTCATGACACCGCCCAGGGTCTCGATACCGAGCGACAGCGGGGTCACGTCGAGGAGCAGCACGTCCTTGACATCGCCCTGCAGGACACCGCCCTGGATGGCCGCGCCAATGGCCACCACCTCGTCGGGATTGACACCCTTGTGGGGATCCTTGCCAAAGATCTGCTTGACCTTCTCCTGGACCTTGGGCATCCGGGTCATGCCGCCGACCAGGATGACCTCGTCGATATCCGAGGCGCTCAGGCCGGCGTCCTGCAGGGCGGTCCGGCAGGGGCCCTCGGTGCGGTCGATCAGGTCCTCGACCAGGCTCTCGAGCTTGGCCCGGGAGAGCTTCATGTTCAGGTGCTTGGGCCCGGAGGCGTCGGCGGTGATGAACGGCAGGTTGATATCCGTCTCCATGGCCGTGGAGAGCTCCTTCTTGGCCTTTTCCGCCTCTTCCTTGAGCCGCTGCAGGGCCATGTTGTCATTGCGCAGGTCAACACCCTGGTCGCGCTTGAACTCGTCGGCCAGCCAGTTGACGATGCGCATGTCAAAGTCCTCACCGCCGAGGAAGGTATCACCGTTGGTGGCCTTGACCTCGAAGACACCGTCACCGATCTCCAGGATCGAGATGTCGAAGGTACCGCCGCCCAGGTCAAATACCGCGATCTTCTCCTCGCCCTTCTTGTCCAGGCCGTAAGCCAGGGAGGCGGCAGTGGGCTCGTTGATGATCCGCTGCACGTTGAGGCCGGCGATCTTGCCCGCATCCTTGGTGGCCTGGCGCTGGGCGTCGTTGAAGTAGGCAGGCACGGTGATGACCGCGTCGGTGACGGTCTCGCCCAGGTACTCCTCGGCGGTCTGTTTCATCTTGCCGAGGATCATGGCCGAGATCTCGGCCGGGCTGTACTGCTTGCCGTCCACCTCGACCACGGCATCGCCGTTGGGGCCTTCGACGATCTTGAACGGGCTCACCTCGATGGACTTCTTGACCTCGGCATCGGTGAACTTGCGGCCGATGAGCCGCTTGATGGCAAAAAGTGTCCGGCTGGGGTTGGTCACTGCCTGACGCTTGGCCACCTGGCCGACCAGCCGCTCACCCTTGTCGGTAAAGGCGACCACCGACGGGGTCGTCCGGTTTCCTTCCGAGTTCTCTATTACCTTGGGCTCGCCACCCTCCATGATCGCAACACACGAGTTGGTCGTCCCAAGGTCAATTCCGATTATTCTTCCCATGATCTGTCTCCTGTCTCCTTTTATGAATCAGCCCGAAATATCGTGTCTCTTGTTCGGGGTTTGATTTGCACTCTCACGCGGGCCGGCGCCATGCTCTCGACCCGGCCGTCCAACAGTTGTCCGCCTCAGATGCGGCACATGGCGTTTCCGCTCCTGCCGGCCGCCATATTTACAATGCGCACGAATGAACGATTGTCAAGGCAGCGGCCTGTATCCAGGTAAATTTTCCATCATTCTCACGATTCCGGACCGCTGGAGACAACCACTTTGCCGTGGCGCAGCATCCGGTCCTTGAAACGATAGCCCTTGGCGAACTCGCGCAGGACATGGTTCGCCGGCACCTCGTCGCTCGCCTCCATGCTGAGCGCATCCTGCTCGTCGGGATTGAACTGTTTTCCCACGGCATCAAGCGGTTCAACGCCAAACTTCTGCAACGTGGCCAGCAGGCCGTCACGGGTCAGTTCCACACCCTCGAGCAAGGCCTGCAGCTGCTGCGCCGGATCACTACTCTCCGCCCGGCCCTGCTCCAGGGCACGGTCGAGATTGTCCACCGTATTCAGCAGCTCGCGCAGGATATCCTCGCCCGCGTATTTGAGCATCTTCTCCTTTTCCCGCTCGATCCTCTTCTTGAAGTTCTCGGCATCGGCGGCAACCCGCAGCAGGCGATCGCGGGTCTCGTCAAGTTCCTGTTTCAGGGCTTCGTAGTCCTGCTCCAGGCCTTCCTCCCGTTCGATCCCGCCCTCCATTTCCACACTGCCGGGATCGCCGGGAATCTCCGCGGCTTCCTGGCCGCGGGAGACATCATTCTTCTTCGTATTCTCAACCACCTATTCTCTCCTCGTCTTGGTCATCTCTCTTGCACAGTGCCCGGTAGCGCCGACACCGGCAGGCACGACGCCGTTCACCCGGGTCGGACTCCGGCAAGCCGGCGTTCTCACCGGACTTCCGGGTCAGTCAAACCTGGTCGCACAATAAGTATGGACCCCACCCGTGTCAAGGGGCCCCGGTGTAAACGTCCACCGGCACCCTGTCGGCATGGCGGCCCATGGATCCGTCGGCCTGCGTGAACGAGTATGGTACACTGGTAAACGGTGACGATTCGGAGACAATGCCAGGGTGACAGCGTTCCGCGGTGAACGGTTGCATTCCTGGCCCTGGGAAGAGAAGAAAAGGGGAAACGGCGGACCCGCCGGGCATGGAGGGGAGTCCGCCGGAAACGGTTGGCCGCTGGGGACGGCTCAGCCGGAGGCCAGGTAGTCCCTGATGGCCGACGCGATGGTACGGAAGATCCTGATGAACTCCTGCTCATCGCGCTCAAGAAGCGTGATCCTGAATCCCTGCAGGTCGGTGGCAAAGGAAGAAAGCGGAACCACGCAGACCCCTGTCGAAGCCAGCAGGTAGTAAACAAACCGCTTGTCCAGGGAGACATCCGGCCCGGAGAGCAGGGCCTCCACGTTGCGGCGCACTTCGTCGTTTTCAATGGGCAGGGTCTGGCTGTGGTTGAGCAGCCCGTCGGTGAATGCGGCGCTCATGTAGAAGGCGCCGTTGGTGCGGTTGACCAGCAGGCCGTCCACCTCCTTCAGGATGTCATAGGCGATGTTGGAATACTTCTCGTATCGCCTGATCCGTTCCTCCAGGAAGACCGGGTACCGGGGGTGGCTCTTGATCCGGGGCAGCACCACCTGCGGCAGGGTGGTGGAGCAGACCTCCACCATCTTGGCGTTGAGGATGGAGGTGACGTAGGTTTCGAACATCGGATCCGCATGGCCGTTGTAGATCTCGATCCAGCCGCATCGGCCGCCGGGCCAGGGCATCTCCTTGGAGATTCCGCGCATGCAGATGGCCGGTACCCTGTCACCGATCACCGTGCAGAGGGGAGCGGCCACCGTGCCGTTGTAGGTCATGTTCTGGTAGACCTCGTCACAGATAATGAAGAGATCGTTCTTCTCGCAGAGTTCAACGATGGCACGCAGGATCTCGGCCGGGTAGACGGCGCCGGTGGGGTTGTCCGGATTGATCACGAGGATGCCGGCCACGGCCGGGTTGTACTTGATGTGGTTCTCGATATCCTCCAGGTCCGGATACCAGCAGTTGTTGGGATCAAGGATGTAGGTGACCGGGTTGTCACCGGCATGGGCGGCCTCGGCCGAGGAATGGGTCGTGTAGCTCGGCGTCGGTACGATCACCCGTGCCGTGCGCTTGAGAAAACCGAACACCTTGGAGATGGCATCACCCAGCCCGTTGAAGAAGATGATATCCTCGGCATCGATCTGCGCGCCGCCAAGGGCATTGGTCTCAGCGGCAATGAATTCCCGCGTCTCCAGGACGCCCTTGGTGGGGCTGTATCCGTAGGTGCTGTCTTCGCGGACCGCCTCGGCGACAATGTCCTTCATCCAGTCGGGGATCCTCTCTCCCTTGGCCACCGGGTCACCGATGTTTTCCCAGTTCACCTGGACACCGAGCTTCTGGAGCTTGGTGCCGACATTGACGATGTTACGGATCTCGTAGGTCAGTTCTCCGGCACCGATGTGGAGAATATTGGTACGCATTGCTTGGTCTCCGTTTCACGGAATCAGAAATCAGGTGGTTGGCACAGCCAACCCGCCTCTGCACGGTCACGCCGGACCGCGTAGAGGGCCTGCAGCGAACCGGCACGCCTGCCCAGGGACGGGGCACCTGGGTGGGCCTACAGTTTTGAGGATGTGAAAACAACGAGTTAACAATCCTGTGATCAGTTGCAATCAGATAGCAGAAGTCAGGAGACAGACGACCACGTCAGAAGGCGGGTGCCATGCCAGGTCCCCAATACGGCCCGGGCTGGCCGTCCTGGTGGAGTGACTCCCGGCAACGCCTGCGCATACCTGTTCAGGCGGCTAAAATAGGGCTCTTACCACAGTGTGGAAAACACGTCAACCAGGGGTACTCATTTTTCGGGTGTCAGCAGACCGGCCACCTGTTCACGCTCCAGGGGCCGGGACAGAAGGTATCCCTGCACCTGGTCACAGTGGTACCGCCGGAGAAACTCCAGCTGCTCCCTTTTTTCCACCCCCTCGGCGAGCACGGTCAGCCCCAGGCTGTGGGCCAGGACAATGATCACGTCCACGAGCATGGCCATGTTCCTGTCCGAAATGATCCGGGCGGTAAACGAGGTATCGATCTTGAGCCGCGCCAGCGGCAGTTTCTGAAGAATGGCCAGGGAGAAGCGGCCGGTACCGAAATCATCAACGCTCAACCGTATGCCCAGCCGGGCGATCCGTTCCAGTTCGGCCAGGTTCCTGTCCGCCTCCTCCATCACTGTCGCCTCGCTGAGCTCGATCTCCAGGAGTTCAGGCGCCAGGCCGCTGCTGCTGATGCAGCCCGAGATCAGGGAGAGGAAATTCCTGTCAGCAAGCTGCTGGGCAGAGATATTGACCGCCACCGGCACCACCGCCAACCCCTCCTGTTGCCACTGAACCTGCTGCCGGCACACCTCCTCCAGGACCCAGCGGCCGATATCGACGATCACGCCGCTCTCCTCGGCGAGGGTAAGGAACCGGTCAGGGCCGAGCATCCCCTGCTCGGGATGGTTCCAGCGCAGCAGGGCCTCCAGGCCGACCAGGCGGCTGGAGGCCGTCTCAAACTGGGGCTGGTAACAGACCAGGAACTGACGCCGTTCCAGGGCCGTGCGCAGCTGTTCCTTCTGCAGGCCGAGCCGCCGGCCCTTGAGTTCCATGTCGTTCCTGTAGAAGCGATAGGTGCTGCGCCCGGAGTCCTTGGCCTGGTAGAGGGCAGTATCAGCGCACTTGATCACACCGTCGATATCATCGGAGTCATCGGGAAAGATGGCGATGCCGATGCTGGTCGACACCTTGATCTCGTGGCCCTTGATCCGCATGGGCCTGGTCAGGGAATGCATGATCTTGCGGGCCACCACGGCAGCCCCGGGCGAGCCATTGATATCGTCGAGGATGAAGACGAACTCGTCGCCGCCCAGCCGCGCCACCGTGTCCGACTGGCGGCACTGTTCCTGCAGGCGCCGGGAGACCTCGATGAGCAGTTCGTCACCCACGTCATGCCCCAGGGTATCGTTGATGGTCTTGAAACGATCCAGGTCGAGAAAGAGGATCGCCAGCCGGTTGCCGTTGCGGCGGGCCTTGGCTATGGCGCGCTCCAACCGGTCACGGAAGAGGAGCCGGTTGGGCAGGCCGGTGAGCGGATCGTGGTGGGCCAGGCGGTAGAGCCGCGACTGGCTCTCCCGCAGCTCCTGTTCGATGCGCAGCCGGTCGGTGATATCCCGCGCCACCTCGATGATACCGTACAGCTCGCCGTCCTTGTTCCGCAGCGGCGAGACCTCGATTTCGAAGGTGTTGTTGATCCGGTTGCCATGGTAGGGGTTGTGCACCAGGGAGACCCGCTCGCCGCTCTGCATGACCTGCTGCACGGGGCAGGGATAGCGGGGATCATCGCAGGGAGTGTCGCGGCCGTGGAAGAGCCGGTAACAGGGACTGCCCTGGTCGCCGATGGTCCCGGGATCCACGTCCATGAGGCGTGAGGCGGTGGCGTTCATCAACAGGATCCGGTAGTCGAGATCAATGGCCATGATCGGATCGGTGGCGCCGTCAATCACGGTCTGGAGAAAGGTCCGCTCATGGTTCACCGCCTCGTGCAACTGCCGACGAACCGCCTCCAGGGCTTCGGCCTGCTGTTTCTGGCGGGTGATGTTCTGGTGGGTGCCGGTCATGCGCACCGGCATGTTGCGTTCGTCCCGTTCCACCACCCGGCCCCGGTCCAGGTACCAGGACCAGGAGCCGTCCTCCTCCCTGATCCGGTACTCGATGCGGTACTCCTCGGTCCTGCCGGCCAGGTGATCATTGAGAACCTGCAGCACCCGGGGCCTGTCCTCGGGATGGATCTTGCGGCCCAGTTTGCCGATCTCGCCTGCGCCGTTGCCGTCGCGGTAGTCCAGGAACTCCCGGCGATCGGGGCTGGTATACATCTCGCCGGTCCTGATGTTCCAGTCCCAGAGCCCGGCCTGGGAGGCATGGAGGGCCAGCTCGAACCGCTCCTCCACCCGCCTGAGCTCATCCTCCCTGTGCCTGGCCTCCTCGGCCTGGAACAGTCGGCGCAGGGCATGGGCAATGCTTCCGGCCAGCCTGGTCAGCAGGTCCGACTCCAGCGATTCGGATTCCAGGTCAACACCTGGCTCGACAACGAGAAAGCCATGCAGACCCGGCCGGCAGCGTACGGCCGCCGCCAGCACCTGACCGCACGCGCCCTGTTCCAGGATACCCTGCTCCCTGCAGATCTCCTCCTCGCAAAGCACGGCCCCGTCCCGGCTGGCAAGGGCCAGCTCGCCGCAACGGGGAAGAACCCGTTTCTGCAACTGGTCACGGATGATGTCAAAGCGCTCGCCCAGACCGGCCTCGGCCGTGATAACGCCACCCATCTCCTCGTCCAGGAGAACGATCCAGGCGCTCCTGTTGACCCCGCCACCGACGAGGCGGTCGCAGATTCCCTGCAGAAGGTTGGCCAGGTCGCGCTCCACCAGCAGAAAACGGCAGACCGCAAGCGATGCCCGCAGCAGTTCCACTTCCCTGGTCAGCATGACCGCCTCCTGCCGGGCCTGCGTGATTCAGGTGATCTCATAGCTCTTCAACTTGTTCAGCAGGGTCTTTCTGGTAATCTGCAGCCGGCGCGCCGCTTCGCTCCGGTTGCCGTGCGTCTCCCTGAGGGTCTTGAGGATCAGGGCCCGTTCCGCCTCCTTGAGGGTGGCCGGCTGCTCGACCGGCTCGGGCGCGTTCCTGCCCGCCCAGCGCTGGATGGCCAGGGGCAGCCCGCCGACATCCAGGTACTCGCCGCGCATGAGGATGACGCCGCGCTCGATGGAATTTTCCAGTTCCCGCACGTTGCCGGGCCATGGATAGCGATTGAGAAGATCCATGCACTCGGGTGTGATACCGGCCACCTGGCGGTTGTTCTTCCTGGCAAAACGCTGGAAAAAATAGTTGGCCAGCAGGGGAATATCGCCCTGTCGCTTCCGCAGCGGCGGCACCTCCAGGACCACGACGTTGAGCCGGTAATAGAGATCCTCGCGAAACCTGCCCGCAGCCACCTCTTCTTCCAGGTTGCGGTTGGTGGCGGCCACGATGCGGACATCGACATGGATGGTCTCCTGACCGCCCACCCTCTGCAGTTCGTGTTCCTGCAGGACCCGGAGCAGTTTGGCCTGCATGGCCGGCGAGGTCTCGCCGATCTCGTCCAGGAACAGGGTGCCGCCCTGGGCCTGAACAAAGCGGCCCTCGCGCCTGCGGTCCGCGCCGGTAAAGGCCCCCTTTTCATGACCGAACAGTTCGGATTCGAGCAGGTTTTCAGCAAGTGCGGCGCAATTGACCTTGACAAAGGGGCCCGAGGCACGGTTGCTTTTATGGTGCAGGGCCGAGGCCACCAGCTCCTTGCCGGTCCCGGACTCGCCGGTAATCAGGACCGTGGCCTCGGTGGGCGCCACGTGTACGATCATGTCCCAGAGATCCCGCATGGGCAGCGAGGTGCCGATGATCCGGTTGTCATCGCCGAAAGGCTGTTCGGACAGGGTCCGCTCCTCCTCTTTCCGGCGATGGCCCATGGCGACCTCCAGGGTGTGCCGAAGCCGGTCAAAATCGAGGGGCTTGGTGAGGTAGTCGTACGCCCCCTTTTTGATGGCCTCGACCGCGGAATCGACCGACGAATAGGCGGTCATGATCACCACCGGAATGGCCGGATTGATGGCATGAATCCGCTTCAGGGCCTCCATCCCGTCCATGGCGGTCATCCGCACATCCATGAGGATGGCGTCGTATGGCCCCTCCTCCACCCTGGCCACGGCACTGGTGCCGTCGTCGGCCTCGTCACACTGCCAGCCCCACCTCGCCAGCAGGTTGGAGAGCATGAAGCGGTGCACCTGCTCGTCGTCAACAACCAGTATTTTTGCTTTGTTTACGGTCACGAGGAAAAAAAAGAGGACAAAGATTCAACCGGACCGGCACGACACGGGGTGCCGGTTACCCCGTCTGGTCCGGCCATGGTAGCATTAAACAGCCCTGCTCTGCAAACAATTGTGACGTTCGATCACGCGCAGCCGTGGCGCCCCACAACCGCGTACAGGTCCTGTATCGATTCCGGGTCGCCGGATACCCCGTGACCGGTCATCCCGCATTGTTCACAAAGGCCGTCGCGAACCGCCTGAAAATGTCTTGAATGCAAGGAACAAGAAACAAGGCACAATCCAAACAGCAAGGACCATGCCCAGGATCAGAGTCGAAAAAATAATCACCGGCGGCAGGGGCCTGGCACGGATGGAGGACGGCATGGTGGTCATGGTGCCCTTTGTCCTGCCGGGCGAGCTGGTGGAGATCGAGGTGGTGAAGCGGTTTCGCGGCCACGTGGAGGCGAAGGCCACGGAGATCCTGGAGGAATCACCGCATCGCCGCATACCGCCCTGTCCGCTCCACGCCACCTGTGGCGGCTGCGACCTGCAGCATGCGGTCGAGAAATGCCAGGCCGCGATCAAGAAGGCCCTGCTCGGGGAGAACCTGCAGCGCGCCGGTATCCCGGTGCCTCCCATCACCATGCTCTCCTGCAAAAGAGCGATGGGGTATAGACACCGGGTCCGTCTGCACCTGGCCGCTGATGGCAGCCTGGGTTTTCACCGGGTCCGCAGCAACCAGGTGGTGACCATCGCCGGCTGCCCGGTTGCCGCCGATGCCATCAACCGGGCGATCCGGGCCCTGCAGGAGCGGGCCTCGCTGCGGTCCGGCCTCGCGCCCGGTTGCGACGGGATCGAACTGCTCCAGTCACCGGCCTCCGGCCACCTGGCCCTGGTCCTCCATCTCCGGCGCGGGGCTGCCCTGTCCCGCAAAACGGTCCGCCTGCTCGACGGCCTTGCCCGGGAACTGGACACGGAGATCGAGATCCGGCACGGCCGCCAACTCCACCCCCTGCATCCGGCCCGCCCTCCCCGCCTCCTGCGACACGAATTCTCCGGCGGCAACAGCTATGTCCTCCAATGGGACAGCGGCTGTTTCTTCCAGGCCAATGCGCACCAGAACCGGCTGCTGGTGGAGGAGGTCTGCGCAATGGCCGGCGAGGTGAGCGGCCACCCCCTGCTGGAGCTGCACTGCGGCATGGGCAATTTTTCCGTCCCGCTCGGCCTGCTGGGCGCACGGGTGACAGGTGTTGAACAGAACGGCCGCTCACTCCGCTTTGCGGACAGCAACGCCTCTGCCGCGGGCCTTGCGAAGTACCGTTTCCTCAGGGCCTCCGCGCAGAGTGCGCTCTCCCGGCTGCGCCACGAGGGAGCACACTTTGCCTGCATTGTCCTGGATCCGCCGCGCCAGGGCCTGGGCCGCGAGGTGTCGCTGCTGCCGGAGACGAGGGCCCGGCGAATTGTCTATGTCTCCTGTGACCCGGCCACCCTGGCCCGTGATCTGGCCCGGCTGATGCGCGGAGGCTACCGGCTGTCCCGGCTGACGGCCGTGGACATGTTTCCCCAGACCCACCACATTGAATCCGTGGCCCTGCTTGAAAAAAATTGACATCATCTTCTGATCGAACTAACTATACCCTTTTGCGCTCAAAGGTATATGACCGGAGCAGAACCGCTCCGGACCGGCCCTGTTCGCCATACTCCGGGAGCGGCGCCGGCAGCCGTAATGGTCAACAACAGGAAATCAACGGGTTGCAGCCTCCGTTGCACAGCCTGCAACCACTCTTGAGGGTACACGGATGTCCACCGCAACAACAGGTCGCTTCTCTGCTGACGGTCTGCCGGTCCTGATCGGTTCCGTTCCCCTTACCAGCCACCGGGAAGCCCTTGACTGGATACTCGAAGCAACGCCCGAGATACCCCTCTGGCCGCAACTCCCGGTCAATCCCCTCGAACGGATGATGCCGCAGTTTTCCGAGGGACTGCCCTGCATCACCGAGGAGAATCCGGCCGAACCCGGGGGCAGGATCGTCTTTGATACCGGGCGGCCCGGTTTCGAAGAGGAGATGCTCGCCTTCTACGAGGAGTACCTGGCCGCGGTGGAGAATCCGGAACTGCCCCCGGACTCCCGGTTCCGCAACAGCCGCGAGCGGGCGGCCGGCCTCTACCTGCTGGCCGGGGTCCTGCCCGGCCTGGAGGGCCTGGTTGCGGTCAAGGGCCAGGTGACCGGCCCCTTCACCATGCTCACCGGCATCAAGGACCGGCAGGGGCGGGCCGGCTACTTTGACGACACCATCCGCGACATGGTCATCAAGGCCATGGCCATGAAGGCGGCCTGGCAGGTGCGGTTCCTGGCCGGGGCGGCTGCGCGGCCGGTGCTGATGTTCATCGACGAACCGGCCCTGGCCGGCCTGGGCTCATCGGCCTTCATCAGCGTCTCCACGGACGAGATCCGGGAAATGATCAACGAGGTGGCGGACGCCATCCACCAGGCCGGCGGCCTGGCCGGGATCCACGTCTGCGCCAACACCGACTGGGGAGTACTGCTGGCCTCCCGGATCGACATCCTCAGCTTTGACGCCTATGGCTTCTTTGACCGGCTGGCGCCTCTGCGTGACGACGTGGCCGGCTATCTCGACCGCGGCTCCATCATCGCCTGGGGCGGTATTCCCACCTCCCGGGCCGAGGACATCGAAAAGGAAGACACCGATTCCCTGGCAGCCCTGTGGAAACGGCAGGCCCGGACCCTCACCGGTCCGGACCGGGATGAGGCCGCCCTGCTCCGGCAGACCCTGATCACACCCAGTTGCGGCACCGGGTCCCTGAGCCCGGAACTGGCGCACCGTGTGCTCTCTCTGACCCGCTCCGTCTCCACGACACTGCGGGAGGAACTGCTGGGGCAGGAAACCCGGCAGCGCTGACAGGCCGCCGGGTCTCCGGCCACTTCCGGCAAAACGGAGGTACCCCCTCTCTGCCGCGGTATGACCCCGGTTTGCCCGACGACCAGACCACCAACTGATTTTTTTCCGGCAACAGCATATCATGGACAAACAACAGAGCAACATCCTCAAGGCGCGGCGAGACAAGGCCAAAACCCTTGCCGAGGCCGGCGTCAAACTCTTCAGCAACGACTTCAAGGCGCCACAGCCGATCCGGGAGATCCTGCCGCGCGGCGAGGCCCTGGCCGCGGAATCCCATGAAAAGGACGGCGGTTCCTACCGGGTCGCCGGCCGGATCATGTCGATGCGCAAGTTCGGCAAGGCCGCGTTTTTCCATCTCCAGGACGAATCCGGCCGCATCCAGATCTACGTGCGCCGGGACCTGGTGGGTGACGAAAAGTACAAGATCTTCAAGAAATGGGACGTGGGCGATATCGTCGGCGTGGAGGGCAAACTGTTCAGGACCAAGACCGGTGAACTGTCCATCGAGGCGAGCCGGCTGCAGATGATCACCAAGTCCCTGCGGCCGCTGCCGGAGAAATTCCACGGTCTCACCGACGTCGAGACCCGCTACCGGCAACGCTACGTGGACCTGATCGTCAACCCCGAGGTCCGGGACACCTTCCGCAGGCGGGTGGAAATCATCCGGCTGATCCGCGAGTTTCTCACCAACCGCGGTTTCATGGAGGTGGAGACCCCCATGATGCAGGCCATCCCCGGCGGCGCCACGGCCCGGCCCTTCAAGACCTATCACAACGCGCTCGGCATGGAACTCTACCTGCGCATCGCGCCGGAACTCTACCTCAAGAGGCTCCTGGTGGGCGGATTCGAAAAGGTCTTCGAGATCAACCGCAACTTCCGCAACGAGGGACTGTCCACCCGCCACAATCCCGAGTTCACCATGCTCGAGTTCTACCAGGCCTATGCGACCTACCATGACCTGATGGATCTCACCGAGGAGATGATCTCCTGGCTGGCGGCCGAGGTCTGCGGCTCCATGGAGATCACCTACCAGGGCATGCCGGTCAACCTGGCCCCTCCCTGGCGGCGGCTCACCATGGAAGAGGCCCTGGTGGAGGTCGGCGGCCTCGACGCGGACCTGCTGAAGGACGACGCCGCAGTCATGGCCCTGGCCAGGGACAGGGGCATCGAGCTGCAGCCCGGGGCCGGTCCCGGCAAGGCCAAGACCGAACTGTTCGAGCTGCTGGTGGAGGAGAAGCTCGTCGACCCGACCTTCATCACATCCTACCCCACCGAGGTCTCGCCGCTGGCGCGCAGAAACGAGGAAGATCCCTCGGTGACCGACCGGTTCGAGCTGTTCATCACCGGCCGCGAGATCGCCAATGCCTTCAGCGAGCTCAACGATCCCATCGACCAGCTGCAGCGGTTCGAAAAACAGATCGCCGAGCGCGGCGACGACGTGGAGATCCACCCGATCCTTGACCAGGACTACGTGCGGGCCCTGGAATATGGCATGCCGGCGGCCGCGGGCGAGGGAATAGGCATCGACCGGCTGGTCATGCTGCTCACCGACTCGCCCTCCATCCGCGACGTCATCCTCTTTCCGCACCTGAAACCGGAGTCCCGTGAAAAATAGATTCCGGCAGCGTATCCAGGCCGTGACGGCGCAGGCCTCCGGCCGGTCCAGGTCCTGCCATGTCCTTTGAATGGTTCATCAGCCTGCGCTACCTGCGGGCCAAGCGCAAGCAGAAGTTCATCTCGCTCATCTCCGTGATCTCGGTCCTGGGTGTGGCCGTGGGCGTGCTGGCCCTGATCGTGGTCCTGTCGGTCTACACCGGCTTCACCGAAGGCCTGCGCGACCAGATCATCGGCATCAACGCCCACATCCTGGTGCAGCGTTTCAACGGGGCCATCAACGATCCCGAGGCCGTGGTCCGGACCATTGAATCGGTGGACGGGGTGGCGGCCGCAGCACCCTACATCTATGCCCAGGCCCTGGTCACCTCGGGCCGGGCCTCCAGCGGCATCGTCCTGCGGGGGATCGACCCGGCCGCCGCGGCCCGGGTCATCCGCATCGACCGGGAGATGAAGGCCGGCCGCCTGGCCGACCTGCAGCGAAAAGGGGGTCTGCCGGGGATCGTGCTGGGCATCGACCTGGCCAGGCAGCTCCGGGTCAGACAGGGAGACAGGATCCGCCTCATCTCGCCCAACGGTCCCCTCTCGCCCATGGGCGTCCTGCCGGCGGTACGGTCCTGCAGGGTGGTCGGCATCTTCGAGACCGGCATGTTCGAGTATGACTCCACCATGGGATTCATCGGCCTGGAGACGGCCCGTCACCTGAGCGGAATGGAACGGGGTGTGCACGGGATCGAGGTCAAGGTCACCGACCTGGACCGGGCCGACAAGACTGCGGCCGCGATCCGCAAGCACCTTGGCCCTGCCTACTCGGTGCGCGACTGGATGCAGATCAACCGCAACCTGTTCGCGGCCCTCAAGCTGGAAAAAATCGGCATTTTCATCGCCCTGGACCTCATCATCCTGGTGGCGGCGCTCAACATCATCAGTGCCCTGGTCATGGTGGTGATGGAGAAGAAACGGGACATCGCGATCCTGAAATCCATGGGCGCAACCACCCGCTCCATCATGCGTATCTTCTTCTACCAGGGCGCCGTGATCGGCGTGACCGGGACCATTCTCGGCGTGGCCGGCGGACTCACGGTGTGCGGCGTGCTCAAGAAGTACAAGTTCATCGAGCTGCCCAGCAATGTCTATCCCATGTCCACCCTGCCCGTGAAGGTGGTGGCCGCCGATGTCACGCTGATCGCGGCCTCGGCAATGCTCATCACCCTGGCCGCCACCCTCTATCCCTCCTGGAAGGCCTCCAGGGTCCGGCCGGCGGAGGCGCTCACCTATGAATGAGCAGGCACTCCTGCGGGCCCGGGGAATTCACAAATCCTATCCCAGCCCGGCCGGACCGATCCGGGTGCTGCGGGGGGTGAACCTGGAGATCGGACGCGGCGAAATGGTGGCCGTGGTCGGCGCCTCCGGTTCGGGCAAGACCACGCTCCTGCAGGTCCTGGGCACCCTGGACGCGCCGGACAGGGGCGAGCTCTTCTTTGCCGGCCGCAGGCTGACCGGGCTTGCCGAATCAGAGCTTGCCGGGCACCGCAACACCAACATCGGCTTTATTTTCCAGTTCCATCACCTGCTGCCCGAATTCACGGCCCTGGAAAACGTGATGATGCCCGGTCTCATCGGGGGAAGGGACAGGGCCGAAATGGAAAAAAAAGCCCGGGAACTTCTCGGGCAGGTCGAACTCACCCACCGGAGCGGACACCGCAGCGGCGAGCTTTCGGGAGGCGAGCAGCAGCGGGTGGCCCTGGCCCGCGCCCTGGTCATGGAACCGGCCCTGCTGCTCGCCGACGAGCCCACCGGCAACCTGGACTCCGCCAGCGGCAGCCGGGTCTTCACCCTGCTGCGGGAGCTGAGCCGCTCCCGCTCCCTGGCCGTGGTCATGGTCACCCACAACATGAAGCTGGCCGCATCCATGGACCGGGTACTCACTCTCTCCGACGGACTGCTCGCCTGACCCCTGCCCTGGCTACAAACGGAAAGGGCCTGCCGCGCAGGTACCGCGGCAAGCCCTTTTTTCCGGTCTTTCCCGGCTCAATGTACCAGGAGCTGCGGCTCAACCGATGTGTTCGAGTACGATACGCAGCATGCGCCGCACCGGCTCGGCCGCGCCCCAGAGCAACTGGTCGCCCACGCTGAAGGCGCTCAGGTATTCAGGCCCCAGGTTCATCTTGCGCAACCTGCCCACCGGGATATCCAGGGTGCCGGTCACCCGGGCCGGGGTCAGCTCGCGCAACGTGGCCTCCCTGGTGTTCTCCACCAGGAAGACCCACTGATTCTGTTCAGCGATGGCGGCCTCGATATCGGCCAGCGGCACGTCCCGGTTCAGCTTGATGGTAAAGGCCTGGCTGTGGCAGCGCATGGCGCCTATCCGCACGCAGCAGCCGTCGATGGGGATGGGATTGTCCTCGCGGCCCAGGATCTTGTTGGTCTCGGTGATTCCCTTCCACTCCTCCCTGGTCTGGCCGTTGTCCATGGCCCGGTCGATCCAGGGGATCAGGCTCGCGGCCAGGGGTGCGCCGAAGTTGTCCGTGGGAAAGAACCTGCTGCGCAGGGTTTCGATGACGTTGCGGTCGATCTCCAGGATGGCGCTGGCCGGATCGTCGAGCAGCATGGCGGCATTTTCACCGATGATCCGCATCTGGCTCACCAGCTCACGCATGTTCCTGGCACCGGCGCCCGAGGCGGCCTGGTAGGTCTGGGAGGTAACCCATTCCACCCAGCCCTGCCGGAACAGGCCTGCCAACCCCATGAGCATGAGCGACACCGTGCAGTTGCCACCGATATAGTTCCTGATCCCCGTTGCCAGTCCCTGCTCGATGAGGTCGCGGTTGACCGGGTCCAGGACGATGATGGCATCCTTTTCCAGGCGCAGGGTGGAGGCGGCATCGATCCAGTAGCCCGGCCAGCCGCCGCTGCGCAGCTCCGGGTAGACCCTGGAGGTGTAGCCGCCGCCCTGGCAGGAGAGGATCACGTCCAGGTCCCTGAGCAGGGAGATGTCATGGGCGTCCAGGAGCTCGTAGACCGTGCCGTTCACCTCGGGTCCGGCCTGGCCGGCCTGGGAGGTGGAAAAAAACCGGACCTCGAAACCCTGGAAATCGTCCTCCTGCCGCATCCGCTCCATGAGCACCGAGCCGACCATGCCGCGCCAGCCGATTATTCCTACCTTCTTCATCCTTCGTATTCCTGTTGGATATTGATCTTACTCTGCAAGCCGCAGATAGTGTTCCAGCTCCCGTGCGATCAGCGGCGCCACAGAATAGACATCGAGCAGATCATCACTCTCCCGGCCGGGATAGGTGTCGGCGCCGATGATGCGGATCCCCCGCTCCAGGAAACGGTTGCGTGCGTCCCCGGCCAGGACCAGGTGGGTGGCCATGACCAGCACATCCACGGCCCCGGCCTCGTAGCAGCGGTCCACGGTCTGGAGCATGGAGCCGCCGGTGCGGATCATGTCGTCACAGATGATGGCCACCCGGCCGCGCACCGCGCTGGACAGCTGGCCGACAATGGTCCTGTCCACGTCGTAGCGGTCCTTGTTGGCCGCGGTATGGGGGCACCCGAGAATGCCGGCCAGCCTGGCCACCCGCTTGCTGAAGCCGTAGTCCGGGGAGACCAGAACGTAATCGGCAAGGGCAAGGGACCGGATCTTGTCCGCGGCCGCGCTCTCGGTCCAGACGTGGCGGGTCCTGATCTCGCCGCTGTGGGCATGAAGCACGGCCTCGGAATGGAGATCGACAAAGGCGACATAGTTGGGCCGGGTCCGGAAGATCTGCCGCGTCCGGGTGATGCCCTTGGGAATCTCGCCCGACTCGGGCTTGGCCCGTTCCATGGTCGAGTAGCCCAGGTAGGGGATAACCACGTTGACCGAGAGCGCATTCCAGTAGCGGCTGCCGGCGATGAGATCGATCAGCTCCTGGTGGGCGCCATCATTCTCGGTGGTGGCGACGATGACCAGATCCCGACCCGAAACATCGCAGGGAAAGGCGTGATAGAACTCGCCGTCGGCGAACCGCCTGGTCACCATCCGGGTCAGCTCCAGCCCGAGTTCCCGGCCGATCTTTTCCGCCAGCGGCGCGGCCGGGCCATTGGCGAGCAGGATGATATTGTCGCGCCTGGTCATCGCTTTCATCCGGTCTTCAGGAGAGGGCCGCGATAATGGCGTCGCCCATCTCGCGGGTGGTGACCGCAGTCCCGCCGGCCGCGATGTCGGCGGTCATGACGCCACGATCCAGGGTGGCGGCGACCGCGGCTTCGATGGCGGCGGCGGCCTCCTCGTGATCCAGGCTGTAGCGCAGCATCATGGCTGCGGACAGGATCTGGGCAATGGGATTGGCGATACCCTGGCCGGCGATATCGGGCGCCGAGCCGCCGGCCGGCTCGTAGAGGCCGAACCGGTCGCGGTTGAGACTGGCCGAGGCCAGCATACCCATGGAACCGGTGAGCATGGCGGCCTCGTCGGAGATGATATCACCAAACATGTTGCCGCAGAGCAGGACATCGAACTGCTGCGGATCGCGAACCAGCTGCATGGTGGCATTGTCCACGTAGATGTGGTTCAGCTCCACGTCCGGGTAGTCGGCCGCCACCTCGGTCACCACCTCCCGCCAGAGAACCATGGTGGTGAGCACGTTGGCCTTGTCCACCGATGTCACCCTGTTCCTGCGGACCCGGGCCGCCTCAAAGGCCATCCTGGCGATCCGTTCGATCTCGGCCCGGCTGTAGACCATGGTATCCCAGGCCTTCTCGTCCGGTCCGCTGCCTTCTCTTCCCTTGGGCCGGCCGAAGTAGATGCCCGAGGTCAGCTCGCGCACCACCAGGATATCAAACCCCTCGCCCACGATATCCGGCCGCAGGGGACAGGCCGCGGCAAGCGACCGGAAGACCCGGGCCGGACGCAGGTTGCAGAACAGGTCAAAATGTTTGCGCAGGGGCAGCAGGGCGGCCCGCTCTGGCTGTTTCTCCGGCGGCAGCGATTCCCATTTCGGGCCTCCCACGGATCCGAACAGGATGGCATCACTGCCTTCGCAGACGGCAATCGTCGAATCGGGCAGGGCATGACCGTGATTGTCGATGGCGATCCCGCCCACATCGGCGGCCTCGTATTCGAGTCGAAATCCGAACCGCTCCTGGACCGCGTCCAGTACCTTGAGCGCCTCGGCCATCACCTCGGGCCCGATGCCGTCACCGGCCAGTACAGCTACTTTCTGGGACATACGAACTCCTTACCGGACCGGCCGGGGGCCGGCCCGCCATGGTCTGACACGATTTTCAAATAACCGGTTTCCGGTTGCTCCCCAACGAAAAAGCAGACAATAAAAAAAATCTGTTAATACCAGATCAGGACAAAAAATGCCAGCAGGAAGGCGCAAGCGACCTATGCCGGGGCAACGACAACCAGGTGACGGGCGGCCCCGGAAAAAGGCAGGACCAGGCCCTGCTCCTCCAGCAGACGAAACCCCGGTATGCCACGCTCGGGAAAACGGTCCCGTCCGCCGCCGCCCAGCATCAGGATCACCCTGGTCCGGGCGGTGAGCAGCGGTGCCACCATGGCCAGAAACAGGCCGGGTTCGGCCACGGCCCGGCCGGTGACATGGGAAAAACCACCTTCCTGCAGCAGGTCGGCCTCCTCGAGCCGCCGGTCCACGATCCGGACATTGGCCAGCTCCAGGGTGCGCACCACGTGACGGAGAAAGACGACACGTTTCTGCCGCGGCTCCACCAGAGTGACCTGCAGATCCGGCGCGGCCGCGGCCAGGACCAGGCCGGGAAACCCGGCACCGCTGCCCACGTCCAGCAGACCGGCCCCGGGCCGGTCCAGGAGCGGCAGCAGGGTCAGGGAATCGAGAAAATGTTTTTCCAGCATCTCCTGCCGGCCGGTCCGCCGGGCCACCAGGTTGATACGCCGGTTCCACCGCTCCAGTTCGTCGCAATACAGCGACAACCTGGAGGCGCTGTCCTGATCAAGATCAATACCCAGCCGGCGGGCGCCCTGCCGGAGCAGCGACTCAGTCGTCATCACCGACCCGTACCGCCACCGAACGTGCATGGGCGGTCAGTCCCTCCAGTTCCGCCAGCCGCTGGATATGGCCGGCATCAGCCAGCAGGGCCCGGCGGGAATAAGAGATCACCGAACTCTTCTTGAGAAAGGTCTCCACCCCGAGTGCCGAGGAGATGCGCGCCGTGCCCATGGTGGGCAGGACATGATTGGGTCCGGCCACGTAGTCGCCGGCAGCCTCCGGGGTGTTCGGCCCGAGGAAAATGGCACCCGCATGGCGGATGGCCGGCAGCCACTGCCATGGATCGCGTACCTGCAGCTCCAGGTGTTCAATGGCGATGCGGTTGGCCAGGTCCACGGCCTCGGCCAGGGTCCGGACCAGCAGGATGGCACCCCGCTGCTCCAGGGAGGTACGCGCGATATCTTCTCGACCGAGTTGCGGCAACTGTTCCTCCAGGTGGTTCACGATCCGGTCGGCCAGATCCCTGCCGGTGGTGATGACCAGGGCCAGGGCCAGGGGATCGTGCTCGGCCTGGGCCAGCATGTCAGCGGCGACAAAGGCAGGCTCGGCGGTCTCGTCGGCCACGATGAGCACCTCGCTGGGACCGGCGATCATATCAATCCGGACCCGGCCCATGACCTGCCGCTTGGCCTCGGTGACGAACCGGTTGCCTGGCCCGACAATGACATCCACGGCCGGAACCTGTTCCGTACCCCATGCCAGGGCGGCGATGGCCCAGGCCGAGCCGGCCTTGAAGACCTCGTCAATGCCCACTTCGCGGGCCGCCATGAGCAGGGCCGGGTTGACGCATCCCTCCCGGTCCGGCGGGGTCATCATGACCCGGCGCCGGACGCCGGCAATGGCCGCCGGGATCCCGTTCATCAGGACCGAGGAGACCAGGGGAGTGGAACCGCCCTGGCCGCCGGGCACATACAGGCCGGCCGAATCCACCGGCCGGACCATGCGACCGGTGATGGTGCCGTCTTCCCGGGTGAGAAACCAGGAATCCTCCATCTCCCGCTCGTGGAAGGCGCGAATGCGGCCTGCGGCGAAACGCAGGCTGTCGAGGAATTCAGCGCTGACCTGGCCGGCCGCCCGGTCGAACTCCTCCCGGCTCACCTTGAGATCGCGCATCTCAAGATCGGGCGCATCGAAGCTCCTGGTGTAGTCGACCACGGCCCGGTCCCCCTCCCGGCGGACGCGGTCAATGATCTCGGCCACGTGCTGCCTGCATTCCTGGTCCGGGACCGTGAACCGGTCAAGCAGGCCGGCAACCAGTTGCCGGCCCCGTTCCGAGGCCACAGGTTCAATCCGAATATTCATCGTTTCTCCATCTCTTCAGAACACACTGATTTCATGATCTTTTACCGCCTCACGCAGCCCTTGTCCATAGCACGCCCGATAAGTCATTGTCAACCGCAATCAGATGCACTAAAAAAGAAAGCATACAAGGTACCACTGGCCGGACCCTGGCTGCAGGGTTCCGGTTGATCCAGGGGACAGCGGGTGACCATACGCCCCTGTCGTCCCACGACAACACTTCATGCCCATGCGACAGACCGCCCTGCTGAACCTGATCCTCCTGCTCCTCCTGTTTATCCTGCCGGCCTGGGCGCAGGCCGGCTTTTCCAGCAACTCCTGCCACTGCTTCCGCAACCGGAGCTATGACCCGGAAGACCGGTTCGCCGCTGACGACTACCTGGTTGCCACCACCTTCAATTCACTGATTGCGAAGAGCTTCCACATCAGCAAGAAAAAAATCGTGCTGCTGAAGATGCAGGGAGGTGTCGATCCCGACGACCTGCTCATCGCGCTCTACCTGGCCCGGAAAAGCGGCCGTGACCCGGACCTGCTCCTGGATGTCCGGAACAACGGCGGCTCCTGGCGGCAGATCATGCACGCCTCCGGCCTGGCCGGCCGGCAGAGTGACCCCGTGCTCCGGGCCCTGGCCCGCGGCGACAGTGGCAGGCAGGTGGCTGCCCTGATCACCGACTCCATGATCATGGATGCCTTTGGCATCGACAAAAATGTAATTGAACAGCTCCGCGTTACGGGATTCAACGGCCGCCAGATCACCGTGATCTGTGCCCTGGCCGGACACGCGAACAGGACGCCAGGTGCGATTGCAGCCATGTACCGGCAGCAGAAGATGAGCTGGGCGGAAATCGCCGCCCGTTTCAACCTGACCCCAAAGGAGGTAGGCAAGATTATTGCATAGAGCCATCTGGTACCGTCATCCCGGCTCCGGGATCTCGCTGATGCCGTCAGGCCGGGGAGCGGTACCGGCCGTGCTCCCCGAAAACAATGATGTCCGACCGAGGAGAATCCACGATGCGCAGCGCTGTCCCACTCTTCTGCACCCTGATTTGTCTCTCCTTGCCGACAACAGGCCGGGCGGAACAGTTCATCGCCGATCACGGGGTGGCCACCCAGGCCGTACTCCGCTCCATTCCCCGCCAGTACATCGACCGGGCCCGCAACACCCTGCATATCGCCTACCAGCACACATCGCACGGCACCCATGTCGCCTACGGCATGTTCGGCCTGCCGCAGTTTCGAAGCGGCGACGACGTCCTGTTCGCCATCACCGACGGTGGCCCTGCCGTGGCCGGCAGCCTCGATTTCCACGACTATGCCCTGGCCTCCTACCATGCGCCGGGCGAGGACGCATCGGACCTGAGCCGCAACGAGAGGGCCTTTATCCAGGCCACCCGCAACTTCCTGGACGACCCGGCCAATGCGGCCATCAACGTGGTCATGTGGTCCTGGTGCTCCATCACCGGCCACAACGTGCGCGGCAACTACCTGCCGGGCATGCAGACCCTCATCAACGAATACGGACCGGGCGGGACCAGGATCGGCACCGGGCCGGGCCAGCGGGCCACTCCCGTGACCTTCATCTTCATGACCGGCCACGCCGAAAAAAACAACAACCTGGGCAGCGGCCATCCCCGCGACCAGGCCAGGCTGATCACCGACTATTGCCGAAGCCACGGCTACTATTGCCTGGACTACTACGACATCGACACCCACGACATGGCTGGCAACTACTGGCAGGACGCCGGTGACAACGGTGACTCCGACGCCTATGGCGGCAACTTCTACATCGACTGGCAGAACAGTCACCTCCAGGGCGTAGACTGGTACCCCAACCGCAACGAGCCGGGCGGCACCATCACCTACGGCGCCCACAACACCCAGCATATCACCGCCAACCGCAAGGCCTATGCCATGTGGTGGATCCTGGCCCGCATCGCGGGATGGAACCCGGACAGCCATGACAGCACCGGGGATACAGGTATCCCGTCATCCCATGGAGCAGGGCACTGCCCCATGGCCTGGACCACGCTCCTTCTGAACAACTGATTTTCCGGCGGCACCATCGCCCCGCCGATCCACAGCAATCTCATCCGGACCGTCATATCCCATGCCGCGACATACCTTTCTCCTGCTTCGGCTGGCCCTGCTGCCTGCCATGATTTTCTCTTCCCTGCCCGTCCACGCCGCACCGGTACAGCGACCGGTGTTCAGGAAACAGATCAAGTGGACCGGCACCTCCTGGTTCGCCTCCACCATCGTCCATGACCTGGGGACAGGCAGCCGTAAGATCATCGGCACCTTCTACGATATCATCGTCTGGGATGCGGCCGGCAACGAACTGGACAGGGTCGCCCACGGCTCCGGCCGCCCGCTCGAGGGGCGGATCTACGCCCCCGCGGTCTGCGCTGACCTGGACGGTGACGGGGTCTACGAAATCGTGGCCGGCAGCGGCAGCAACGTGGCGGCCTACGAGTGGAGAAACGGCGCCCTCCATCTCAAGGCCGGCTGGCCCGCCTCCACCTGCTCGGCAGGCCAATGTCCCGAGGTCCGCGGCCTGGCCGCCGGCGACCTGGACAACAACGGCTCCATCGAGGTGGTGGCCACCACCACCCAGACAGAGCGCGACGGAGCCCAGGTCTTTGTCTTCAATCCCGACGGCACCCTCTACCAGCCGCCCGGCCTTTCCTTCCGGGCCTGGCCCCGTTACAACACCGCCTCCGGCCCCGGCAACGACGCCGACGCCAACGGCCCCGGCAATCACGGCTACGGCTGCTACGGCCTGAACGTGGGCATCGGCAACCTGGATGACGACCCGGAACAGGAGATCGTGGTCACCTTTGACAATCACCAGATCAACGTCTTCCAGCACACCGGGGTCAGCATGCTGGCCTCGCCCTGGTTCACCAACCGCGACTCCAACTACCTGGGCAACAGGCTCAACTGGGGCCAGTTCATCCGCTGGTTCGATCCTGACGTGGAACGGGACCACTACCACCTGCACATAGGAGCCTGGCCGCATCCCAGCCGGCAGAAATGGATGCAGTGGACCGAATCGCCGCCGTCGGTGGCCGACATCAACGGCGATGGCAGAAACGAGGTGGTGGCGGTGGCCAACGTGGAAAAGGATGAGCCCTACGACACCAAGCACCACTCGGTCATGGTGCTGGAGGGTTTTTACGGCAGTGGCAACCGCTCGGCCAGGCGGCTGGCGGGCTGGGAGAATCTTCCCTCCACCGGTTACCCCCTGAGCCGCTCCGGGCACAGCTGGTACCCGCCCACCAATCCTCCCGCCCCCACCATCGTCAACCTGGTGGGCGATGCCCGGCCCGAGATCCTCTTCGGCGGCCACGACGGATACATCTACTGCATCTCGCCCACCGCCACCCGGCTCTGGCGGCGCGACATCCGGCACGGCCGGGCCCTGATGTACGCTTCCGAGATCACGGTGGCCGATCTCAACCGGGACAATATTCCCGAGCTGATCCTGACCACCTTCGGCGATCCGGAATCCATCAGGCCAGGTGTCCCGCACGGCTACCTGATGATCCTGGACCGCAACGGCAACGTGCTCTACGACCTGCAACTGCCCCGGCAGGGCAGCGACGGCAACGGCAAGGGCGCGCCGGCAGCGCCCACGGTCATGGATACCGACGGCAACGGAACCCTGGAGATCCTGATCCAGACCTTTGGCGCAGGACTCTTCATCTACACGGTGCCGGGCTCGTCGGAAAACCAGCTCCTCTGGCCCACGGCCCGGGGCAACTACCTGCGCGACGGCCGCGCCCTGGCCACCATGTCCGGCGGCGGCGGTGGCGGCGGCCCCTCTGGCGGCCGACGGGGCCACATTCCTGCCACCAACCTCCTCCTCCTGCACAGGTGAACATGGGAGCATTGTCCCTGATACACACAATGGGCAGTGGCCGGTCCCGCCCGGCATGGCTTTTCTTCCTGCTCCTGGCGCTGGCACTCCGGCCGCAGCCCGGCCCGGCCGCTGTCACGGTCAGCACCGTTGCCGGGCTCCGGCAGGCAGTGGACCAGGCCAACGCGGGCGGCGACCCGGACATCCTGCTGCAAAACGGCGTCTATCACCTGAACGGTGTCTATCTCCGCATCACCAGGAACGGGGTCACGGTCCGTTCGGCCAGCGGCAACAGGGAGGATGTCACCCTGGACGGTGATTACCAGACCACGGAGATCTTCCAGGTCGTGGCCTCCAACGTCACCATCGCCGACCTGACCCTGGAACGGGCCTACGATCACCCGATCCACGTCATGGCCACGGATGGCCACAACGTCACCGGCACACGCATCGACAACGTCCACATCATCGACCCCGGCCAGCAGGCGATCAAGATCAACCCCGATTCCAGCCGCTCCCACACGGTGGATCACGGAACGGTCCGGAATTCGCTGATCGAACTGACCGACAGCGGCCGCGCCTTTGTCTGGGACCGGAACGGCTCCTGCTACACCGGCGGGATCGACGCCCACCTCGCCACAGGCTGGACCATCGAGGACAACGTGATCCGGGGATTCTGGTGCAGTGGCGGCCTGGCCGAGCACGGGATCCACTTCTGGTCCGATTCGCGAGACACCCTGGTCCAGCGCAACCGTATCATCGACTGCGACCGGGGCATCGGCTTCGGCCTGGGCGACAGCGGTCACCATGGCGGCATCATCCGCAACAACATGATCTATCATCCGCAGGATCATGGCCACAGCGATGTGGGCATCGGCCTGGAATCGGCGCCCGGGGCCCGGGTCTACAACAATACCATCTTCTTCGACCACGACTATCCCAATGGTATCGAGTACCGTTTCCCGGCAACCAGCAGTGTGCTGATCAGCAACAACCTGACCAACCGGGCCATTGTCCCGCGTGACAGCGCCACGGCCGTTGTGAGCCACAACGTGCGCACGGCCATGGCAAACTGGTTCATCGCCCCGGACCGAGGCGACCTGCACCTTGCCGGAGCCGTGGCCGGGGTCACGGACAGCGGCCTGGAGATCAGTGGCCTGGCGGATGACTTTGACGGCCAGCCCAGACCGGGAGGAAGTGGAATCGATATCGGTGCCGACGAACTCGTCCCGGGCCTGCCGCCCAACCCGCCGGACAACGGCCGGGCCGCATGCCCACCCATGCTCTTGCTCCTCCTGGGCACCCGGCCATGACCGTGGCCGGCCTGCCCGCCGCGGAACCAGGTCTCTTGGATCCGCTTCGCACCGTGAGGTTCCATGCAGGCATGTAATGCAACACAGGACCTGCATCCCGCGGCATAATGAAACTCGCTCGATTCGGGATAAAAAAAACCGGCCGGTGCACGATGCACCGGCCGGCCATCCAACCTTCCCTCATCCCGGTCAGGCCTTGTTCTTCTTTTTCTTTTTCTTCTTCTTTTTTTTCTTCTTGCTGCCGTCCCCGGCCTGCTCCCTGCTCAGCTGCTTGCACTTGGCCTTGATCAGGACCGGGCATTTACTGCAGTGTTTTCCCTTTTTCAGGTATTTGCCGCAGCAGCTTTTTTTTACTTTCTTCTTTTTCTTTCCCATGCAAGTCTCTCCCGCAGGATGATCGGCTTCCTGTCCCGTGGCCGGCACGACCCGGTCCGGGAGCCGGTGCAGACCATGGGCCTTGACGTACCCTGCCCCGACAGCGGGCAGGGTCGAAGGCCGCCCATCGCACGCCGGGCTATTTCTTCCCGTCTTTTCCGGTCTCCGGCGTATCGCCCTTGGTCACATCGAGCAGATCCACCTTGAAGATCAACATGGAGCCGGGTTCGATAACCGGCGGTGCTCCCCGATCGCCATAAGCGAGGTTGGCCGGAATGTACAGCTCATAGGTGCTGCCCACGTTCATCAGCTGCAGGGCCTCCTGCCAGCCTGAGATCACCTGGCCCACCTTGAAGACAGCCGGCTCGTTGCGCTTGTACGAACTGTCGAACTCGCTGCCATTGAGCAGGGTACCCCGGTAGTGAACCTTGACCGTGTCGTTCTTTCCAGGCTTCGGTCCCTTGCCCTGCTTGATCACCTTGTACTGCAGCCCGCTTTTTGTCTCAACCACGCCCTTCTTTTTCCTGTTCTCCTGCAGGAACTTTTCCTGGGCCTTGTGATTTTTCTGCACCATGGCCACGGTCTTCTGAATCTGCTTCTGCTGCTGGCGGCTGGCAAACTGCTGCTGTACGCGGGTGACTTCCTCGGGGGTCATCAAGGCCTTTTTTCCACTGTAGGCATCTTCGAGTCCGCGCTGGAGCACGGAGAGATCGAAATTTTCACCCAGACTCTTGAAATAGGTGCCGAGATCATAGCCCATGGCGTAACTCAGCTTCCTGTCATCGGTATCCAGGGATGGTGCCTTGTCTCCACCTGCCGCCACCGCCGGCCCGGCAATGAGCAGAAGGGCGAACAGGATCAATACGGATCGTTTCATGAAATACTCCTGTAATAAAGAGTGCTGGACAATACCTCACCGTGAGACACGGCCGGTACCTTCATATGTGCCACAGCCGCACGACTCCTGTGCGGCCCGGCCACGTTATCCGGCAGTGCACCGGCAGGCACACTGCCTGGAAAATCACCTTACCCTATTTTTCCCGGAAATGCCCGCCCCCAGACACCCGGCCATGAAGAAACCGTTCTTTTTCCCTGCCCCCCGGGGGAAAGAGATGGCTCTGTTCCGGGAAGCTCAGCGGCTGGCACGCTCCCGGGCCAGTTCCTCGGGGCTCATGGTCCAGAAGGGAGTGCCGTCCTTGGTCAGGCGGACCTTGAGCTCGAAAAAATCCCCTTTCTTGATCTTGGAGGCCATGAAGACATCCTTGCCGTCGATCTCGGCCCAGGAGCCTTTGACCTTGACCCGGTCACCACGGCTGAGGCCGATGGAGTCGCCAAGGAACCACTTGGGGCCGACGTGGACCATGACCTTTTCCCCGTCCCGGTCCTTGAGAATGATGGCCACGGCCGGGGACATCCCCTTCATGGGCACCACCTCCGTGATCCTGAGAATGGTCCCCTTCAGCTTGTCCAGCTCAGAGGCCTGGTAGAGCCGGTTGTAGACGCCGTCCTTTTCCCAGCCGCCCATATCCCGGGGCGCGGCAGGAACGGACGACGCGGCAAAGACGAGCAACAGACAGATGAACCGGGACACAGACCATGGAGCAGAGAGTCGTTTTCGGGCCATGGATGCCACCTCCTATAGTTTTCTTTTATCAATAACCCGCTTCGATTTTCCCTCGAAGCGTTCCAGGGTTTTCTCCTCGACCAGCCTGACATCGACGCCAATCCCGAGCTCCGAGGCCAGGCGCGCCTTGATGTGATCCACCATGCCCCGCTGTTTCTTCATCTCGTCAAAGAAGATCGACTCCACCACCTCCACCAGGACCGTCACCTTGTCCGAGTGGTTTTCCCGCTCCACGATGATTTGGTAATGGGGCTCGGTGCCCTCGATCTCGAACAGCACTTTTTCGATCTGGACCGGGAAGACGTTGACCCCCTTGATGATCAGCATGTCGTCGGTACGCCCCATGACCCGCTGCATGCGCATGAAGGTCCGGCCGCAGGGACAGGGCTCGGGCACGAGCCGGGTCAGGTCGCGGGTCCGGTACCGGATCATGGGAAAGGCCTCCTTGGTCAGCGTGGTGACCACCAACTCACCCACCTCGCCCGGAGCCACCGGTTCCAGGGTCTCGGGATCGATGATCTCGAGCAGGAAGTGGTCCTCGTTGATATGCAGGCCGTTGCACTCCTGGCACTCGCCGGCCACGCCCGGCCCCATGACCTCGGACAAGCCGTAGTTGTCCGTGGCGATGATGCCCAGCTTCTCCCGGATCTCCTGCCGCATGGCCTCGGACCAGGGCTCGGCCCCGAACAGGCCGTAGCGGAGGGAGAGTCCTGCCGGGTTGATCCCCATCTCCATCATGGTGTCGGCAATGATCAGGGCATAGCTGGGCGTACAGACCAGGGCCGTGGTCTTGAAGTCCTGCATGATCTGGATCTGGCGCTTGGTGTTACCGGCCGAGATGGGGATCACCGAGGCGCCGAGCCGTTCGGCCCCGTAGTGGATACCGAAGCCGCCGGTGAAGAGACCATAGCCGAAAGCGATCTGGATCACGTCGTCACGGGTCACGCCGGCCGCGGTCAGGACCCGGGCCGTGAGATTGGACCAGTTCTTGATATCATTGCGCGTATAGCCAACCACCGTGGCCAGGCCCGTGGTGCCGGAGGAGGAATGCACCCGGACCACCTCGCGCAGGGGCACGGCGAACAGGCCGTAGGGATAGTTGTCGCGCAGGTCCTGCTTGACAGTGAACGGCAGTTGCCGCAGATCGTCGAGCGATCGGATATCATCGTAGTTGAGCCTGAGCTCTTCAAACTTCTTCCGGTAAAAGGGCACCCTTGTCCCCACCCGGTAGAGCGTGGACTGGAGGCGCTCAAGCTGGAGCTGCTCCAGGTCCTGCCTGGCCATACATTCCCGTTCCGGTTCCCAATACATATCGTGTCACCCACCTCTCACCTGGCTGGACAGGATTTCGGGGTCCAGCCCCGGTACACCATGAAGATACCGCCGCCCGGTCATTGCGGACAGCCGTGTTGTAACTGATCGCAGGGGCCCTGGCTCGTTGTCGGCACAGCCCCGACACTGTAAGTCGACACAGGCGCCCCGACTCTGAACAGGCGCGCCGATTCGCTATACCCCCGGTATGCGGGGCAGCACGACACCGCACGGCGATGTCACCAGTTTCCTTTATTCCACCTTCTCCCTGCCCAGGTAGGCGCGCTGCACGTCACGGTTGGCGAGCAGGTCATCGGCCGGCCCCTGCAGGATCACCTTGCCGGTTTCCAGCACGTAGCCGCGATCGGCGATGTTCAGGGCGGCACGGGCGTTCTGCTCAACGAGAAGCACGGTGTTGCCCTCCTCCCGCAACCTGACGATGACCCGGAAGATATCGCGCACCACCAGGGGGGCAAGGCCGGTGGAAGGTTCATCCATCATCACCAGCCGCGGCCTGGACATGAGCGCCCTGCCCATGGCCAGCATCTGCTGTTCGCCGCCGGAAAGGGTGCCGGCAAGCTGGCCGCGCCGCTCCCGGAGTACGGGAAAGAGTTCGTACTGGTGGCCAAGCTCACGCAGTACGGCTGCCCTGCCCTCCCGCCTCTGCAGCACATGCCCGCCCAGGACCAGGTTCTCCTCCACGCTCATGGCGGCAAAGACCTGCCGTCCCTCGGGTACCAGGGCGCAGCCGGCAATGACAATACGGCGGGTGTCGAGCCTGCGGCAATCCAGGTCCCTGAAGACGATCTCACCTGCGGTCGACCGGACCAGGCCGATGATGGCATGGAGCAGGGTGGTCTTGCCGGCGCCGTTGGCACCGATCATGGTCACGATCTCGCCGCTGTCCACATGCAGGGAGATATTTTTCAATACCCGCAGATTGCCGTAACCGGCATCCAGGTTCCGGATCTTGAGCATTACACAACCGCCTCCTCGTCTTCGCCCAGGTAGATCCGGATCACCTCGGGATGATTCTGGATCGCGGCCGGCACGTCCTCGGCGATCTTTTCACCGAAACTGAGCACCACGATCTCGTCCGAGATGTCCATGACCAGTGACATGTCGTGCTCCACCAGCAGGACTGTTATCCCCATGTCCCGGATCCGGGTTATCAGGCGCGCCACCTCGGCGGTCTCGTAGATGTTGAGGCCGGCCGCCGGCTCGTCGAGCAGAAGCAGCTTCGGTTCCATGGCCAGGGCCCGGGCCATCTCCACGCTCCGCTGCTGGCCAAAGGCCAGGCTGGTGGCCTCGACATCGGCGAACCCGGCAATATCGAGCAGCTCGAGCAGTTCCATGGCCCGGTCCCGGATCTCCCGTTCCTCCCGCCAGGTCCAGGGCAGGTGAAACATGCCGGCCAGAAAACCGGCCCGGCTGCGCACATGCCGCCCCACCATCACCGAATCGAGTGCGGTCATGCCGTGGAACAGCTTGATATTCTGAAAGGTGCGTGCCATGCCGAGTGCCGCGATCCGGTGCGGCTTCATACCCTGGATCTCGCGCCCCTGGAAGATAATCGTCCCTGCACTGGGCACGAGATTGCCGGCGATCAGGTTGAACAGGGTGGTCTTGCCGGCGCCGTTGGGTCCGATCACCGCCTTGATCGTGCCCTGCTCCACCCGGAAGCTGACATCGCTCACCGCGTGCAGCCCGCCGAAATATTTATTGACGTTTTTCAGTTCAAGCATCGTGGGAACCACCGGCCCCAAACCTCTTCAGGCGGGCCGCAAGAGTATGGAATTGCAGACCGAGGATCCCGTCCGGGGCAAAGAGCATGACCAGGATCAGGATTGCCCCGAACACGGCGTCGTCAAAGGAACCGAACACGCCACGCAGGGAGAGAAAGGTCAGGCCCACGCCCATGACCAGGGCCCCCCACAGGTTGGCCATGCCACCCACCGCCACCAGGGCCACGTAACGTACCGACTTCATGACCGAGGCCTCGGACGGGCCAAGACCACCGTTGTAGTGGGTGAGCAGGACCCCGGCCAGGGCTGCGTAGACCGCGCTGAGCACAAAGACCTGCAGCTTGCATCGGGCGGTGTCAACGCCCACGGCCTCGGCCGCCTCCTCGGAGCCGTGGATGGAGCGCAGGGCCCGGCCGATCCGCGAGTCGATCAGGTTGAGGAGCAGAACCATGCCGATGATGAGCACCCCCCAGGCGATGTAGTAGTTCTGCACCCGGTTGCCGAAATCACCATTCACCACCAGCGGCGGAACAGGGCCGATGCCGGGCAGGAGGGTGAACCCCGGCACCTCGGAGATACCGTCCGCCTCGCCGAAGTAGTCGGTGGCCAGCGCGATCCGGTAGATGATGGTGCCGAATCCCAGGGTGGCCATGGCCAGGTAGTGTCCCTTGAGCTTGAGTACCGGGATGCCGAGCAGGAAGGCGATGGTCGCCGCGGCGACCAGCGCCAGCAGACAGGCGGCCCAGGGAGCCACGGTGATGAGATGCTCGCCGTAGATATCCTGACCCCGCACCAGGATCCCGATCCGGTCCAGGAGAAGGACCAGCGGCCGGTCGGCAAACAGGACCAGGTTGTGCGTGGTAAGTGCGGCCGACAGGTAGCCGCCGATGGCAAAGAAACCGGCATGGCCGATGGAGATCTGGCCGGCATAGCCCATAAGCACGGTCAACCCGATCACGACCAGGGCATAGTAGGCCGCCATGGTGAGCTGGGTCAGGTAGTACTGGGTGCCGGTGACCCGGGTCAACACCTGGACCGCGATCACCAGGCCGGCCAGGCAGAGGATGGCGCGGGGCTTGGTATACTTCATCAGAACTCTTTCAGCCTCGCTGTCTCGCCGGAACCGAACAGGCCGTGCGGCCGGACAAAGAGGATGATCAGCAGGATGGTGATGGAGATGGCGTCCTGGAAGGCCAGCGGCACAAAGGAGATGGAATAGGCCTCTATGATGCCCAGCAGGATCCCCGCCGCCACCGCACCCATGGAATTGCCGAGTCCGCCGAGGATGGCCACGGTGAAGCCCTTGATGGCCAGGGGCGTGCCCGAGTCGTACTGGGTATAGGTGATGGGGGACATCACGCAGCCGGCCAGGGCGCCGATGCCGGCGGAGAGCATAAAGGAGAAGGTCACCATGTTGCGGGCATTGATGCCGCAGAGGATCGCGGCCCGCCGGTTGGCGGCGCAGGCCCGCATCTCCCTCCCCAGGGGTGTTCCCTTGAAAAAGACGGAGAGCAGGAGCACCACGACACCGCAGACCCCGATAACCCAGAGCACCTGCGGCGAGAGCCGCACCGGTCCCAGCGTGATGGTGGTGATCTCGTTACCGTAGAAATAGGGCAGCGAACGGATGGACTCGCCCCAGACGTGCAGGGCCGCCTCCCGGATCAGGATGGAGAGGCCGATGGTGATGATGATCATCCGCAGGACCGACGGATTGTCCAGCCAGCGAATAAACAGGATCTCGATCAATGCGCCCACGAGCATGGTGAGCACCACGGCGCCGGCAATGGCGAGCCACAGCGGCATGACATGAAGCAGCGAGATGGCGATCATGCCGCCCAGCATGACAAACTCGCCCTGGGCGAAGTTGATGATACCGGTGGTGTTGTAGATGATATTGAAGCCGATGGCCACGATGGCATACATGATGCCGTAGGTGATTCCGGCAAAAAGATACTGGAAAAAGAGATCTGCTGTCATGATCCGGGCACGGGCGAAAAAAAACCGGGCAGGCTGGACAGCCCGCCCGGCATGTCAGCCCATGTTATTTTCCATGGTAGAGAACGAACTTGCCATCCTTGACCTCAAGCATGACAAAGGAGCTGATGTCAAGCCCGTTGTGGTCCTCGGGAGAGAAGGAGAACACGCCACCGGTACCCGGGAAATCTTTCAGGCCCTCGATGGCGTCACGGACCTTGTCCCGGTCATTGCCGCCCTTCCCGATGGCCGCGGCCAGGATGGTCATGGCATCGTATGCATGACCGCCGAAGGTGGATGCGGCCTCGTGGTAACGGGACTCGTAGTCTTTCTTGTATTTCAGGAGCAGCGCCTTCTGCGGATCGGAATCCGGCAGGGACTCGGCCACCAGCAGGCGGCCGGCCGGGAAGATGATGCCCTCGGCCGCGGCTCCCGCGGCCTGGACGTACTTGATGTTGCCAAAACCATGGCTCTGGAAGAGGGGCACGTTCCAGCCGGCCTGGCGCATGTTCTTGGCAATGATGGCCTGGGCCGGCACGATGGACCAGTTGACCACGGCCTGGATATTCTTGTTGGCCATCAGCTTGGCCACCAGGGCGCTTAAGTCGGTGGCCTTCTTGTCATAGGTCTCGGCGGCCACGATCTCGATGCCGTACTCGGGCGCGATCTTGATCAGCTGTCCCTTGCCGGCCTTGCCGAACCCGGTGTTGCCGGCCACCACCGCGATCTTGCTGATCCCCATCTTCTGCATCTCGCCGTAGATCTTGCGCACGGCAAAGGAGTCCTTCTGGGGCGTCTTGAAGACGTAGCGGGCCACGGGATTGACGATCACCTCGGCGGCGCCGCAGCTGATCAGCGGAGTCCTGCCCTGCTCGGCGATCTTCTTGATCTTCATGGACTCGCCCGAGGTGGAGGGGCCGATAATGGCCAGCACCTTCTCCTCCTCGATGAGCTGCTTGGCAAAGGAGATCGCCTTCTCCGGGCTTGCACCGGAGTCCTTGACGATCAGCTCGATCATGTCGCCGTTGATGCCTCCCTTCCTGTTGATCTCGTCAACCACCATCCGGGCCGTTCTCGCCTCGGGTCCGCCCAGGAAGGAAGCAGGCCCGGTAACGGCAAAGATGGCACCCACCTTGATCGTACCGGCCTGGACGGCCGGGACAGCGAGCAGGCAGAGAGCCGCCACTGCCAGAAAAATGTTGCTCAGTTGTTTTTTCACACCTCTATCCCCCTTTGCAAAATGTATTGATCTTGCCCGACCGCGGTTGCAGTCGGAAACTGCCCACATCACAGGGCGCAGACCTGGGCGCCGCTCAGAATGGTGAACCCGGCATCGAGCAGGGCGCTGATAGCCCTGTCCATGTCGTCGAAACGGAAGATCAGGACCGCGTTCTCGCCGGACTTGTTGACAAAGGCGTACATGTACTCCACATTGAGGCCGGCCTTCTCGGCGGTTGCCAGCACGCTGGCCAGGCCGCCGACGCGGTCCGGCACCTCCACGGCAATGACATTGGTCTTGCCCACGGTGAAGCCGCTGCTCTTGAGCACCCGCTTGGCCTCGTCCACCTTGTCGACGATGAGCCGCAGGATACCGAAGTCCGCGGTGTCGGCCACGGACAGGGCCCGGATATTGATGTTGTTCCCGGCCAGGACCCGGGTGATCTCGGCCAGGCGGCCCGATTTGTTCTCCAGGAAAACGGCGATCTGTTCCACACGCATGACCACTCCTCCGTATCAGAAGTCGGAAGCCGAAGGGCGGGGGGCGACCAGTGGTATCCCACGCCCTTTGGCAGGATGAAAAGCGACCGGACGATCCCTCAGATTTTGCGGTTGTCGATGACGCGCTGCGCCTTGCCCTCGGAGCGCTTGATGGTCCGCGGTTCCACCAGCCTGACCGCACAGGTGACACCGAGCATGTCCTTGATCTCGTCCTGGATCTTTCTGGTCAGTGCCTCGAGTTGTTTGATCTCGTCGGAGAAGACCTGCTCGCTGACCTCGACCAGGACCGACATGGTGTCCAGGTTGCCCTCCCGGTTGACCTCGATCTGGTAGTGGGGCTCCACGCCCTCGATCCCCATGAGCACGTGCTCCACCTGGGAAGGAAAGACGTTGACCCCGCGGATGATCAGCATGTCGTCGGTCCGTCCCGTGACCTTCTCCATCCGGATCAGGGTCCTGCCGCAGGGGCACGGCTCGGCGATGAGCCGGGAGAGGTCCTTGGTCCGGTAGCGGATCAGGGGAAAGGCCTCCTTGGTGAGCGTCGTGAAGACCAGCTCGCCGGGCTCGCCCGGGGGCAGCGGCTCAAAGGTCTCCGGATCCACGATCTCGGGCAGGAAGTGGTCTTCAAGGATGTGCATGCCGTGGTCGGTCTCCAGGCACTCCATGGCCACACCGGGCCCGATCACCTCGGAGAGGCCGTAGATGTCCACGGCCCGGATGCCCAGCTTGCGCTCCACCTCCTCGCGCATGTTCTCGCTCCACGGCTCGGCACCGTGGATACCGACCCGCAGCTTGAGTTCCTCGGGCAGGACCCCGACATCGGCCATGGCGTCGGCCAGGTTCAGGGCATAGGAGGGGGTGGCCAGCAGGACCGTGGAGCCGAAGTCCCGCATGATGGTGATCTGCCGCTTGGTGTTGCCGCCCGAGACCGGGATCACGGTGGCGCCCAGCCGCTCGATGCCGTAGTGGGCACCCAGGCCGCCGGTGAACAGGCCGTAGCCGTAGGCGTTGTGCACCATGTC
>DRKI01000052.1 GCA_011051875.1 Desulfobulbus sp. | reverse complement strand
GAGCGGCGGCCAGCGGGTCCGGACCGAAGGGACCCTGACCGTGCGCAACGCCGCCTTTGCCGACCAGGCGCAGGAGCTGCCGCTCACGGCCGGAAGCGACGAAATCTCCTGGCAGGGAACAATCGATTTTCTGGACGCAAAGGGCGTGCCCCGCCTCGGCCTGGAGGGTACCCTGACCGGCCGCGGCATTACAACACAGATTCAGGACCGGTTGCGGCTGGAGCAGGAATCGATCCGGCTCACCGCCCACGGCGCGCTGACCCTGGGCGATCTGCCTGCCCTCAAGGGAACCGGCTCCCTGCAGGCGAAGGCCTTCCGCCTCTTTTCCCTTCCCGACGGGCAGAAGCCCCTGCTCACCCTGGGTTCGCTGCGCATCGACGACCTCTCGGCCCCGGGTGGACGCGAGATCACGGTCCCGCTGCTTACTGCGGGCGAGCTGGAACTGGTGCTCGACGGTGACCTGCCCCTGGGCATCACCGTGCCCGAAATCCGCCTGGAGGAGATCCGGACCAGCGACCTGGCCACGGTCAGCGCCCGCCTGCTCCAGGTCCAGGCCCCCCGGGCGCGGTCCCTGGTCAATGACCGGGAGCTGATCGGCCTGGACAGCATGGAGTTCAGGGGGCTCAAGGCCGATACCAACGGGACCCTGGCCGTGCACCGGCTCAATTTCGACGATCTGCGATTTCTCGAGCAAAAGAAAAAACAGGGCGCGCCGGTATGCCGGATCGCCGGCGCCACCCTTGCCGACATCCGCTGGTCACCGGACCAGGGCATGACCGGCAACTCCCTGGGCTTCGACGGCCTCTACTGCACCCTGGTCCGGCGCAAGGACGGCTCCCTGGACGCGGGCGAAATACTTGCCGCCATGCGCAGGCAAAACCCTGCGCCCGACAAAACCGCCGGGTCCGCCGTGGCGGACAAGGACAGCACGCACCGTGCCATCCGCCTCGAATCGGTCATTGTCCGCGGCCAGAGCGGTCTCCACTTCGAGGACCATACCCTGGCCGTGCCCTTTATCAGCGACCTGGCCATCAAGACCCTGCAGGTCACGGCCATCGACTCGGGCCAGCCGGACAAGCCGGCCCATGTCCGGCTGAACGGGATCCTGGAAAAGCGTGCCCCCCTCGCGATCACCGGCACGGTCAGGCCCTTTGCCCATCCCCTGGCCCTGGCCCTGAAGATCAAGCTGAAAAACTATCCCCTGGCACGGCTCTCCGCCTACACGGTCCAGTCGGTGGGCACGGCTCTTGCCGCCGGCCGCCTGAAGCTCAAGACCAGGCTGACCGTCGCCGACGGCCACCTGGACATGCAGAACCGGCTGGTGCTCAAAAAGCTGCAGACAAAAACCATCTCCCCGGAACTGGCCAGGAAGCTCGACAACCGGCTGCCCGTTCCCCTGGACACGGCCCTGTCCATGCTGCGTGACAGCAAGGGGAACATCAGCCTGAGCGTGCCCCTCAAGGGGCCGCTGTCGGACCTGAACGTGGGAATCGGCGACATCCTGATCACGGCGCTTGGCAAGGCCATCGTGCCCGCGGCCTCATCCTACCTGGTCTATGCCCTGGGGCCCTATGCGGCGCTCGCCTACGTCGGCATGAAGGTGGGTGAGAAGATGCTGCAGGTCACTTTGCCGCCGGTGCCCTTTGCCCCCGGCTCGGCCGAGATCAGCGATGACCAGAAAAAATACCTGGAACGGATCGCCACCCTCCTCAGGGACCGGCCGGAAACCGACCTCCAGCTCATGCCTGTCTCCACGCCCCGGGACCTCGACCCTGGTACGAAAAGAGATCTCCCCCTCCCGTCCCAGGGCAGCAAACAGGAAAAAATCCTGGTCCGTCTCGGCCAGCAACGGGCCGAGGCCCTGCGGGACTTCCTGGCCACCACCTGGTCCATCGACCGCAACCGCCTGATGATCAGCATGACCAGGATCGCTCAAGGGGACAGGCAGGCACCCCGGGTCGAGCTGCAGCTCTGATCACCAGACCCCCTCGATGGTCTCGCTGCACTGCGGGCAGCGGCCGTCCCGGAGCTGGTTGGAACGGATGGAAAAACCCCAGCGGCTGATCAGCTCGGTGCCGCAGGAGGGACAGTAGGTGTTTTCCCCGCCCTCGCCGGGGATATTGCCCTCGTAGACAAACCGCAGCCCGGCCTCCAGGCCGATCTCCCGGGCCCGGCGCAGGGTGGCCACCGGAGTCGCCCCCCGGTCGGTCAGCTTGTAGGTGGGCCGGAAGGCGGTGACATGCCAGGGGATACCCGGATCCACATCGCGGATAAAGGCGGCGATCTGCCGCAGTTCCTCTTCCGAGTCATTGAGATCCGGGATCAGGAGGGTGGTCACCTCCACCCAGATGCCGAGCTCGTGCATCAGGCGCACCGTGTCCAGCACCGGCTGCAGCCTGGCCTTGCAGACCTTGCGGTAGAAATCGTCGGTGAACGCCTTGATATCGATGTTGATCCCGTCCAGGAGCCGGGCCATGTCCCGTGTCGTCCCGGCGGTCATGTAGCCGTTGCTGACAAAGACATTCTTCATACCGCGGCCGTGCGCCAGTTCCATGCAGTCGCGGGCGAACTCGTAGAAGATGGTGGGCTCGACATACGTATAGCTTATGCTGGCGCAGCCGCTGCTCTCGGCCATGGCGACCACCTCCTCCGGTGTCCGCGGCGTGCCGGTGATCTCGCCGTCGTGCATGTGCGGATACTGGGAGATGTGGTAGTTCTGGCAGTGCAGGCACTGGAAGTTGCACCCCACCGTGGAGATGGAGTGGGAACGGCTGCCCGGCAGGAAATGAAACAGTGGTTTCTTCTCGATGGGGTCGCTGTTTTCCGCCACCAGCCGGCCGTAGACCAGGGAATAGAGTTTTCCGTCCCGGTTTTCCCTGACTCCGCAGATGCCACGCTTTCCCGGCCCGATGTGACAGTGATGACTGCACAGGGTACAGACGACCCTCCCATCCTTTTCCGCCTGATAGAACAGTGCTTCATGCATGATATTCCTCCCTGGAACAAGGAACCCGATCTACGCCGTGGGGGTTTCGAACCGGCCCGCTGCGTATCTTTCTCCTTTTTTCATCTTCATACTGTAAGTACGATCCTTTCCCGGGGAAACTTTTTTTGTATCCGGAAAACCGGCATGGCCGGACCCGATGATCACCGTCTGGCCGCAACAGACCATGAAAACAGACAGCACCCGGACCTGAACACCGCTGAGTGGTGCGCGCCGGGAGCAGGCCGGGACCACGGCGCGGAGTCCCTCGCAGGAGGCTGATCTCCTGTCATTGCCGCAGGCACAAACGCCCCTGCCTCCTGTTTTCTGATCAATCGCCGTTGAAGAGAGGACTGCCATGGATTATTGTACCGGTAGTCGTATCCCCCTTGCCTTCCCATTCCAGGATGAGGTTCCCTGTGCCGGATACCAGGATATTGCGTAGTATTGTACTTCTGTTGCTGGCCATGGCGCTGCTTCCGGCCCCGGGCCGGGCCGCTGCGGACAATCCCGTTCCCCTGTCCGTCTTTGTCTCCATCCTGCCGGAGGTGCAGTTCGTCAAAAAGGTCGGCAACGGCCGGGTCCGGGTCCAGGCCCTGGTTCAGCCGGGCCAGAGCCCGGCCACCTACGCGCCCACGCCCCGCCAGATGGCCGCCCTGTCCAGGGCCGGAGTCTACTTCCGCATCGGGGTTCCCTTTGAAAAGGCACTGATCCCCAGGCTGCTCGACACCATGCCCGGCCTGACCATAGTCGACCTGCGCACCGGCCTGCACCTCATGGAGATGGAGAACGGCCAGGCCGGTGAACTCGATCCCCACACCTGGCTCGATCCCATGCTGGTCAGGCAGCAGGCCCGGACCATCCGTGACACCCTGATCGACCTCGATCCCGCCGGCCGCGACACCTACCTGGCCGGCTACACACGGTTCGCGGCCGAGCTGGACCGGCTCAATGATCGTCTGACCAGGGTCCTGCGCCCCTATGCCGGCCGGACCATCTATGTCTTTCATCCCGCCTACGGCTATTTCTGCCGGGCCTACAACCTGGTCCAGAAGGCGGTGGCGGCGGGCGGGAGAAAACCGGGCGCCAGGCACCTGGCGCAGCTGATCAGGGAGGCCAGGACAGAGCACGCACGGATCGTCTTTGTCCAGCCGCAGTTCTCACTCAAGACGGCCAGGGCCTTTGCCGATGCCATCGGCGCCAGGGTCATCCCCCTCGACCCCCTGGCCGAAGACTACCTGGCCAACATGGAGCGGATGGCGGACCTGATTGCCGAGGCCCTGCAGGAGCGACCGTGAAAAGGGAAGGCGCCAAAGAACGGCTTGACACAGGAACGGGCCGGATCATGAAGATCATCTCGGGCGGCCAGACCGGCGCCGACCGGGCCGCGCTGGATGCGGCCATCAGGATGGGGATCCCGCACGGCGGCTGGCTGCCGCGGGGACGCAAGACGGAAGACGGGCCCCTGCCGGTGCGCTACACCCTGCGGGAACTGGAATCCGGCAGGTACAGGGACCGGACAGAAAAGAACATCCTTGACAGCGACGGCACCCTGATCGTCTCCTTCGGTCCGCTCACCGGAGGCTCGGCCCTGACCGAGGCCCTGGCCATCCGCCACGACCGTCCCTGCCTCCACATCGACCTGGAGCTGATGGACCGTGAACAGGCAGTCCCGGCCATCCGGCGCTGGCTGCGCGCGCATGACATCAGGACCCTCAACGTCGCCGGACCCCGGGCCAGCGGAGAACCCCGCATCTACAGGGCGGTATTCGAGCTGCTGCTCTCCGTCCCGGGGCCGGAACCGACGGCATGAAACAGAGCGACATGACTCGACAACCACTCTCCCGACGACAGTTCCTCGCCCTGCTCGGCATGGGCGCCGGCGGTCTTCTCGTCCAGCCGCTGCTCAGCGGCTGTGCCGTGGACCCGGTGACCGGCCGCCAGGAGTTCGTCATCATGTCCCGGGACGAGGAGATCGCCCTGGACAGGAAGCAGTCACCCTACCAGTTCTCGTCCGATTACGGACCGGTCCAGGACCGCCGTCTCAACAGCTATATCAACAGGGTGGGCCTGGAGGTGGCGGCCCACTCGCACCGGCCGGACATGCCCTTTTCCTTCCGGGCCGTCAATGCAGCCTACATCAATGCCTATGCCTTTCCCGGCGGCTCCATCGCCGCCACCCGCGGCATCCTGGTTGAGCTGAACAACGAGGCCGAGCTGGCCGCCCTGCTCGGGCACGAGATCGGTCATGTCTGCGCCCGCCACACGGCGGAGCAGAGCACCAAGGGACTGCTGGCCAACCTGCTTGTCGCCGGCGCCGCCATCGCCACCAGTGCCGCCGGCTACAGCGATGCAGCCGGCCTTGTCCAGGACCTGGGCGGCCTGGGTGCCGGTGCCCTGCTTGCCCGGTACAGCAGGGACAACGAACGGGAAGCGGATGCCCTGGGCATGGAGTACATGGTGCGCACGGGCTACACGCCGCGCGGCATGGTGGAACTGATGGAGATCCTCCTGCGCAGCGGCCGGCAGAAGGCCAGTGCCATCGAGCTGATGTTCGCCACCCATCCCATGAGCGAGGAGCGGCTCCGGACAGCGGAGGAGCGGGCCCGCGGGGAGTACGCGGCCATGCTCTCCCGGCCCGACCACCGGCAGCGCTACATGGAGCATACGGCCGCACTGCGGAGGATCAAGCCGGCCATCGTCGCCATGCAGCAGGCGCAGAAGGCCTTTGCCGGCAAGAAATACCATCGGGCCGAGGAGCTGCTGAACCGGGCCCTGAAGATCGCACCGGACGACTACGCGGCCCTGGTGATGATGGCCAAGTGCCAGTATGCCATGCAACGGAAACAGAAGGCGGAACGATATGCCTTGAGAGCAGCCCGGGTCTATCCGCAGGAGGCCCAGGCCCACCTGGTAGCCGGCGTGATCGGGATCGAGAACAGGAACTACGGCCGGGCCCTGCAGCAGCTTACGGAGTATGACCGGCGCCTGCCCGGCAACCCGGAAATCATCTTTCTCAGGGGCCTGGCCCTGGAAGGCATGCAGCGCCGCCAGGAGGCCGCCCGGGCCTATGCCGACTTCCTGCGCCGGGTCAACCGGGGCCCCATGGCCCGGTATGCCTACAACCGCCTGCAGACGTGGGGCTACGTTCCCTGACCGGCCGGGGACGAAGCACCGCTCACCCCTCCCTCCTCACCGGCCCGGGACCGGCTTGACCGGGACACCCCTTCATCCAGGACCTCGCGGATGGCCCGGGCCAGCTTGCGCAGCTCCACCGGCTTCATGAGCAGCCTGCGCGCCCCGGCCCGCCGGGCCACCTCCTCGTTGACCTTGTCCGAATACCCGGTGCAGAGAATGATGGGCAGGCCGGGCCGGATGGAAAGCAATGCATTGATCAGTTCCGTGCCGGTCATCTTGGGCATGGTCTGGTCGGTGATCACCAGGTCATAGAGTTCCTCCTGCGCCCTGACCAGCTCTACCGCCTCCAGCGGCCTGCTGCACAGGGTGACGGCATAGCCCAGGTGCTGCAGCATCATCTTGCAGGTCTCCAGGATATCCGTCTCATCATCAACGATCAGGATATGTTCCGTACCCCCGGGCAGTGGTTCGTTGAGATTGGCCAGGACCGGCGACAGGTCTCTTCGGACCGCGGGCAGGATGACGGTGAAGACGGTTCCCTGGCCCGGGTCCGACGAGACGGTGATGGTGCCGCCCAGGTCACGGACGATCCCGTGCACCACGCTGAGCCCCAGGCCGGTCCCCTCCCCCGGCCCCTTGGTGGTGAAAAAGGGGTCGAAGATCCGCTCCATGGTCTCCGGATCAATGCCGGTGCCGGTGTCCGAGACTGTGAGCCGCACGCAGTCTCCCTTGACCGAGGTCAGCATCCGCCGGCACTCCGCGGCAGGAACCGGGGCCAGGGTGACGGTGAGCAGGCCGCCCTTGTCGCGCATGGCATGAAAGGCGTTGGTGCAGAGGTTCATGACCACCTGCTGGATCTTGACCGGGTTGGCGAGCACGTTCATACCGGCGGCATCGAGTTCCTGTTCGATCTCGATGGTGGCCGGCAGGGAGGCGCGCAGCAGTTTCAGGCTTTCCCTGACCAGGGGCACCACGGGCACCGGCTCCTTTTCCGCCGTGGTCATGCGGCTGAAGGTCAGGATCTGCTGCACCAGGTCGGCTGCCCGCTTGCCGCCCTTGCGAATGTGGGACAGGTTCTCGTGCAGGGGCGAGCCGGGCTCACAGTGCAGGAGCGCCATGTCGGTAAATCCCAGAATCGCACCGAGGATGTTGTTGAAATCGTGCGCAATGCCGCCCGCCAGGGTACCGATGGCCTCCATCTTCTGGGCCTGGCGGAGTTGGGCCTCCAGCTCCACCTCGTGCGTAATGTCGCGCTTTACCGCAACAAAATGGGTTATCTGACCGATGGTATTGCGCACCGGCGAAATGGTGGCCGACTCGGTGAAGAGTGTCCCGTCCTTGCGGCGGTTGACGATCCTGCCCTGCCATACCCTGCCGGCGGTGATGGTCTCCCATATGGTCCGGTAGAAGTCGGTGTCGTGTTCCCCGCTCCTGAGAATGCGCGGGGTCAGGCCGATGACCTCGTCCCGGCTGTAGCCGGTCACATCGGTGAAGGCCGGGTTGACGTACTCGATCACCCCCCGGTTGTCGGTGATGACGATGGACTCCCGGGCCTGCTCGATGGCGGTCACCAGCCGCCGCCTGGTCTCCTCGGCCTTGTACCGTTCCTCGACATCGACCAGGAGCGAGATGAAACAGGCCTCCCGGTTGAAGGTGAAGGGGACCGAATCGAGTTCGACGATCTTTTCCCTGCCCGTGGCCGTCTGCAGCCGGATCACCTCCGGGGCGACATGGCCGCCCTCGAGGAGGGTCTCGTAACGCCGCCTGACCTTGTCCCTGAAGTCGGGATGAATGAAATCAAAGGTCTTTCTGCCCAGGATCTTTTCCGGATCGCCTTCATCCAGCAGCTCGAGCACCGCGTGGTTGATGTAGATCATGGTCGCCTCCTGGTCCCAGACGACGATGCCTGCCGGCAGGTACTCCAGGAGCCGGCGCAACTGGTCTTCCACCCGTTTGCGCTGCTTCTCCTGGGCGCTTGCGGCCAGGGCGCGGGTGAGAAAAAAACTGAGCACCAGGACGATGATGAGTACCACGGACGTGACCAGGATCCACTGGTCGCGGAAATCGGTCATGGTGGCAAGGACCACGTTCTCCGGACTGGCGATGGCGATGGACCAGAAGGTGTTTCCCGGCAAATCCACCGGGGCAAAGACCGCGTATTCCTTCACCTTCCCGGCCCCGCCATCCCCGGTCTTTCTCGTCACGGAGAACGAGAGACTGCCGCGGCCGCGGGAGAGCATCCTTTGGGACAGGGCCTGCAGGCCGGGAGAGTCGGCAAAGATCTCCTTGACGTTCCGGCCCACGTGACTCCGGTCCGAACAGTAGAGGCAGACACCCTGCCTGCTGAGAAGCAGGGTCATGCCGTTGTCGCCCACGTCGATGGTCTCAAGATATTTCCCGGCCAGCTGGGCAAAGGGAAAGAGAAAGGTGATGGCGCCCGCGTACCGGGTGCCCTGGAATACGGGATAGGAAAAGGCGATGGATTCAAAGCCCTGGACCGAGGTGAAGACGTCGCTGACCTGAGGCTGGTGGTTCTCCATCATGGCCCGGTTGTGGCGCTGTGCAGAGATATCCTGTCCGATCAGGCCCTCGATCTCCGGCACGGTGTAGAGAATGCGTCCCCGGGCGTCGATGCGGGTGATGGCCGCGATTTCCAGGCTGTGGATGGTGTAGAAATCCTGCATCAGCAGCCGGCCCG
Organism: Desulfobulbus sp.; assembly: GCA_011051875.1. GTDB lineage: Bacteria > Desulfobacterota > Desulfobulbia > Desulfobulbales > Desulfobulbaceae > DRKI01. The sequence continues at coordinate 949 of DRKI01000052.1, read as the reverse complement.
AATCATCGAGTTCCATGATGGAGGGCTGGGTGGAAAAGTAGCGCAGGGCCTTGTCATAGGTATCGAAAAAGAGACGGATCCCCTTGATGGCCTGGTTGGCCAGCATCATCTGCCCCTGGTTGTAGGAATTGATGGTCTTTTCCTGGACCGAGGTATAGGGCAGGTAGAAGAGAACCACCAGGGCGACGGCCGTGACCAGCACCAGAAAAAAGAATTGAAGGCCGGCTCGTTTCATGGCACCCTGTACCGGGAAACAGGAGACAGGCAGCAGGGGGCAGAGCCCGGCGGACGCCTGCACCCCTCTCCTGCTGATTGTACCGTCCACTTCATACGTCGAGCACCTCGAAAAAATCCGGCTGGGTCCGGTCAGTGATGACACGGGACCGTTTTCCCTGCGTCCTGCCGTGTGTCGGGAAACAGCCTCCGGACGACAGGCATTTCCGGGCCATAGCGGGAGAGCCACCGGCTAGGGGCTCTCCTGTTTCACTATAGCAAAATAGGAAACATTTCCAAAATTTCCGGGACTTTTTTTTGCCTGAACCATCGCTTTCCGGCCAGGAGAACCTGCCGGAAGCCGGATCGTCGCCCGTGGCAGTCACCATGCGGCCCCCTCCGGCGGGGCAACCGCCAGCAGGAACCACAATGTACCTGTACCAGTCCAATCGCTTGCAAGAGCTGTTCCGGCAACTGTGCGCCATCATCGCCACGCCCCTGGCCGATCCCCTGCAGCCGGAGATCATCGTGGTCCACAACCAGGGCATGGCCCGCTGGCTGCAGCAGCAGATCGCCCGGGAGAGGGGCATTGCCGCCAACCTGGAGTTTCCGCTCCCGGCCCGGTTCGTCTGGGACCTGTTCGCCGGCCAGCTCGGCGAGCTGCCCGCGGAATCCGTCTTTGACCGCGATGTCATGCTCTGGCGCATCTTCGCCCTCCTGCCCGACCTGGCGGCCG
>DRKI01000051.1 GCA_011051875.1 Desulfobulbus sp. | reverse complement strand
TTCGGGATTGGCAATTTTACCGAATCTGCTTCGTTATCAAGGGCTTGAAGTATTCTTATACGTCTGCGCCCTTGATGCCTCGCATCTCCGGCAAAATTGCCAATTGCAGGATTTAGGTCATAGCATCCTGATCTCGTTGGTGGCCCTGAAGATGTCGTGGTGCTGGAGCACCAGGCTCAGGTCGTTTTCGCGGTTGAACTCCTTGATGGCGGCGCGGATCGTCTCCATGCGGCCCGCGGGCCCCGGGTCCACCAGCAGGATCATCACGTAGGAACCGTCCGAGACCATGGTGGAGAGGTCCAGGATGTTGATCCGGTTGCGGGCGCAGAATCCCGCCACCGTGGCCAGGAAGCCGATCCTGTCCTGGCCGCGGGCCGTGAGTACGTAGGTGTCGGCGGCCGGGGCCGGTTCCGGATCCTCCTTCCGCACCGGCCTGACCGAGACCTCGAACGGTGCATCCTCGCGGCCGGCCTCGACCAGTTGCCGCCGGATCGTTCCGGCCGTGACCGCGGCGGGAAAGGAAGCAAAGAGGATCATGGAAAAATAGCCCTGCAGCACCTGCTGGCGGGTGTCGGCCAGGTCGCCCTCCATGTCGCGGATCACCCGGGTGATGTCGTGGATGATCCCCACCCGGTCCCGGGCCAGGACCGAGATGAGAAACTGTTGTCGGCCGGTCATTGGTCTCGTTGTTGTGTCTGTTGGTCGCAGGCTGCCTGCCCGGACAGGGAGCCCGGTTCCCCGGCAGGCACGAGCAGGAAATCCAGGCGCAGCAGGTCCACGCTCAGCCAGGAGGTACGGAGCGGGGAGTGTCGCGCCAGCAGGAGCTTGACCGCCTCGGCCGCCTGCAGGCTGGCCACGGTCGCCACGGTGCAGGCCAAGACCGATGGCGGTTCCTGGCGGCTCCGGCCTCCCGGGGGATAGAACCGCTCCAGCAGGCCGCTGCCGGGAAGCTGCACCGCCACCTGGCCGTACCACCCCTTGACCGCCCCGTGTACCAGCGGGATCTTCGCGCTGCTGCAGAACCGTCCCAGTTCCCGCCTGGCCGGGCTGTTGTCCAGGCAGTCCACGACCAGGTCGGCCCGGTCACGCAACAGGCCGGTTTGTTGCCGGAAATCCGCCACCACCGCGGTGGCCCGGCAGAGACTGTGGACCTGCTCCGCCCGTTCGGCAGCCACCTCGGCCTTGGCCCGGCCCAGGGTCTGCAGGCTGGCGTAGAGCTGCCGGTTGCAGTTGCTCTCCTCGAACCTGTCCGGGTCTATCAGCAGCAGTTCTCCCACGCCGAGGCGGACCAGCTCTTCGCAGACAAAGCCACCCAGGCCGCCGCAGCCGACCACGGCAACCACGCTTTCCTGCAGCCGCAGCTGTTCCCGGGCCGACAGCGGCCCCCTGTTGCGGACCAGGAAGTGTGACCAGTTGTCCATGGGAAGGAGCCGTGGCAAGGGAAACGGAAGAGGTCGGCGGCGGGAAAGTGCAGAAGCGGCCCCAGCCGGGATGCGGCCTGCCGCACTGCCCTGTCCTTGCCTGCCACACAGTAACAGGTAAGCTATAAGGGATGGCCGGACCTGTCAAGCAAATGGTGTCCGGCGGACTGGCCGTTGTCCGGCCGGGCTCACATATCCTGGAGACATTCCCTGCTGATAGCGACCACGTCGCGGAAGTGATGGGCCATGCAGTGGCCGATGGACCGCCTGGTCGCGGCATAGTGGCGGAGATAGAGCTGCATGCCCATCTGCTCGTAATCGGCAAGCCGCATGGCCCTGCGGTTGGCCCACTCCTCGAAGAAGATGCAGATCATGCAGCAGAGATCACCGCCGCGCAGCAGTTGCCGCGTATCCTCCTGGCTTGCGACAAGGTAGTCCGAGGCAAAGTAACTCGCCGGCACATCATGGACCATGTCGGCCATGACCTGCGAGATGTGGAGGGTACACCGGAAGAGATCCGGCTCGAGAATTTTTTCTTTTATCAGGATGTAGTGGATTCTCTTTCTGAAGAAATCCACGGCCTTCTCGTCGAGCAGGGCTATCTCCTCCCCGGTATCCGGGGCCTGGTCCCCGCACACGCGCGCATCCGATACAGCCTGTTTCAGCAGCCCCGTGAAGTCATGATCCCGCCGGTCCGCAGATCCCCGGTCAGAATCGTTCTTTTTTTTCCGCTCCCGGCGAAAAAGTTTTATCACCTTTCCCATGGCACATCGATTGTTCAAAAACCAGGAGACAGGAAGCCGGATCCAGTCTGCGCTCCCGGCGGAGATGACCGGAGTCTTGCCTTCCGGCACCGTCTCGATATCGTGATTTTCCTTCGCCCCTGTGGCACCGCTCTGCGGTGTCACGCACAGGTGCTGCCGGTTTGTATCATTGGTTGTGCTTTCCCTGTGGGCATGAAGTGCTGCCTCTATTATACAGCCGGTTGAGCGATTCTCAAACAGGGTGGGCGATTTTTGTGCGGCACGCACGGAAACGGTGATGCCGACGTTGCAGATGTGCCCGGGTCGACGTTCGGTTCCTGCGTTTTAGCGGGGTCTGGATTGAAATGTTATGCCACCCTATGGCCGGAAGAACCCGGGGGCATGTCTTTCCTCTGTCGGCTACCTGTTTCTTCCGGATGTGAATACCGGG
>DRKI01000050.1 GCA_011051875.1 Desulfobulbus sp. | reverse complement strand
TTTACGGATGCGGCTGAAGACAACAGGGGCGGCGGCCGCCGCCAGGGCGGAACTCTCGGGCATGGCTCTCTCCTCTCCTCGAAGGCAAAGCGACTGTGAACTGCTCGGCAGGTCTTCGGACTCGTGGACAGGAAATTACAAAATCCTACTGACCGTCGCTTCCCGGTCCGGGCCGGACCAGTGCTTTTCACGCCTGACGCTGTGCAGGCGAGAGACGGCGTTCGTTTCCACTTACCGCTGCGGGACAGTCCCGGACTTGCACCGGGTTCCCTGTTACCGCACCTCCCGACGAGGTGCACCGAGCAACGGCCACATGATATTGTATGAAAAAAAAGCTGTCAACACAAAATGTGGTGTCTCAAGGGAAAAACAGGCTGGAGCTTTCCGGGCCCGCCATGCCCACGGCCGGGCCCGGAGAGGAGGTAAAGAACTAACGGGAAGGGGCGCTGCGGTGTTTTTCCTTCAGCAGCCAGTCGATGACCTTACCGGGGTCGCTGCCGGTGTCGGCACGGTCATGCTCCATACCGGGAGACCGGTGCGGGATGGCGTTGATATGCACATCAGGCAGCCGCTGCACCGGGGCCTCGCCGGCAAGCGAGCCACCGGCCAGCAGGGCCTTCAGGGAGGGCGGGAGGTTGACATCTTTTTCCGTCCGGTTCACTGCCTCCGGAGAAGGCTCCTGCTCCGGGCCGGCGGAAGCAACATTGTGCCTCGGGCCGGCCGGGCCCGCAGGCGGCGTGACAGTCTCACCACCGGCCTCGTTTTCAGCATCAACGGTTCCCGGCGCGGAGGCGGTCTCTTCCCGGTCCCTGACCAGGGTCGCGACCGGTTCTGCGGTCTCACCTGCCGTCTGTGCCGGGATGAGAGCATCTTCTTTCTCCGGGGCAACGGATTCGGCCACAGCATCGGCGGCCGCACCGGGCCCGACCGCCGGCAGGGGCCCGACATCCGTTGTCTTTGCCGGCACCCTGCCCGATTCCCCGGCAGGTGACAGAGCGGCTGACCGACCCTCATCACTGCCGGTATCCATCTGCTCCGGTGATGCCTCTCCGGCCAGTCCTGTTGCCAGGACATCCTGCACCGCCGTGGCCGGCTCCGGGCCGGGGGCCGGCCCTTTTTCCGCCAACTGCTTGTCCTGCGGTGCGGACGGCAGACCGGCCGAAGGCGGCTCGAGGGGACGGATCCATCCGGAATCATTGGGTTGCCGGTAGTAGAGGAAACCACCGGCCAGCAGGACCAGCACGGCCATCGCGCCAAAGGAAGAGATCACGGCAAAGCGCCCCTGGCGCGCTGGAGCAGGCCGCCCATCGGCCCCGGCGCCGTCGGCACCTTCCCCCGAAGACGCGTCGTCCTCCGGCACGGAGGCATCCAGGATCCGCTCACCGGCCGCACACTCCATTCCGGGAGCATCCTCGCCCGAGGCATCGCTCCCGGGCGGTCCGGACCCGGGCCTCGCCTCCCGGCCGCCGACACCACCCTGCCCGCCCTCGGCCAGGCGCAGGCTGGCGCCGGAGCTGCGCACCACCTCGGCGGTGACCTGGTTCAGCTCCCGGTTGTACGCCGAAAACAGGGCAAAATCGCACAACCCGTTGATCAGGCCCGGATACCCCTCGGCAAAACGATGCACCTCGGCCAGCGCATCATCGGTGAAGATATCCGACTCTGCCCCGGCCACCTGCAACCGGTGCCGAATGTAGGTGGCACTCTCCTCAGCGGTCAGCGGCGAGAGGTGGCAGCTCACCATGACCCGGTCGGTGAAGGCGCCGCCAACAAGATCCATCAGGGCACGGGGATCATTGATTTGACCGACCAGGCAGATACTGAGCCCGCCGGCCGGGCCGGGTCCCAGGTCGAGCATGGCGTCGATTTCCCGGATCACCTCGTCCGTGAGCCGCTGCGCCTCGTCAATCACCAGCAGGATCCGGCGTCCCCGGCCGCCGGCCTGCTCCAGGAACGCGAGCAGCCGGCCGTGAAAATCCTTCCTGTCCTCAACCCGCGCCCCAACCCCCAGGGCGGCCAGAACAAGATTGAAGAATTCCAGCTCGGTCAGGCAGGGGTCGGGGATCATTGCAGTCAGGATGCGCTGATCCTCCAACCGACGGAACAGGGCATGCACCACCGCGGTCTTGCCGACTCCGGCATCGCCGGTGAGCAGGGTCAGCCCGCCCCCGTGTTCAAGCCCATAGCACATGGCCTCCAGGGCCTTCTCGTATTTTGCGCCGGACCAGAAAAAATCAGGGTCAACGGTCAGTTGAAACGGCGCCCTGGAAAGATGATAGAATTTCTGATACATGGTCCCTCCCGTCGCCCTGGCGATCGCCTTGCCACCGGTTGCAGAGGTCGTAATCCGGCAGCACGCGCAACCTCCCGCGGTCCGCGTGAACAGAGAGAGCCGGCCTGAGCCGGCAGAGACTATTCCTGCAACACCTCCTTGATGGCCTGCAGCACGGGATTGATCTCCGTGGGCCTGGCCTTGTTGGCGGGAGAGGAGGTCAGCTTTCTTTTCACGCAGTCGTACTGCTGCCACCCCTTGAGCGGAAAATCCAGGTCCACCGCCTTCCACTTGGGATGACCGTGTTCACGGAGCCAGTCCAGATGTTCATAGACAAGCTTTCCCACCCGGCCCACGTTTTCGCAGTTGAAATGACGGAAGTTATAGGAGATCAGTACCGCCTTGACCGCCACGGTGGAGACATCGCTCTCCTGCCAGGCATAGGTTCCAGCCGGTATGATGGTGCCGGGATAGAAATCGGTGATCTGCTGATTGCGAATGGGCAGCAGGGCGAGGTTGTCGTCGCTGCTCACCCCGGCGGTCAGCAGTCGGACCGGATAGCCTGCAACATAGAACATGGCATCCACCTGGCCTGCCTTGAGCGCGGCCAGGGCCTCGTCCGTGCCAATGGGTACCATGGCGGCCGGCACGACACCGGAGATCTCGAACAGGAGCCTCGCGGTGAGATAGGTTCCGCTCCCTTCCCGGCCGATGGCCACCCGCTTCCCTGCGAGATCGGCGAAACCGGTCAGGTCGGAACGGCCGAGCAGGTGAATCTCCTCGTTGTAGAGGGGAAAGACCATTTTGATCTTCCTTGCTATCCGCTTCAGGACAGGATCCGTCTGGACCCGGGCGACAAAGGCGAGCACGTCGGCCTGGACAATACCGAGCTGGGTGTTGGGACGCTTGAAGACAGCGTAGATGTTTTCCACCGAGCCCTTGGAGGGCGAGACTTTCAGCGTGATGCCGTAGGGTTTGACCAATTCGGCGATATTGAGACCGAACTGGTAATAGGTACCCTTGGTGGATCCGGTGACAATACCCATGGTGACAGCGGATACCGTTGCCACCGAGCAGAGCAGGAAACCAAGACAGACCAGGACCAGTGTACTTTGTTTTCTCATGGAGCCCTCCTTCTCCCTGAATCAGTACGGCGGGTCCGGACGTTCAGACAACGGTCGGCAATCCCGTCGCGCAGTCGCGCTTACCAGGCCCGACCCTGCTGATTCGATATCTTCTCACGACCACCTTCCGAACAATTGCCCGGGTCTGCGGCCGTCTCCCCCGAATGTCTTAACATGACCAACAAACACCTGCCTGTCAAGATATTCGTCTGCAGGAACAGACAGGCCGGTCTCCCCTTCCTCCTTTCCTGGACAGAACAGGGAACCCATGGTATATATTAAAAATTCATCATGTTCCTCCAACCTGTCCAGACCGACGCCTGCGGGCTTCCGCCATGCCTGCCCTGCAACCCAGCAACTCCCCGGCACCTGTTGCCGCCCGTCCGCGCCGTTTGTCCCCACTGTCCTGCGGCCTGTTTTCCCTGCTGCTTCTTTTCGCCGCCGTCCCGGTTTTCAGTGCCCCGGATGCCGAAACCATTGTCATCGACCGGGAGAAAATACGGGCCCTCAATGTCCAGCGCATCGCCGATATCCTCAACACTGTGCCCGGGGTCAGGGCCGGGGACACCTCGGTCTCCATCCGCGGCTCCTCCAGGGTCAGGGTCCTCCTGGATGGCCGTCCCATCAATGATCCGACCTCCAGCCACGGCCGGATCAACTTCGACTTCATCACACCCGACGACATCGAGCGGATAGAGATCCTGCCGGGACGGGGTTCCCTCAGATATGGTGATGATGCCGGCGGCGGCGTGATCCTCATCACGTCACGGGCCGCGGGCCTGGTGCAGGGCAATATCAGGACCTATGGCGGCAGCCAGGATACGGTCCGGGCCGATGGCACGGTCCGCATGCAGAAAGGCAGCTTGTCCGTGGAGGGGGCCGCAGGCCTGGAACAGACCGACGGCTACCAGGTGAATGACGACAAGGCCAGGAAACGGATCCGGGCCAGGGTGAGCGGCAAGGGTGAACGGCTCCGTTCCACCCTGCTCCTGAGCGGCCTGTGGGAGGATCGCGGCATACCCGGCCGGCCCGAGTATCCGACGCCCCTTGCCCGCCGGCAGCGGCAGATGTATTCCTCTGCGGTCAACCTCGAAGCGGGCGGCCTCGCCAGCGATACCTTTCTCAACCGGGCCCGCACCGGGGACACCAACCCGGAACAGGCCCTTGACACCTTCATTACGGTCACCGAGCTGGGAGAGGACCTGACCACGGACCTCGGCAGGACCCCGCTTGGCTCTGTCAGCGCCGGTCTCGGCGGCCGCTGGGGCAGGGCCGACGCCTCGGGTTTCTCCGGCCGGGAGGAACACTCCCTGTTTCTCTTTCTCACCGATACCTGGGCATCCGGACTGTTGCCGTTGCGGATTTCAGCCGGAGTACGCGCCACCCGCTACTCCTCCTTTGCCGACACTCTCAATCCCGAGTGCCGGATCACTCTTGGCAGCGATACCGACCAGCTCACGCTCTCCTGGACCCGGAGCACCAACACACCCTCCTTCTACCAGCGCTTCAGCGAAACCTCCACCAGGAAGCCCAACCCTGACCTGGGAGTGGAGACCGCGGACAACTTCGCCCTTTCCCTGGCCACGGCCCCGGGCAGGCGCCTCTCCCTGGATCTGGCGCTCTACTACAACCGGGTAACCGACCGGATCACCTACGTTCTGGCCGACACCGGCGTGGGCAGGTACGAAAACTTCGGTAAGGTCACCTATCGCGGCCTGGACCTGCAGCTTGCCTGGCGTCCGGATCCGAAATTTTCCGTCAGGACAGCCTACACCTATCTTCGCGCCATGGACGACAATACCGGCCTCTGGCTGGTCGCCAAACCCCGCCACCGCATGAACACGGACATCGAGTACCGAAGCGGACGGCTCCCCCTGTCCCTGATCTTCAATATCCGCTACGAGTCCCGACAGACCACCCGCTCCGACAACACGGCCTGGGCGCCCCAGCGCTGGCTCTTCGGTATCCGGACCGAATACCGCCACAGCAGGGGCGTCCGTTTCTTTGCCGAGCTGCGCAACCTCACCAACATCAGCTACCTCTACGGCGGCGGCTCCCTGGCCCCGCCCCGCACGTGGATTGCCGGCATGCGACTGGATTTCCGGTAAGTCGGCACCGGCGCCCCATGTCTGCACGGTCGCACCGGCCCGCCTAAAGGGCCTGTAGCGACCCAGCCCGCCTGCACAGAAACGGGATACCTGTGCCAACTTGCAGTATTGGGAATGTGAAAACAACGAGTTGTTGATCCCGTAACCGGTTACTATTCCTGAGCCCCGGATTGCCGGGAAAAACAGACAAAAAAAGCCGGGCGGCATGACGCTGCAGCCCGGCCCGGACGATGCGAAATCGGTTCAGAAGCGGCTACTTCCTGCCGCCAGTCAGTTTCTGCAGGGCAGTCTCCAGCTTCTTCACCTTCTTCTCCAGCTTCTTGATCGACTTGTTGACCTTGGCAAAATTGTAATACTGGACACCGTTTGGCGCCTCGATGGGATTGGCTGCATGCAGGTCAGAGCCATAGACCCGCCACGAATCGTCCCAGTTGGCCGGATCCTTGAATCCCAGCAGCCGCAGTTCCAGGTACGTGAGGGTGGAACGGGTGCCGGTCTGGCAGTAGGCGACGGTCCTTTTTTCCCTGTCCAGGCCTCCGAACTTCCCGGCCACCGCTTCGGGAGAGATATAGCCGATGGCCTTCATCTTGCCGGTCTTCCTGTCCTTGACCTTGACCAGGGTATCCAGGTGAGAGACATTGATGGCCGTGGGCACGTGCCCCGCCTGGATGGCACGGGCATCCTTGCCGATGAATTCGGCCCTGGTCCTGGAATCGATGAGCTGGGTGCCGTTGCCGCCCGCGATCTGCAGAATTTCAGCAGTGGTTGCGATCCGGGAGGGAACCACATTGGCCTTGAAGACCTTTGCCTTTTTGATGGTCGGCCTCTTGTCCAGCCTGTTGCCGCTCTTGCGCCAGGCGTCCAGGCCGCCGTTCAGGATGTACACCTTGTCGTGACCCAGGTATTCGAGGACCCAGAACCCGACAGTGGCATCGTTGATGGTCTTGAGGCCATCATAATAGAAGACCACGTGGGTGTCGTTGCCAATGCCGACCTTGCCGAGCAGCTTTTCATACCTGCCGACATCCCTGAAGACCCGGGACGTGGGATCACGCAGGGCCTTCTTGGCCCGTTTCCCGAAGCTGATGGCGCCGGGTATGTGCCCCTTGGCATAGTCCTTGAGCTCCCGCGCATCGACGACAACCCAGTCGGGCCTGTCGATATTGGCCTTCACGGTCGCGGCATCGACCAGGAGCCCAGGGTTGACCCACTGCTGTGCCTGCCCGGTCCCCGTCATGGTGCACAGGAACAGGGCTGCCAGGATTAGCCTTATCCATTTTTTTTTCATCATTCACCCCTCTCTGGTACGTTTTGCCTCGTTTTTGCAGGAGAAACCCCGAGTGCGGCAGGCTTTCCCGGTCCGGGGGAACCCGGTGCCGACACCCATTGCATAACCAGCGTGCAGTAGAAAAACAGCAAGATACGTACCAAGGTGGATTTGACGCTATTGCAGGCCGGAGGCCACATCCGGTCCTGCCTGCTGTCCCATACGGGCCAGAATGGCACAGGACAGTGGCCATGAACGGTCAGCCGGGAAATCCGGATCCCCGGCACCACGCCAGAGAAGGAGGAAGGCACCCGATGACACGGTGCAGAATATCGGTGATTATCCCGAACCGGAACGGAGCCAGGAGCATCGGCCTCTGCCTCGAGGCACTGTTTGCCTCGGCGCACGACGCCTTTGAGGTCATTGTGGTCGACGACGCCTCCACCGACGACTCGGTGGACATCATCGGCCGCTATCCCTGCACCCTGCTCAGGCTCCGCACCCATGGCGGCGCCGCGGCCGCCCGCAACAGGGGGGGCCGCATCGGCCGGGGCGCGCTGCTGTTCTTCATCGATGCCGACTGCCTGGTGGAACAGGATACCCTGACCATCGCCGAGAGGGTCTCGGCCCGGTGGGGGATGGAGACGGTTGTCGGTGGAACCTACACCCTCCATCCCCATGACAGGACCTTTTTCAGCATGTTTCAGTCAGCATTCATCCGGTGCAGTGAGCTGAAAGATATCGCAGACCCGGACTACGTCGCCGCGCACGCCATGGTAGTTCCGGCAGCCCTGTTTCGTGCCAGCGGCGGGTTCGCAGAAGAGTTCCAGCCCATCATCGAGGACGTCGAGTACAGTCACCGGCTGCGGCGACAGGGATACCGGCTGGTCATGGAACCGGACCTCCAGGTGCGGCACGTCTTCAACTTCAATTCCCTTGCCGACTCGCTGCGCAACGGTTACCGCAAGAGCAGGTACTGGACCATCTACTCCCTCGGCAACCGTGACCTGTGCGCCGACTCGGGAACCGCCTCCAGGGGCCTGAAACTCAACACCATGGTCTATGTCCTGGCGCCGCTGCTGGCGGCGATATCGCTCCCCGGCCGCCACATCTTTCCCCTTGTTCTGTCGGCCCTGCTCATAGCGGCCAACCTGGCCGCAAACCGGACGTTCTTCTCCCTGCTCCACAAGGTGGGCGGTCTCCGCTTCCTGGTTCCGGGCATGCTCTACTACACCATGGTCTATCCCCTGGCCGTCGGCGGCGGCGGCCTGGCCGGCCTGGCCGACTATCTCGTCGCGACGGTGCACCAACGGAGGAGACGGCCATGACATCTTCCCCGCTGCGCCACCTGGGCGCGCTCTTTTTCAAGAGACGGCCGATCCAGCTCACCCTGTTCCTCACCAGGCGCTGCAACGCCCGCTGCCGGTTCTGCTTCTACCTTTCGCGCAAGAGCACAGAAGATCCTGCCGAGCTGTCGCTGGCCGAGATCGAGCAGATGGCCTCCTCGCTGGGTTCCCTTCTCTGGCTGGCCCTCTCCGGAGGCGAACCCTTCCTGCGCCGTGACCTGGCCGCCATCGTGCAGGCCTTCCACCACTACAACCGGCCGGTCATCATCCTCCTGTCCACCAACGGCCTCCTGCCGGAGACCGTCGTCCGCCAGACCGAATCCATCCTGACCAACTGCCCCCACAGCAGGGTCGTGGTGAAGGTCTCCCTGGACGGCCCGGAACCTGTGCATGACGCCATGCGGGGCGTTGCCGGCGCCTTCCGCAGGGCCACGGCCACATGCCGCCTTCTTGCTATACTGGCCAGACAGCAGGAAAACCTCGAGCTGGGCGTGAACACGGTCTTCTGCCGGGCCAACCAGGATGTCATGGAGGAAACGATCCGGCTGGTGGGCCGGATGGAGGGCATCAGGACCCACACGGTCTCCCTGATCAGGGGAGAGGTGGGCGCCCGGGAACTGAAGGATGTGGACCTGGCCGGGTACCGCCGGACCATCGATCTGCTGGAGAGAAACATGAAGAGCGGCCGCGGTTCCGGCTACCGCTTCCCGGGGGGCCGTTTCAAGGCGGCCCAGGATATCGTCCAGCGCCGCTGCATCCACCGGGTCAGGACCGAACAGCGGCGGGTCATTCCGTGCCAGGCCGGCCGCCTGACCCTGGTGGTCACGGAGACGGGTGATGTCTATCCCTGCGAATCCTTTGCCGACCGGCTGGGCAATATCAGGGACCATGGCTATGATCTGCACAGGATCTCCGCCTCCCGCCGTGCGACCGAGACCCTGGCTCGGATCCGGGCCAGGCGATGTTCCTGCACCCATGAATGCTACATGATGATGAACATCCTCTTCAACCTGCGCATGTATCCGGCCATCTGCAGACAGTACCTCGCCCTCGGCCGTGGAGGCTAACCCGCATATTTCACAAGCGATATGCTACAAGGCCCGAAAACACCATGCCTGCTGCGTCACGATGCGAAAAGGATTCCTCGGAATATTTCACAATATGCCTGCGGATCATTTGCGCTGTTCCCTGCATTCATGGCATTTTCAGACCGTCTGCGACGACCTTTGTGCACGACCTTTGTGCAATATGCTGGCTAAGGAATCACCTTTCCGATCCAGGCTCCCCGTCAGCCGGTCAGGCCGCCCCGCCGGAAAATCCCCTCCCGGGCCCAGAGCCAGAACAGGCTCCGCATCCCGCTGACAGCGGCCCGCAAATCACCCGTGCTTCTGAGACCGACGATCCTGCGCACCAGGAATCCGGGCCGGGAATAGAATTTTCTGAAGGCGAGCTGGCGCAGGGCAAGGATCTCCTCCCTGCGCATGGTGTGCGGAACAAAGGCGGCTCCCTGGTAGGTGTAGGCGGAGAGATCCTGAACAGCCGTCCCGTATTGTTCCAGGTTGTCATGCAGGTCGGTGCCGGGAAAGGGGGTCAGACAGTGAAAGTTTGCCACGTCGGGATTGAGTTCACAGGCGAACCGGATGGTCTCCAGTCCCTCGGCAAAGGTCTCGCCCGGAATCCCGAACAGAAAGGGGGTAAAGACCCTGAGCCCCACCTCCCGGGCCGTCCGTACCGCCCGTTGCACCTGGGCCAGGGTGATCCCCTTGCGGAGGGTGTTCAGGTTCTTCTGGACCCCGCTCTCCACGCCCATCAGGATGGCCCAGCAGCCGGCCCTGCGGAAGGCCTGCAGCAGCGGCCGGTCGACCTGGTTGACGCAGGCCGAGGCAAACCAGGTAAAGTCGAGCCGCCTGGCGGTGATCTCGGCGGCCAGCCGCATGGCCCGGTCGTAGTCGGCGGCCAGGGTCTCGTCAATGAACTTGATCTCGCGGTAGCCCTGGGCCAGGCAGAGTTCGATCTCGGCCAGCACGTTGTCAATGCTCCGGTAACGTATACCGCTCTTCCTGCTCCTGTCCATCTGGAAGCAGTAGATGCATTTCCGGTCGCAGCCGCGGGATGTCATGATCACCGCCACCGGCCTGCGCCGATAGGTTGCCGGCGCCGGGATATACCGGTCCGGGGTACCGAGCAGTTCCCGGGCCGGGAAGGGCAGACTGTCGAGATCGGTGATCAGCTCCCGATCCCCGTTATCGCGAATCTCGATCCCGTCCCTGTAGACAATGCCCGGAACACCTTCCAGCGGCCTGCCCCCGGCCAGCCGGTCCACCAGGGCGACCACGGTGATCTCGCCCTCGCCTGTGACCACCCCGTCGATCCAGCGACAGCGGGCAAGGCACTGCCGGCGCACGGCCATGGGATAGGGGCCGCCCACGGCGATGAAGACGCCGGGAAAAAACCGCTTCAGGTCCCGGGCGGTGCGGCGGGCCCCGGCCCAGCCAAAGGCGGTGGCATAGAGGCCGATGAAGGAGGGACCGAATTTCCCGGCCTGCTGGAGGATCTCGGCATGACCGAGAAAAGCGCCGTTGAGAAACCGCACCTCGTGCCCGGCCCTCTGCAGGGAGGCGGCGACCATGAGCGTACCCAGCGGCTGCCAGTAGTTGACCTGGGAGGCCGCGGTCTTGACCGGAAAGATCTCCCCGGGCTGCCAGGATGGTATGACGAGCAGACATTTCATGACAGGGGGTCCGGGCGGACAAGGCGCGGCAGGGCAAGTGGTCCGGCGGCCGGCTCCGGAACGCGGGACCGGCCGGAGACGGTGGACCGCTGCATGATCCTTTCCGCGGCGGCCATACCGCTTTCCATGGCCTGGTCCATGTTGAGATAGCTGAACAGCCCGCTGCGGCCAACCAGCTGAAGGTTGGCAAAACCGGCCAGGTAGTCGGAAATGACCCGCAGCCGCCGCCTGTAGTGTAGGTCAAAGACCGGGTAGGCATGGGGAATCCTGAGCACACGGCTGCCGACCACATCCTGCCGGCGGAGAAGACCAAGCCGCTGCAGGTGAAAGACGGTCAACTCCGCCATGGCGGCATCAGGCGCCTGCCAGGTCGTATCGTTCCGGTCGCAGAAATACTCGGCAACCACATGGGATCTGCCGGCAGGGGCCAGGTCCGGACTCCAGTTGACAGGCTCGTGGATCCGGCCGAAGGGAATATCCCGGCCGGGAAAGTAGAGCCAGCTCAGGTCGGTCATGCGGCGCCGGTCAAGGAACAGGGCCACGATGACCAGGGCACGGTAGCGGATGGTGGCGGCTGCTGCCCGGACATCGGCCGGCGGCCGGGGCACCATGCCGGCGAGGAGCCGGGTGAGGGGAATGCTGGAGATATAGTGCTCACCCTGGATGGCGCAGGGGGTTCCCTGCCAGGTGTACTCCACCCGCACGATCCGGTCCCGGCTGTGCACCACCTGCTCCACCACGGCCGAGGTCCGTACCCGGTTCGCCGCCACGATCCCTTCGTGCAGCCGATCGGCAAGCTGGCCGATCCCCTGGCGCGGATAGAGAAAGGTGTCGGAAAGGGTCTTGACCCTGCCGGCGCCGAACCTGAGAAAGGCGTGCCGGACGAAACGGGCCAGGGAAAGATTGTCGATCCGCCTTGCCACCCAGTCCCGGCTGATCCGGTCACACCGGATTCCCCACACTTTTTCGCTGTAGGCCTTGAAGTAGAGCTCGAACATGGTCCTGCCGAACCGGGAGACGACCCAGTCTTCAAGCGAGTTCACCTCCCGTGGAAAGAACAGGTTGCGGATCTTCTCCCGCCCATAGTCCAGGAGGATGCTCCCTGTTCTTGCAGGACCGAGGCCGAAAAAGGCATTGAGGGGGGTCAGCGGATAGTTGATATAACGGCCGGAGATGCAGATCCGGCTCTTACGGGGAACCGTGAGGAGATCGCCTGCCAGGAGATCGGCAAGAAGGGCCAGCAGCAACCGGTTGTCGGTCAGAAAACGGTGCCCGCCGAGATCAAAGCGGAACTCACCGCACCGGATGGTGCGGGCGAGCCCGCCCACCCGGTTATTTTGTTCCAGGATCGTTGTCCGGCAACCGGCCCTGGTCAGGATCAGGCCGGCGGTCAGGCCGGAGAGGCCGGCACCCAGGATGACATTCATTTGACCAGCAGCACTGAGACTTCCGCGTTGTTGGTCACTTCACGGCTGACACTGCCCATGAACAGATTGTGCATCCTGCTGCTGCGGCAGCCCATGATGATCATGTCCACTTCCTCGTCCCGTGCCGCCTTCAGGATTTCCTCTGCCGCGTGCCCCTTCCTGACCAGGGGCCGTATGGCGGTAAAACCCTTTTCGCCCAGGCGGGCACGATAATAATCCATGACCCTTTTCGCCTTTGCATCGCGCATCTCCTGGTAGCGGGTGCCCTCCAGGGACTCCTTGAGGGTCTCCCACTCCGAATCACTGACGATCAGCTCATCCATGACCGACCGCCCGGAGAAAATCTTCTGCACATAGAGCAGGACGATCTCGTCGGGGATGCAACTGCGAAATATTTCGGCAACCCGCTCGATGATGGACAGGGAACTCCTGGTGTCATCCACTGCCAGCAGAATGCGTTTCATCACGGCTCCCTGTTCACTCTTCATCTTCTCCGAGCGACTGATAGAATCTGTTCAGCTCGTCGCTGAGGCCCTCGACTTTTTCACCTCCGCCCCCACCGTAGCCTGCGGCCTCCACTGCGTCGAAATATCCCGGTTCCGTTCCGGTCCGGGCCGAAAGGGTATAGCCGCCGAAAAAACAGACCAGGGCCGTCGTCAGAAGCACCATGATCTGGACACCGGGTTTCATTGACCTCGCTCCTGTTCTTCCACATCCCTGTACAGTTCCTCGAACTGCTGCCTGAGTTCGGCCTCGCCGGTGACGCCGCCGGCCATGTCCGCACCGGCACCGCCACCAAACCCGACCTCCAGGAAGGGAGGCAGGCTGTAGCCGAGCATAAACGAGCTGAAGCCGATGACGATGGTGACGATGATAAAGAGATGCTGTTTCACGCTCTTTCCTCTCCATGGCAGGCCCGGTCAGCCGCTCTGCAGAACGGTCGACCGGACATGGCGGCAGAGGCCGGGTGCAGCCGGGCTCTCACGCCTTTCTGATCCTGAAGGTGAACCTGCCACCCTCGGCGATCTTCTCAATGATCTCGTTGCCGCTGGAATCACACATGGCGGAGACCGACTCCGAGGACGAGGGATTGTCGAAGACCACCTCGAGCACGTCGCCCTCGCCGAGCTTCTCCAGGGCCTTCTTGGTATAAATCTGCGGATGGGGGCAGACATAGCCGGTTACATCCAGCTCATAGATGCCTTCTTTTTTCTTTGCAAAGGTCATTGCCATGATCGATTCCTCCGGTTGCTTTGTGGGTTACAGTTCGAAATCGAGGCCGGCCAGCTCCTTGGCCATCTGCCGTTCCGTATACCAGTTGAATATCTTCACGCCGATAAAGGCGCCTCCGATCATGCCCAGGCCGAACAGCCAGCCGGACATGTCGCCCATGGCGGTGCGGACGAAAAAGGCGCCCACATTGCAGCCCAGGGCAAGGCGGGAGCCGATACCCATGAAAAAGCCGCCCAGGATCGCCCAGAAGGCCAGTTCCCTGGTGGGGGCCTTGAACTTGAATTCGCCGTGCAGGAGTGCCATGACCGCAGCTCCGCCGATCAGGGCGACACTCATCCAGTCGGCCGGATTGATGGCCGGGCTGGGGATGCCGTTGACCCAGCCGAAGTAGATGTTGTCCATGTTGTTCATACCCAGCTTCTGCAGCACCCAGCCCACCCACTGCGCCTCCTGGGTGGTCACGTACCAGTAGCCCGGGTCAAACACCGTGCCCTTGGCCGAGATGCCGAAATCATGTCCCAGCCGCTCCAGGAGGGTGCCGGCGTTCTTGACACCGAACTTCATCCGCAATCCCTCGATGACGAACATCTGCAGGCCGCAGGCGATGCCGAGAAAGAGCCCGGCAATGGATGTCCTTTTCGAGGCCATCACCATGTCACGGAAACCGGCCAGGTGGTCCCGCAAGGTTGCGTCACCTCCTTTTTCTACTTTCAGTTTGCGGACATAATTCTTCCGGACCCAGAAGATGTAGACAATGGTGAGGATGATGACCGCCGGGATGAAAACACCGGCAAAGGCATTGCCCAGCATGGCCCCGGTCAGGGTGTCATCCTGCATGCCCAGGGAACGGGCATAGGTTTTCACCGGCTGGTTCCAGACATAGCCGGCCAGGTACTGATCCACCCAGCCGTCGCCGACATTGATGGAGTCCGGCAGCCCCTTCTGGAGAGCGGACTCGTGCCAGGACGCGGGGACGAACCTGTTGAGGATACCGCCCCAGTCGACAAAGAGGGCCTGGGTGACGCTGATGGAGAGAATGACAAGAAACGAGGTGCCGTTGCCCTCGCCGGTCTTGTAGAGCGAGCCCGAGGCACAGCCGCCGGCAAAGACCATGCCGATGCCGAAAATCAGGCCGGCAATGGCTGAATGGAAGCTGACCGGAGCGGCATGAAAGGTGCTCCAGCCCGTTGCCGCCACAAGGTTGGAGGTGATGGCAAAGAGGAGGGTGGCGATCATGATGCCGACCACCATCCTCGGCACGCCCACGGCAAAGAGATCCCTGAAGGCCGAGGCAAAGCAGAAGCGGCCGTACTGAAGGCACATGCCGTAGATGAACCCGAACCAGAGATAGGCGGAGAGATAGATGTAGTACTCGTGCATCGCCAGGGTGATCACGCTGATCAGACCAAAGCCGCCGACTATGGTGTATGCCCAGATGATATTTTTTTTCGGAACGGCTATTTCCATCAGGCCCTCCTCCTGCTTGCCCTTGGGATCGGCGATGCGCGCTCTCCCCTTTGCCACTGAAACAGCAATGATCATGCCATGGGCATCCGTGTGGCCCGCCCCTGACGACGAACACTTAAAAATGCTATGTAATCACAATGTTACAGCGACAAACATGGGCTGGAAACTGTCATCCCGGGGGCCGGAGCGGCCGTTCGTCCGCCCCGGCCTGTCCCGAACGGGCCAGCCTGGACAGCCGGTTGGTCCCATTCGTACAACCTTGCCGTCAGTAATAGACGCTCACGAACGTCCGGTACCGGAAGACCCCGGAGCAGAGCGTGAAATAGCGGACACGACCCGGAGGCAGGGCTGCGCCCATCTCCAGGGAGCCATTTCCGTCCAGCGGCTGTCCGGAGATGATCACCAGGGGAGCATTCACCGCTTCATCCCCGTACCAGGCCGGTCTGCGCAGCTTCCAGGTGGCAAGGAGAGGAGAGAGGGGAGGAAGATGTTCCCCTGCTGGTCCCCAGCCCTGCGGCGAGAAGATCTTTTTCCTGGTAAACAGGTCAAGCTGCGCGATCCCGATGAGAGTGTTTCCATCGGACCCGGCCTGCGGCAGGGCATGGACCTCCACCCGGTCACCGGCAAGGGTGTCGATGAAACGGCCGGCCCTCTGCAGGTTCACCATGGAGGTGGTATTGAAAAACGGCAAAAACGCGCCCCAGGCGAGAACCATGGACGAGGAGACGACAAGCAGGACCGCATACCGCCGCCCATCCGCTTCCCGGATGATCTCCAGGCCACGGGCGGCCAGGAGGACGATGAAGGGAAAAAGGGGAAGGAGATACCGGATGCGCTGGATCTGCAGGAAGGGGATGAGGGCCACAGGGAGCAGGGGAATGAGAAACCGGCGGTCCCTGGTCCGGATGGCGAGAAATCCGCCGGCCGCCGCCAGCATGGTGATGAAAGGGTGAACCTGGAAGAGAAAGGTTGAAGGTGCGCTTTCGTGCCAGAGCCGCAGGGCCGGCCGCTGGTAGGTCCAGAGGAGCAAGACCTGTTGCCGCAGGACGGGGTAAAAGAAAACGACAACCGGAACGGCAGCCAGGGCCACGATCAGAAAGACGGCAGCCGAACGTCTGCATGTCCGGGCCGGCTGCTCCGGCAGGTAGAGAAGGCCGCAGAACGGCAGCAGGACCAGCATGGGCCAGGTGGAAAACTTGACCGCGCCTGCCAGGAAAACCGCTGCCGCGGCAACGATGATGGGGAAAAAACCGGTTGCACGCAGACCGGTGAGGAAGCAGAACAGCGCCAGGATGAGCAGGAACATGGCGTGAATATCCACCAGCATCAGGGGAACCTGGGTCAGGAGGTAGGGTATGCCGAGCAGGAGAAGGGCGGCGTGAAGACCGGTGCTCCTGTTCCAGAGCATGGCACCGGTCCTGAAGGTGACCAGCACGGTGAGAACAAAGACCAGGGTGTTGAAGAACTGGATCGGGGTTCTGGACTCGCCGGCCAGGGAAAAGATCAGGCCATAGAGAAACGGCACCAGCGGCAGATCTGTCCAGGCCATGATCCGATGGCCCCATTCCCGGGCAAAAAAGAGTACACCATGTTCTGACAGGGACTTGGCCTGGAGGAAATACCGGCCGGAATCGAGCAGCAGTTCCGGCTCCCGCCAGAGGGGCACCACGGCCATGGCCGCGGCCAGGGTAAGAACAGGAACCGGAAACGCCTCCGGGATACGGAGGCGGAAAAAGGCCAGGGAGAAAACAAGGGCCACGGAAAGAAGCAGCAGGAGCCTCCTGATACCCACCGCGCCCACGGTCCACTGCCAGCTGGTCAGGGTATTGTCGTCAACGACACGGAAGACGAAGAGGAGAGAAAAGACAAAGAGGAGCAGGAAGGAGAGCAGCAGGCACCAGCTCCATCCATCCAGAACGAACCTGTCGCGTTCCATGGAGCTCCTGGTTGCGGCTGGCCCCGCCGGAGGCCGGATCATGGGGAAAAGGCCGATGCAGACGTGGCGCCCTCTACAGCACCAGGACCTTGTCGGCGTTGTGGACCATGGCCGCGTTGGAGAACTGACTGCTGCACTCGATCTCTCCGGGCAGCATGGCGGTATTGATCCGCAGTTGCCGGGCGCTGTGATCACAGTAGCTCATGGACACGGCGGATTCTCCGGCCAGGGCCACGAAGTCCTCCGCTTCGAGGAGCCGGGTGCCCTCATCCATGGCAAAGATGGTGACCTGGTGCCCGCCGGCCGAGGCCGCCCTGGTGAGGCCGATAATGATCCGCAGGCGATCGTCGCTGTTGACAAGAATGCCGAGGTGCATGCTTTCCTCCCTCCGGCGGCGTTCCCTTCCGGCCATCATGAAGGATCGCCGCTGCGCCGGATTGCCTCCTGGCAGGACCATGGCGACTGCTCCTGCGGCGGCAGGATTCACCGGTTTCCCTCACCGCAAGTCCCGGGTCACCACAAAGGCGCCCCGGATATCACCGGGTCTGAAGCCACGGGCCCTGTCTTCGGGATAGAGCCGATCCAGTTCCTTTTCCACTGCCGGCGCAATGTCTGCACCGTGACACAAGGTGCAGATGGCCCTGGTCGGTATGGCCTTCATGAACCGGAACTGCCGGCCGCTCCCGGTCCGGGCCACTGTCACATAGGTCAGGGATTCCACGGGCCGGCCATCGCGTTTCTGCCGCTCAAAATCCTCGAGCACCTTTTTCTCCCAGGCCCTGGGAGTATTGTCCGGATTCCGGTTCCTGAGGCTGACCCGCCTGATGTCCAGGCCGTGCTTTGCGCCGATCTCCCCGGCAATAACCCGGGCCCTGCTCTTGCAGACCGCGATGGCATGGGCCGGTCCCTCCTCCTGCATGGCCTTTTTCAGCTCGGCCTGCAACCGGCCGGCCAGTGCCTGGACCGCCTGCATCGCTTCCCGCTGTTGCGCCTGCATAACGGTTGCGGCCGCGGTCTCATGGGCTGCATCTTCACCGGCACCGGCAAGAACAGGACCGGCCAGGATGAGGGCAAGAACGAGTACGATCGTTTTCATGGACTGACCTCCAGGGAAAAACGTCTTCAGTGCCGCTCCTCACCCGCTCCTCACCAGGTGAGGACCAGGTCACAGGCGGCAACTGTTTCAACCAGTGCATCATAGTCCTGATCTTCCCTGAGATCAACAACCGTGATCTCCCCCTGCCGGGAGGCCTCCTCCATGATGAGCCTGATGGTGTAATCCGGCTCTTCTTTCAAAAGAAACACCACGTTCACCGATCTGCCTCCTGTCGTCTGGTTCTGTTTCCCCTCCGCTCCCTCCTGCCCGGACTGGATATCCGCAGGCAGAAGATCTCAGTAGTGCAGGACATGATCGTACAGCAGAAGCCGGCCGGCGATCTCCTCCATGGACAGGTACTCCATGGTGTCATTTGCCCTGACATTGGTCCAGGCCTTCATCTCCATGATCCCGATCGTCTCCAGGCTGAGCAGATTCTGTTCCGTCGGTTCCACCACCCTGTCCAGCACATAGATATCAACCTCGTCGTCCATAAGGATTATGCCGATCGCCATTCTCAGGGCTTCCCCCTGCCGGTCCCGAACCACCACCGCTATCTTCCTGGCCATTGTCACCCCCATGGAAAGGGACATCGAAAACTCCCTGCCGTACCGACCGGCAGAAGCCTGGAAAATGTCATACCCGGCACGGCCGGGGGAGGCATGCCGGGTATGACGGTGCGCCGCCGGGAAGCACCTGTCTGCCCGGTTTCTTTCGGAGGAGGAGTGGCACACATTCTCAGGCATTCCCTCAACGCTGCCCAATATTTTGCAATGGCAGTGCCAGCTGAAAAAAAAGAAGACCTTACCGGAAACAACAGGCTGATCCCCCCTGCCCAGCCTGCCCGGGAGCCCGGGCGCCGCATATGCCAGTAAGAACCTCTGAGATAATTATCAACCCAGGCCGTCAGGATACATGTCGTACCGGGCACAACGTGGTATAATTGTCCCAAACGGCACAACGGAAACCGCCGTCATGTCCCATCCGGGCCTGTCACCCGGCAAGCCTGCAGGGACCAGCCCCTGCGGGAAGCCCTGTCCGCCGGCTGCTGGAGGCGCAAATCGGGCAGGCCGGGATTCCTGCACCGGTTGTGCCGAATGGCACACTTCATGCTGCGTTGTCTGCAGGAACAGGCTGCGCAGGATCATACGAACGTCCATCGCCGGAGTTCCCGGACAGATGTGACTCCGACGCGACGACAGGGTGACCCTTGGTACCTGACGACAAATCCTTTTTCATTGCATACCACGGCTGGGAAGAATTTCTCATCGCCCTCATCTGCCTCTCCCTTGTCGGCAGGATGGTGCTTCCGTGGCCGGTCAGAGACGGTCCCCATGATGCCGACCAGCGGGAGCGGATATTTCTCGTGTCATCGGGGTATGGTCTGCTGGCCGTGAGCAGCGCCGCGCACGCCTTTATCCACTTCCATTCCCTCAATCTCAACATCCTCTACCTGACACTGTTCGGCTACTGTCTTGCCCTGCTGAGCTTCATTGTCGCCATCTCTTCGGCAACACCGCGCATCAAGCGTCTCTTTCCCATCCTCTACCTGCTGTTGGCGGTCCTGCTTGTCCCGGCCGTATACGAACAACTCCCCTCTTTCGGCAAGTTCAGACCGCTTGTCTGGATCGGCATCGCCTTTTTGTCCGGCCACGTCTGCATTCTGCACGTGGCTGCCTACTACCGCCTCAAGAGCAAGAGAGTGCTGCTCACCGCCCTTGGCTTTCTGCTCATCTGTATTTCCGGGATCTTCCTCTTCTTTCCCGCCTCGATCGGCTCGACCATCTGGATATACGGCCACCTGTTTCGCCCCTTCGGTTTTGTCATTCTCTGGCTGGCCGTCGACCGGGACATGGTCCTGCAGATGGGAGGGTCCATCCTCTACCGGGTACTCACCGCCTTCAGCCTGCTTTCCGCCATTCCCATGCTCACCTTCGGCACGGTTGTCTTTTATGTCAACATCGATCAGGTCAATATCGAAGGGCGACGCCTGCTGGTCTTTCTGCTCATGCTCGCCACGTTCACGTCGGTCCTTGTCTTCGGTGTCGGCATGATCATCCGCCTGATCCGCCCCATACTGCGACTCAAGGAATCCGTGGACCGGCTGGCCGACCATGGACTGGGGGAAAAGATAGCCGTGGACAGCAACGACGAGATCGGCGAGCTGTCCCAGGCCTTCAACGAGATGGTGGAAAAGCTGTCAGGCGCCATGGCGGAACAGGAACGCCTCTACCGGCTGGCCGCCACCGGGGAGATGGCCGCCACCCTGGCCCACGAGATCAAGAATCCACTCAATGCCATCAACGGCGCCACCAACTACATCGGCAGGAACTACGAGGGTGCTCTCATCAGGGAATTTACGAGTATTATCACCGAGGAGGTCTCCAGGATAAACCGGCTAACCCATACCCTGCTCGGCTTTGCCAAGCCATTGAAACTGGAACGCTCACCTGCAGACATCAACAGCCTTGTCCGCGAAATATTCGTCCTGCTCGGCAGGGAGGCCGATGAACAGGGCATTGTCCTCGACGCGGTCCTGGACAGGAACATTCCGGAAATCCACTGTGACTCCAATCAAATCAAACAGATTCTGATCAACCTGATCATCAACGCCTTTGACGCGATCCGGGGCAGGGGTTCAGTGATCGTCACCACCAGGATGCGGGACCACGAGATCCTGATTTCGGTCACCGATTCCGGCCCTGGAATCGATGACAGCAACGTAAAAAACGTCTTTCATCCATTCTTTACCACCAAGACACGGGGAACCGGGCTGGGACTCGCGATTTCCCAGAAGATTGCACGGGGCCACGACGGTGACCTGGTGCTGGAATGCAAACCGGGCCACGGGTGTACATTCACCCTGGTCCTGCCCGCAGGAGACCGGTAACCTTGGTCAGGGCAACCCGGAGCCCCTCCTGCGGGGAACACCGGAGGGTGTGACAGATGAGTTATCGTATACTTGCAGTGGATGACGAGATCAACTCGCTCAAGGTCCTTTCCGTGGCCCTGGCCGGGGAGCAGATCCGGGTCGACACGGCCTCCTCGGGAGAAGAGGCTTTGGCAATGTTCAACGAACAGCCTTATGATCTGGTCATCTCCGACTACAGGATGCCGGGCATGAGCGGCGAACAGCTCCTCGAGAAAGTGAAGACCCTTGCCCCCGAGGTACCGTTTGTTCTGCTCACCGCTTACGGCACCATCGAACTGGCCGTCAATGCCATGCGCAAGGGGGCCTACACCTACCTGACAAAGCCGGTTGATCTCAACCTGCTGGAAACCCTTGTCAACGATCTGCTCCTCGGAGGCGACAGGAACAGGGACCATCCGCCGGCCCGGTACCAGTTTCTCAACATTATTGGCAGATCCAGACCCATGCAGGAGGTCTTCTCCCTCGTCCGGAGGGTGAGCAAGACAGACGCCAACATCCTTATTCTCGGCGAATCGGGCACCGGCAAGGAGATGGTTGCCAGGGCGATCCACTACTCGTCGCTCCGGGTGGACAAGCCGTTCATCCCCATCGATTGCACGACCATACCGGCCGAACTCATGGAGAGTGAACTGTTCGGATACGAACGGGGAGCCTTCACCGGCGCCATGGACAGAAAGATCGGCCTGATCGAGATGGCGGAAGGCGGCACCCTGTTCCTGGACGAGATCGGTGACCTGGATTACTCCCTGGAAAAAAAACTGCTCCGCTTTCTCCAGGAGCGGGAGATACGGAGAGTAGGCGGTAAGAAGAAGATCCAGGTCGATGTCCGCATCCTCTCCGCCACCAACAGGGAGATCGAGGCCGAGGTGGAAAAAGGCGAGTTCCGGGCCGACCTCTTCTACCGGCTCAATGTGATCACCATCCGCATTCCTCCCCTGCGCAGGAGGACCGAGGACATCCCGTTGCTGGCTCACCACTACCTGGATCATTTCAACAGGAAAAACAAGAAAAACATCCGCGGCTTCGATCCCGAGGTCATGGAAATCATGCAGGCGTATGACTGGCCGGGCAACGTACGGGAACTGGAGAACGTGGTGGAGCGCTCGGTCATCCTCTGCGCCTTTGACACCATCAACATCGAATGCCTGCCCTGCAAGCTGAAGATCATCGAAGATGAACTGTGCGACAAGCCCCACGAGTTCAATCTGCCGGACATGGAGAAGAGGATCATCCGCAAGGCCCTGGATACCACCTCCTGGAACCAGTCCAGGGCCGCCGTCCTGCTGGGTATCACCAGGAAACGGCTGCGCACCAAGATGAAGAACCACGGCCTGCTGCCGCAGGGACCATCCATATGAAAACACCGAAGGAACTGCTGACCCTGAAAGAGAAGATGCGGGCCCTGCAGTCAGGGGACTTTGACGTGGAGGCCGAAAACCCGAAAATCGTCAGGTGCTGGGAGCGTCTGCAATGTAACAGAAAGGACTGCCCGGCCTATGGCAGGCTGCGCTGCTGGTCGGTTGCCGGGACCTGCTGTCACGGCACGGTGCAGGGCCGGTTCGCGCAGAAAATCGGCGACTGCCGGAAATGCGTCGTCTACCGGGAGTCGTGCGGCGATGACATCGGAGAGCTCATTGAGATCTTCAACCAGATGGCCAAGGACATCAGGTACAATATCGCCGCGCAGGTCCGGAGCGACGAAAAAAACGCCAAGGAAGAACGGGTCTCGGCCCTGAAGGACATGGCGGCCGGAGTGGCCCACGAGACGAGAAACCCTCTCCACTCCATCGGCATGGCCGCTTCGTTCCTGAAAAAAAATTTCCACGATGAACTGATCACCGAATTCCTGACCATTATCGAGGAGGAGGTGAGGAAACTCAACGACCTCACCACCATGTTCCTGAACTTTGCCCATCCCAGGCCCGTGGAGCGGGAAACCTGTGACCTGAACGAGCTGGTCTGCTCCGTGGTTGATGATTTCAGAGAACAGGCGCAGGGAAAAAAGATCTCCATTCACCTGCACCGGCACGACGACCTGCCGGAGATCCTGTCCGATACCACCCGGATCAGGGCCAGCCTGTTCCATCTGCTTGAGAATGCCCTGGAGGCATCGGACACGGGAAACAGCATCACCGTACGCACGGCCCGGGAAAACCGCGCCGTTACCGTCTCGGTGCAGGACAACGGTCCCGGCCTTGCCCCTGCCGAGCAGACCAGGATCTTCAGGCCGTTCTATACCACCAAGAGCAGGGGGCCCGGCCTTGGCCTGGCCATGGTCGAGCGCGCCATGAAGGATCTGGACGGCCAGGTTGAGTTCAGCAGTCAGCCAGGCCGGGGCGCGACCTTTACTCTGGTCCTGCCGGTTTCTCCCCAGGACCGTGAACAATGAACAGCACCCTGTTTTTTTTCTTGAGATCCACCGGCCAAGGTACTACATTGTGACTGTATGATCCAGGAACTCCGGAATATGGCGCATGATACATTCGGCGGCCTGGCGTTATCTCCGGCCACCTGCGGACAGCCTCAACGAGACCGATGAAAAGGTTTATGCCGACATTCCTGTTCCTGATCGTTCTCCTTGCTACTGTATCGCTTTCCCTGCTCTTCTACCTCCGGTACGGCCTGGGCCGCTCACTTTGCCTGGCCGGTTACATCCTGCTCGCCATAAGCCTGCTTTCCTTTCTCTTTTTTCTGAGCATTGATCCCGGTTACGGATGGGTGCGGTCATCTGATCTCAGGAAAAATCATATCACGGTTTTCATCTTTATCGGCCTGTTCATCGTCAGCCTCGGGCTGATAATCCTCGGCCGGCAGACCAGCACCTCCAGCCCCGGCGGACATGGAATCTCAGGCAACCCGGCACTGACCGGCAAGAGCATCCCGGCCCGGCGGAACATCATGAAGGCAGACCCTTGTTCAATATCTCACGACCGTGTCACGGATCGACTGGACGTATTCAGCATAGGCTTCGGGCGAGATTGCAAGGCGGCGGTACGTCTCGAACACCGACATGGGCTGCAACCCGGTCTTTTTCAACCATTCACGGTTGTCACCGGTGCTGCCCTTGGTCATCATCTCAATGGTATCGTTATCCAGTTTTGACAGGATGCCGAGACGATACAGCATGCGCTCCGGCAGCCGCTGGATGAGGTTGGTGAAAACCTGCGCCACCAACAGGGGCGTGCGGATAAAAATGCCGTGCCTGCACCCAAGGGCGCTGCAGACACTGAAAAAGATCTCTTTCCAGGTCATGACCACCGGACCGGTGGCCTGGAGTATGGAACAATCGGCCTTGCAGGGATTTTCCATCAGGCGGACAATACCGATTGCCAGTTCCCGGCAGTGGATGGGCTGGATGGGACTGTTGCCGATATAGGCAATGACCGGCAGCCGGGCAATCTGTTCCAGCAGCAGGTGGCCGCGGCCTGGCTCGTATATGACATTGGGGCGGACGATGATAAAGTTGAGGCCGGTTGTCTCGATGAGTGATTCGTCGATGAGTTTTTTTGACTTCGGATACCTGTAGGCATCGCAGTCATCCCAGTTGACCCCGGTTGTCGAGATCTGGATGACAGCGACATCCTGTGGCTGCCGGCCTGCGACGCGGTTTTCCCGGCTGTAGAAGTAGACGGCCTCAAAGAGGGCCAGCGGCGCGTTGACATTGACATTTTCGATAGACTGGCCGCCAAAGGCGTTGGCTATGCCGACATTGTTGACCACCCCGTCAACCCGGTGCCGGCGGAGGCGATCCAGCCATGTGTTGGGGTTGAGATCCTCGTTCATGTCAACCCTGATCACCTCGACATTGGGAAAGTCGAGCTGACGGGCGGCGCTGCGGAGATTCCTGACCCCGCAGATGACGTAAAAGCCGGCCCGTGAGAACTCCTCGACAAGGGCGGGTCCGACAAAACCTGTTGCGCCGACAACCAGTATTCTCTTCACAGACTCCCTGCTCATCTTGGACCTGGAATCAAGGGCGAGATGGATGGATTCCGGCCGAAATATCCGGCACGGATCTCCCTGTTGCTGGTCCTTCATTGTAGCAGATCGAAACGGAAGCATAAATGAACTTTCTGCCGGCAAATCCCGGGAAAGGATCATCGTACCGGGGCTGACAGGAAGCCTCGGATCACCCACAGAGAGAGGAGGACCATCCCATGGGAGTATGGCGATTGAGTATCCTGACTACAGCCCTGTTCATGATCTTTCTGCTCCGGGCCGGGCCTGCGGCCGCAGCTGACAAGCACGGCATCCCCGAATTCTCTGTCCCGCCGCCGCCCTTTTCCGAAGGTATCTTCCCCTGCTCGGACTGCCATGCGGACATGGAGACAAATCCTGAGCGGCGCCAGCTCGAGGAACATATCGAGATCGTGAAGATGTTCGACCATGCCAGTGACCAGCGCTGGTGCCTGGACTGTCACAACCCCAACGACCGGGACAAGCTGCGCCTCGCCAGCGGCAAGCTCATCACCTTTGAGGAATCCTACTACCTCTGTGGCCAATGCCACGGCACCATCTTCAGGGACTGGAAAGCCGGCGTGCACGGGAAACGGACCGGGGAGTGGAACGGGAAAAAAATCTACCGCCTCTGCGTGCATTGCCACAACCCCCACTCTCCCCGCTTCAAACCCCTGAAGCCCCTGCCACCTCCCAAAAGGCCGGAGGAGATCCGCAACAGCCACCTGACAAACGAACAGATCCCGAGCAACCCGCTGGAAGCGCTACTCAAGGAGTCCGATGAAAAAAGATAAGCACATCAGCCGTCGATCCTTTCTCAAAGGCACCGCCGCCGGCGCGGCCACGCTGGCAATCCCTGTCGGTAACACCGACGCCTCTGTCTGGGAGGCCTTCTTTCAACAGCATTTCCAGGAGATGGATGCCGATGAAAAGGCCAGGGTCATCGAACGCCTGGAACAGGAATATAAAAAACGCTACAACAGGGAGTTCTCCATCAAGACGACCGACGCCATGCCGGGGGTCCTCTTCGGCTACGGCCTCGACCTGTCACGCTGCATAGGCTGCCGCCGCTGTGTGTACGCCTGTGTCCGGGAAAACAACCAGTCCCGTGATCCGCAGATCCAGTGGATCACCGTGCTGCGCTTCGAAAAAGGGGAAAAATTCGTCAGCAACCTGGAAGAGGCAGACAAGTACTACTATCCGGAGAAGGTCCCGGAAGAAGAGTACTTCTACATGCCGGTCCAGTGTCAGCAATGCGAGAATCCGCCCTGTGTCAAGGTATGTCCCAGCAGGGCGACCTGGAAGGAACCCGACGGTATTGTCGTCATTGACTACAACTGGTGCATCGGCTGCCGTTTCTGCATGGCCGCCTGCCCATACGGTGCCCGCCATTTCAACCTGAAGACTCCCCGGATCAGGGAAGAGGAGATCAACCCCGAAACCCATTACCTGGGCAACCGCCCCCGGTACCAGGGGGTGGTGGAAAAGTGCACCTTCTGCGTGCAGCGGACCAGGAGCAATCCCGGCCGCTACCCTGCCTGTGTCGAGATCTGCCCGGTGGGGGCCAGAAAGTTCGGCAACCTGCTGGACCCAGACAGTGAAATCCGCTACTGCATCGAGAACAAACGGGTCTTTCGCCTCAAGGAAGACCTGAACACCTCGCCGAAATTCTATTATTTTTTCGCCACATGACACGACCCCAGAGGAGCATGGCAATGAAAATTCTGGCAACAAACATTCTGATCCTGCTGAAGGCGATCGGTCGGGGCAACTGGTACTATTTTGCCTGGGTGACCCTGCTGGCCCTGCTGATATGTGCGGGCGCTGCAGCCTACCTGCGGCAATTGAGCGAGGGGATGATCGTCACGGCCATCCGCGACCAGGTCTCCTGGGGATTCTATATCTCCAACTTCACCTTTCTTGTCGGCGTGGCGGCGGCAGCGGTCCTGCTGGTGGTGCCGGCCTATATCTACGATTTCAAACCGATCAAGGAGATCGTCCTTTTCGGCGAGCTGATGGCTATCGCCGCCATCACCATGTGCATCATGTTCGTGGTCATCGACATGGGGAGAATCGACCGGTTGTGGCACGTGCTCCCCTTTGTCGGCCGCATGAACTTTCCCTCTTCCCTGCTGGCCTGGGACATCATCGTCCTCAACGGCTACCTGTTCATCAACCTGACCATCTCCTTCTACGCCCTCTACAAGATGGCCAACAGCAAAGAGTACAATATCAATATCATCAAGCCGCTGATCATCCTGTCCATTCCCTGGGCGGTAAGTATTCATACGGTCACCGCCTTTCTTTACAACGGCCTATCGGCCCGGCCCTTCTGGAACGCATCCATCCTGGCGCCCCGTTTCCTGGCCTCGGCTTTCTGCTCCGGCCCGGCACTGATGCTGATCGTCTTCCAGATCATCAGGAAAATTTCCAGGATCGAGATTGAGAACAGGGCGATCTTCAAGATTGCAGAGCTGATGGCTTATGCGATGGGCATAAACCTCTTTCTCCTGGCCGCCGAGTTTTTCAAGGAATTCTATTCAGGCAGCGTGCACCTTGCCCCCATGGAGTACCTCTATTTCGGCCTGCATGGCAAGGACAACCTGGTGCCGTGGATGTGGTCGGCCATGGCCTTCAACATCACCGCCTTTTTCATCTTTCTCCGGCCCCAGACCCGGGAGAACCTCTTCACCCTCAATATCGGCTGCGTCCTGATCATTACCGGTATCTACATCGAAAAGGGGATGGGGCTGGTCATTCCCGGGTTTATTCCCGGAACCCTGGGCGAAATCTACCAGTACAGCCCCACCGTGATCGAGAAACTTGTCACGGTGGGCGTATGGGCCACAGGCGCCCTGATCTATACCTTTCTCCTGAAACTGGCCATTCCGGTCACCACGGGGGAGCTGCGCTTCTCCGGGAAAGAAAAACCGGTCAGGGCCTCCTGAGGCAGCAGAGACAAAAAAGGCTTTATCCTGCCAATGCGGGATAAAGCCTTTTGTTGCTGGTGCCGGAGGTCGGAGTCGAACCGACATGAGCATAAGCTCGCTGGATTTTGAGTCCAGTGCGTCTACCAGTTTCACCACTCCGGCATATGATTCCCCTGCCGTCGTCCTGCGCACTCACGCCCAGGGAACGCCTGTTTTCACCGTGGGTTGTACCCGCTTTGCGGCCGGCACGTCTTGGCCAGGAGGGGAAACCCGCAATCCAGTGAGGTATTCCGCTGGAAGCCCTGTCGTCGGGACAATGATGGAATCGACCCGGGTATTGGGCATACAGATCCTTCGCAAGCGCGCCGATGCCCTGCTGTTTTCCGGTTTTTCACGGCAGCAATTCAGACGTAAGAAGTTAATAATACAGCACGATCATTTTTCATGTCAAGGAGAAAGCCGCCGGTTGGCGGGAGAGACTGCCTGTCTTCCGTTTGCCGCCGGAGCCGCAGCGGTGCCGGCTCAATGGAGCAGCAGCGGTGCAAAACAGGGTGGCAGGGAGAGTTCGGCGGCTTCATAGGCGCCGATATCATACCCCTGCCTGGTCGGCCGTGCGGTACCTCGCTGATCAGAGGTGATATAGGCCAGGGTGCGGCCATGGTCAATGGCCGCACTGCCCGCCTCGAGAGCATGGGTCCATGTCGGACCGCCATTGTTGGCCAAGGGCCCCAGGCGTGGATCCGCCTCTTCCAGGTCACCCCCGCCGGTCAAGGTGCATGTGGAACCACTGTCCAGATTACCGCCTCCTGATTCGATGCCTGCCGCAAGAAAGCAGTTGCCGCCACCATTGCCGGCAAGCAGCGTGTTGACCATGGCCAGGCGACCGGAGCCAGCGACCCCGCCGCCGGCAGATGCGCTGTTGGCGGCAACAGTGCAGTGGACCAGCCTGAGACGGCCGTTATTGTCCAGTCCGCCGCCGCTCAGGACAGTCGCCCGGTTGCCGCTGACGGTGACATTGGTCAGGGTTGCGGAACCGTTGTTGAAGAGACCGCCGCCACCGGCCGCAGAATTGGCGGTAATGGTGGAGGCCTGGATGGCAAGCTGTCCGTTGCTGTCGTTATAGATACCACCTCCGAAATCGCCGGCCGCATTGCCGGCCACCACGACCCGGCTGAGTGTCAGGGAACCACGATTCCGTACCCCGCCACCGTCCCTTTCCCCGTGCGGCAGGTCGGCCCGCAGCCTGCCGCCCCGGACCGTCACACCGGAGATGTGTACTTTTGTCGCTGAACCGACGACATCAAAGACACGGTCCAGGCCGAAAGCATCGATGAAGGTGCGATCAGCACCGGCACCGATGATGCGGAGGGAATCCGAAATGTCGAGATCACCGGTGGCGGCCCGGTCCTCGGCCGTGCCTGCCAGGGACAGGGTATATGTGCCTCCTTCAAGGTAAATGACGTCCTCACCCGGCAGACTGTTGGCCTCTTCAATGGCAGCGCGCAGGGTGCAGAAAGGAAGAACGGCGGGAAAGCTGAAAACGATATAGGCCACGCAGAGTCCGTTACCCGGTTCCAGGTCCTGGACGTCGTGCCCCGAGTTGACCGTAAAGGTTGCTGCCAGGGAAATAGGGCCGGAAAAGATCCGCATCAGGCAGAGAAGTACCAGGATACTCCTGACAGACCCTTTTGTCTGCCGGACAACGGCGCATTTGACACCCGTGGCGGTCGGAAGTAGAGTAGCCAACCTGTTCAGTCCCTCAACCGATCCCTTTCCCTGCTTCTCTGCCATGACAACCTGTCTGCTGGCTGGTATGGTGTTCCTTGCCGCCGGATTCGTCCAGGGTCTGACCGGTTTCGGTTCCGCCCTGGTGGCTATTCCGCTGCTCAGCCTGTTCATGGACGTGAAGAGGGCCGTACCCCTCTGTATCCTGAACGGCCTGGCCATCACCACCTACCTGGCGATCCAGTTGCGCAGGGACCTGGACCCGGCCAGAATCAGGCCGCTGCTACTGGGCGCGCTTCCTGGTATCCTGGTGGGCGCCACCATGCTCAAGACCATGGATTCCACGTTCATCCGCTGCGGTATCGGCCTGCTGCTGGTGAGCTACAGTCTCTACAGCCTCTTTTTTCACCCTGGGCCACTCTATCCCGGCAGGGGCTGGGCCTGGCTGGCCGGCTTCCTCACCGGCGCTATCGGCGCGGCCTTCAGCGCCGGCGGCCCGCCGGCCATCATCTACACCACCCTCAGCGGCTGGAGGAAAAACGAGATCAAGGCAACCCTGACCGGCCTCTTTGCCATCAACTCCGGCCTGATCGCCGTGGTACACGCCCTGACCGGTGTCACCACCCGGGCAACGGTTGCCGAATTCGGCCTTACCCTTCCCTTTGTACTTGCCGGAACCGCGCTGGGCTCACTGGTGACCGCCAGGATCGACCGGACAACCTATATCCGGGTCATTCATATCCTGCTCACGATCATGGGCCTGATGCTGCTTGCCTGAGCCGAGGACAAGGTGCCCGCCGCTGAACGATGCCCCGTGCCGAGCCTTCGCGGTCTTCTCGCCGCGTTCATGCCGTGCCGGCACCCTGGTCAGTCGGCATCGGCATCGAGGAAGACCCGGCGCAGCTTGTAGAAATAATCAAGCCCGGACCAGATGGTGAGCACAAGGGCCAGGTAAAGGAAGGCAAGGCCGATGGTGTGCAGGTGCGGAATGAAGGGGACGAGCCGAGCGGGAAAGATCAGGGTTCCCAGGGCGATGTACTGGACAATGGACTTGATCTTGCCCAGGCCGCTTGCCGCGACCACGATCCCGGCCGCCGAAGCCACCCCGCGCAGCCCTGTGACCATCAGCTCGCGGCAGAGAATGAGCAGGGCGAGCCAGGCCGGGATCAGGCCCAGGGGGATGAGCATGATCAGGGCGGTGGCCACCA
>DRKI01000049.1 GCA_011051875.1 Desulfobulbus sp. | reverse complement strand
GCAAGCAGCAATCGATGGAATCCACATCTCATTTCAACTCCTCCTTCTCAAACAAATGCTGTTAACAATACAACCTGAATGGAACCGATCACGGGATATCCAATTACCCCGAATCAATACAGGACTTGTCATCAGGAACACGACCCGTCCGCGGCCTGACTCTCCCGGCCGACAACTCCCGGAGGGTTATGCGTCCTCTCACCCCTTGTTCCTGCCCGCACCCAGCGCAAGCAGCAGCTCCCCTGGCCGGGCGCCCGGCCGAAGATCGGCATCAAGGATCGCCAGCAGTTCCTGTTCGATGCCGCCGGCAAGGGGTATCCCGTTGTTCAGGTCCAGGCCACGGAAGACCACGACCACACCCTCCTCGCCCTCCTCTCCGCCCGGTGCCCAGGAGAGCCGGATCTCCCGCCCGGGCTCCGCGACATGGCGGGCGGCCAAGGCAAGGCAGCGGCTGACCAGGTGGATGCAGTGAAAGGGCGCGGTGGACAGCATCATGGTCTCCTGTTCTTTCTCCAGCCGAACCCGGACATTATCCCTGGCCAGCAGACGCGCGCAGAGGGCGACCGTCATCTCCAGGAGTAGCCGTATATCCGTCTCGGCCCGCTCCCTGTCCACAGTATGGGCAAAGCTGTTCAGGCGGCTGACGATTTCACCCGCCCGCCGGACCTGGCTGCCGATTCTGCCGGAAATGGTGGTCCATCGTGCCGGGTCCACCTCCATGCCACCTTCGGCCATCAATGCAAGGTCTTCAAGCAGCCCGGCATTCTCGTTGATGATCCCGAGACAGTTGTTCATCTCATGGGTGGTTGACGCGGTTATTCTGCCGAAAAACCGCAGTCCGGCCTGGGCGGCACTCTTCGGGTTTGTCTGCATGGTATCCTCCTGCCCAGAACAGGCGGGTTCTATGGCGCCACGGGATACGCGACCGCACGTTTTCCATGGCGCAACAGCGTGCGTTGGCACCGGTGGCCCCGGCCCCGCAGGGGATACGCCCGGCCGCAGGTACACGAAAACCCCGTCTTCCCCCGGGCGGCGCAAGCGTGCAAGGATCGGGTGCCTGTCCCCACTGGCGGCGGGATCAGCCGAGGATCTCCTTCATCTTGTCGACCAGGACCTCTATATCTATGGGCTTGGCCAGGTAGTACTCCTCTCCTGCCTGGCTGACCCCCTCGTCAAAATCTGCCTGGGAGCCATGGCCGGTGAGAAAGATGATCGCAAGCCCCGGTTTCAGCTTCCGGATCTCCCTGGCCAGCTCCAGGCCGCTCATACTCGGCATCTTGACATCGAGGACGGCGATATCGTAATCGTTTTCCCGGGCCAGTTGCAGGGCTTCCTGACCAGTGGTTACCCAGTCGGCGCCGATGCCCCGGAAGGACAGTCTTTCCGCCACAGTGGAAACCAGTTCCGTTTCATCGTCGACGAGCAAAACGCGCATGACTATTCTTCCTCCACTTCGATCTCATAGGGCAGGGTAATGGTAAATGTCGTTCCCTCGCCGACCACGCTTTCCAGTTCCATGGAACCGTGGAGGTCCCGGACCAGGCCATAGGTAATGGCCAGTCCCAGGCCGGTGCCGCCATCCTGGGTCCTGGTGGAGAAGAAGGGTTCAAAGACTTTCTTCTGGTTCTCCTCGCTGATCCCGCAGCCGTTGTCGCGCACGGAAAGAACGATGGCATGTTCATCGGGGAGATTGCGTACCGTGATCTCCAGCCGGCCGCCCCTGTCCATGGCGGCAATGGCATTGTTGGCCAGGTTGAGCAGGATCTGCTGCAGCTTGCCCCGGTCGCTGACGATCTCGGGCACGTCTTCATCCACGTCCACGACAATGGTGATATCCTTGTATTCCGCTTCCTTGCGGATGAAACCGACAACCTCGCGCACCATATGTTCCACGTCCATGGCCTGGACCGAGGTGTCCATCTGCCTGGCGAATCCCAGCAGCCGATGGGTAATGATACCAGCCCGCTGGACTGCCGCGATAATGGCGTCCGTGATGGCCATCAGCCGTTCGTCCTCCCGGTACTCGTCACTGTAGCGGAGAAGATCCTGGAGCAGGCCGGCTTTCTCGTTGATGATGGCCAGCGGGTTGTTGATCTCGTGTGCCACACCGGCCGCAAGCCGGCCGATGGAGGCGAGCTTGTCGGTGCGGGCCGCCTGGTTCAGATACTCCCGGCGCCGCAGGTCGGCCTGGTAGAGTTTCTGGACCACATAGGTGACCAGGGTGAAAACGACCAGCAGCAGAAAAATCGAGGAGAGCGCCACCAGGCCGATGATGTAATGGCGGATGCGACCCTTGAATATCTCCAGGTTCCGTTCCGAGACGATCAGGCCGAGCCGCATCGAGGAATGGCCGATGAAATCGGTGCCGCAGAACAGGATACTGCCACCGGCCTGGTCCGCCCTCGGGTTTTTCAGCATGATGGCGGTCGGCCGGTCTCCGCTCTCGGGCATGACCGCCTTGCTCCCCGGTTTGCCAAAGTAGTATGACGGGGTCAGCAGGTTTCCGTTGCTGTCGACAATGAAGACATCGACAATATCCTCCAGTTCGAGCTGCCGGAGGAAGCTGCTGATCGCATCGGAGGGCAGCAGGCCGCGCAGGAAGAAAAAGGAACCGTCATCCTCGACAATCCTGACCCGGACAAAGAGGTAGCGGACTCCATCCCTGCCGGCGATATGGCCCATGCTGAAATTTTCCTCGTGCAGATCATCAATCCACTCGATGGCCTGATGCCGGATGCAGTGGGTATTGACGCAGCTGCTGGCCAGGACGTGCCCTTCCGCGCCAAGGACATCGAGATGGATGAAGGCGTCATCGGTCTTGGCCATGTTGGCAAAGATCTCCTCGAGCACCCGCGGCCGTGCGAGCTGCTCCCGGCCGTACATGGAGCCGAGGACACTGAGCACCATGATGTACTGCTTGAAAAACATGTAGACATCGAGCGCCGTATCAGCGGCATAGACACGGGTCTCCTGGAGCAGTTCCTGGATCGCCTGTTCCTTGCTGTTCTGGTAGAAGAAGCCGCTGGAAACGCCCAGGGGCACGAGAGTGAGCAGGCAAACACCGGCGGCCAGCATCTTCCACTTGTTGCGAAAGATGTACTGCTGGCCCTCGGCCCCGGCCACCCGCTCCCTGTGGTCCCAGAACGGGACCTTTATCCTCTTGAGCAAGGACATCAACCGCGATCCCCGGAACGCCTCTTACCCCTGCTCCCGCTGCCGGGCCTTTTCATGGGCCTCCTTGATCACGCTGCTCAGCCTGGTGATGTCCACCGGTTTCCGCAGGTAGGCAAAGGCACCGAGTTCCATACACTTCTTCCGATCCTCCTCGGAGCCGTGACCGGTGAGAATGATGACCTCGACTTCCGGGCTGGTCTCCTTGACCCGCTTCAGCACCTCGATACCATCCACCCCGGGCATCTTGAGGTCCAGGACCATGACATCGGGCTGATCATGCTCGATCAGGCTCAGGGCGGATTCGCCGTCGTGAACAACCGCTGATCCCATGTCCCGCAGGGCAAGACGTTCGGAGAGGGTCTTGACGAATTCCTGCTCGTCATCGACCAGCAGGACCTTGGAAGGCATCTCCATATTGTACTTCCGGTAGACATCGGTCTGATGGAAATCCTTGCTCAGCCCGATCTCGACCTCCTCAACACCGTCGACCTGCTCGACAATGGCCCTGATCTCCTCCTTGAGGCGATTGAGCCGGGTCACGTTCTTGTTGATGATGATCTTGACCTTGCCATTGACCGCCTGCACGGTCAGATCATGGCCCTTCTTGGCCAGGGCGACCTCGACCATGGCCTGCAGATTGAAGTCCTCCACGGCCTGCTCCGAACTGGGAGTCGGCTGGAGGATGTCCTTGTCCAGGTAGCTGATGATCAGCTCGGCGGCATCGCGGACCGACTCCTTGTTCATGGGGATGAGCAGATCATAGTCAGCGGGATTGAAGGCATCCTGGATACCGCAGTACTTGGACAGCCACTGGACCCGTTCCTCATCCAGCCGGGTGATGAGTTTTTCCGCCTCCCGCGCGGAGAGCCCACGCTCCTCCATGGCCACCTTGACACGGAACTGCTTGTCGGCAATCAGGCCGACCCGGAAAAAATGAGTGATCTCCCTGGGGATGAGCTGACTCGAGTACCCGGTGAGGATCAGGTCCCTGCCTGCGGAGACCATGAGCAGCTTGGACAGGACCAGCTTGATATGGGCCAGGGCATACTGCTTCTCGTGGGTGAACTTTTCAAAGACCGAGGTCTTGAGAGTCAGGGCCCGCCTGACCTTGGCCTCGTCCATACCCGCCAGGACGGCTGCTTCGGCCACGATCTGATCGGTGGTGGTCAGCCGGAAGTTGGTCCTGCTGGTCAGCTCTTTCACCACCTCCTGCTCCTTGCAGAAATCAGCGCTGAATATTGTTATGATTGCCATGTGTCTCTCTCCTTGATTATTGGTATAGCATTATACACTTCTCGATCCGCATCCCGTGGCCGGCTGTCCGCTCCCTGCCGGTGCGCCCGGCAAGGTCACCGGAAACCAGGCCGGAACCGGTCGCCGGCCGGACAGCCCTCCGGGCCCGGCTACCTGGAACAGACCAGGTTGAAGACCGGATTCACCACACGGTCATCGCCTCCCCCTCCCTGTCCCGGATCAGGCTCAGAGAGGATGTAACGAATGGCCGGATCCTGTTTCTCCATCGCCGCAATCGCCTTTTTCTTGTCATTGATCTCGATAACAGAGCGTACGGTAACATTCATCTCCCGGCCCTGCGCGGCAAAATCGGCTGCCGATCTCTTGGCCCGCTCATAAAAACGGCCCTCGGCCTGTTCCCGCTCCGTTCCTGAAAGGGAGAGAATCTCCTCGTTGACATTGAGGGAGATAATCTCGAAATCAAGTCGCTGGGCCATCTTCAGGGCATACTCCATCAGGGGCCGGGAAAACGATTCTCCACTGACGACCAGGATCTTGGGCATTTTCTTGACTTCAACCATTCTGGGAAGGTTTGGTAACAGTTATCTGTTGATCTGCATCAGCAGTTGCCTAAGCACAGGCCGTGCCACTTTTGTCACCACAATTGTTATCTTGTTATTTCATTATGTTATACGGCAAGAGCAACAAAAGGGTCTGCCAGAACCTTTCTTTTGTCCCGATATTTTGTTACAAAGTGCAACGACCATAGGCGATGATCGCCGGACTTCTGGACCTGCAGGTGTCGGTTGCGGGAAACGATGACCACGACAATGTGGTTTCTGTCCATCACGCGGCCGTACCACGCCGTGTCAGCAGGTGCCGCCGCTGCGGTATCCACGGCCGGTCAAGAGCAATCGCCACTGATCCAGGCCGGATGGCTGTTCCTGGTCATGATCCCGCCAATGTGCGCACTCAGCCGGGGTCACGGCGAGGATCCGGAAACAGGTGGCGCTTCCGCCACCGTTCCGCAGACTGCCCGATTCGTTCATCCATGGCGCGGTCACCCGGGAGGGCCCGGACGTTGCACATTGCATCATGGTAGCTTTTTGCAACAACATCCCCGGAAAGGGCGCCATGGCCGGGGATGGCCGGAAACGCCGCATGGCCGGCACGGGCAAACCGTTCCCTGTCCGCCGGCCGCCTGTTCAACACCATTCACACCGCCACTGCAGACAGATCATGTTTTTCCCTGTCACCCACCTGGGCAGGCTGATCCTCAACGGGATCGCCTATATCACCATCCTTGGCCTGCTCTCCCTGGTGCCGCTGAGGGATTTCCGTAACTTCAACAGGGAACTGGACCACATGGTCCAGGCCGGCCAGTTGAACACCCTCATCGAGATGCTCAGGCAGACCGAGGAGGAATACGTGCTCGGCCACGGGGAGATAGAGCTTGAAAACAACCTGAAGCTGCGGAGAAAAATCAACGAAAAACGTCTTGCCCTGTCCAGGGTCATCGCCGATGATCATGCCAGCCGGGCCCTGGAGGAGATGATCGGGGCCAGCAGGAAGTACAGCGCCACCATGAAGCGGCTTCAGGAAGCGCTGCGCAAGGGAACCGTGACACGGGAACACCTGCTCCGGGTGGACCAGGCCGGGGAAGCGCTGCAGAAGATCTCCCGGCGTCTTCTCCGGGACGAGCAGGAACTTCTGCGGACCATGGTCTCCCGTTTCAGGCAGCAGCTGATCGCCTTTTTCCTTGCCTCGATCCTGCTGCTGGCCGGGATGCTCTTCTCCCTCTGGCGCGGAATCTTCCGGCCCCTGAAAAAACTGGAG
>DRKI01000048.1 GCA_011051875.1 Desulfobulbus sp. | reverse complement strand
GTTTCCCTACCGGCGGCATGCTGTCTGCATGATGTTTCTTGCGCTGCTGCTCCTACGCCATGGTACCACAAAATGTCTCTGCGTCCATAATATTTTCTCATGAAAGACGCCCTGTCATTCGCTTTTTTTCCTTGTGCCGCAATCAATTCCGGCCGAGACACCCTGAAGGCCATGTCGGACGCCGATACATGACACCCGGTCCGGGCATGCCGGCTGTTGCATGCTGTCGGGATGGCGCCGCCGTTCTCTTTATTCCCTCCTGCCCGACGCAGAGGAGAAAAAAATTGACAGAAAGGGATTTCCGGATAGACTCAAACAGCAACCTGTCAACAAAAATCTGTCACCCGGCGAAGCACCCGGTCAGCGGACCGGAACGCCGGTAACTCCACTGCAACAGGGGAATGGGCATGCGATACACGTTTTCCAGGTGGTTCCTGTTCAGCGGGCTTCTCCTGCTGGGCTGTCTCCTGCGTTCCCCCGTCCAGGCCGGACCGGACAGCCTGCCGGGAGGACCGGGGTTCGACATCAAGGCCTTTCAACAACGACAGAAACAGCAACACCAGGATCGCATGGGCGGCGTCCCCCCGGCTATACTTGCCGCCCAGCACAACAGCGCATTCGAGGTGCCGACCTATGACGAGGCGGCCCGGGAAGCCGTTACCATGGCCGAGCAGAAGACCCTGGCGCTGATCGACCGGACCTTCCACGGCAAGGGCAGGACCCTGATCGTGCCGGACACCTACCGGAGCATCCAGGAAGCCATTGACGCGGCCCGATCCGGAGACACGGTCCTGGTCCGGGCCGGGACCTACTTTGAGCAACTGGTCATGAAGGACGGGGTCAGGCTCGTCTCCGACGCATCAGACGGCGGTGACCGCCTGGTACCGGTCAAGAACTGCCTGCTCAAGCTCCCCAGGCGCACCCTGCGCACCATCATCGACGGCTCCGAAAGCACCCCTTCAAGCCACGGCATGATCGATTTCGTGCCGGGGGCGGGCAGGAAGACCATGGTTGACGGCTTCACCATCCAGAACCTGCCGCCCCAGAACCACCACATCCCGGGCCATGCCCATGCCCTGAATGTCCGGGGTGCGAGCCCGGTCATCATGAACTGCCTGATCCAGAACAACGGCTCCACCGGTATCGGGTCGCACGTGGTCTACGAGGACCAGCAAGCGCCCATGCCCGAACGCGACTTCCGTTTCGCCAACATCCGCCACCGGACATCCGCCGTGATCTACCACAACATCCTGCGCGGCAACCTGGGCCTGGGCATCGGCTCCAATCACTTTGCCGAGCCCTTCATCCTGGGCAACGAGGTCCTGGCCAACAGTGACGAAGAGCTGGGCGGCCCGCCGACCCCGGGTATCGGCAACAAGCACGGCGCCGCGGCCACCATCCTGGGCAACATCGTCCATCACAACCCGGGCGGCGGCATCCTCTGCAAGGAGGGCAGCCCCCAGGGCAGGTATCCCATCGACCGCAGGCCCCATCCCAACATCATAAAGAACGTTGTCTATGACAACGGCTCCGTCCGGCCCGGCATCAGCGCGTCCGGTTGCGGCACCATGAAAACGCCGGTCAGAATCGTCGGCAACTCGGTCTACCGGGCCGGCCTGGTCGGTATCGGTCTCAGCGACGGCTCGGTTGCCATCATTGACGACAACATGGTGGTTGGCAGCAGGCAGGCGGGGATCGCCATCAAGGGCGCCACTGTCCTGCACCTGAACCGGAACAGGGTCCGGGACACGAAACAGGGCCCCGGGATCGTCATGGTCGATGGCTCCAGGGTCCTGCAGATGGAGGGCAACATCTCCAAGGCCAACATGGGGCCGCGTTTCGTGGCCGAAAAGGGGACATTTACTGCCCCGGCCGGCCGGCAGCCGGAATAACCACCCGGGATCGTCCCCCCCGGCCGTGGCGGTGATTACGTAATCCGCTGTCACCAGTTACGTACATTTTCGAAATCAGAACCGCCACGCCGCACTGTACCAGCCTACAGCAGCAGGTGGTACACCCCGCTGATCACCCTGAAGTCGGCCGGCGGACCGGGTGCTGGTGTCCGGGAGTACGATGAATGTCCGTCCTGGCCGGAAACCTGTCTCCAGCCGGAGAAATCCGTTCCCTGG
Source organism: Desulfobulbus sp. (assembly GCA_011051875.1). Taxonomy (GTDB): domain Bacteria; phylum Desulfobacterota; class Desulfobulbia; order Desulfobulbales; family Desulfobulbaceae; genus DRKI01. The sequence goes on along the minus strand of DRKI01000048.1, from coordinate 15,262 downwards.
TTCGAACTCCAGACATTCCAGAGAAAAGGAAGCGCTGCACCGTCATGGTACTCGTTGTAATCGATGGTGTGCCCGGTGTCGGCGTTCGGCTGGACATGGAACAGGTTCTGGGCCGGGCCGGCCTGCATGTAGTTGGAGGTCACGGTGCAGGCGGCGGCCGTGGTGGAACCGGCGGGGAAGAAGACCACCTGCGCGGTGGTCCAGGAGGTGACGCCATTGTAGAGCAGCCGGTTGCCGGTGATGGTGTGGCCCGATGAGGCCACATCGATGCCGCCGTTGGAGTTGCCCACCACCAGGTTGTTCTCGATGGTCAGCGGGCCGCTGCCCTGGTCCACCATGATACCGGCGCTGCGCAGCCGGGCGGATCCGCCGTAACGGACGGTGTTGCCGCGGATTACATTGCCGTCGCCGGAAAAGAGGGTATAGATGCCGGCCGAGTCATAGACCAGCCGGTTGGCCTCCTGGATCGTGTTGTTTTCGATGAGATTGCCTGTAACCAGCCCAGGATACGAAGAGCCTCCCCCGTCGGTTGACAGGCTGATGCCGGCCGAGCCGATGCGGTCAAGGATGTTGCCGGTGATGACATTGTCCCGGGCGGGATCGCCCCAGGCATAGATGGTAAGACCGCCGTCCAGCGCCGCGTCCACCCGGCTGTTCTCCACCCGGCAGTTGCTCGAGCTGAGCAGCAGGATGCCGGTCTGATGGGAATGCAGGCCGCTGCCGAACACCTCCACCCCGCTCACCGTCACCCTCTGCGAATTGTTGAGAAAGATCCCCACGCCGCCAGCGCCCCGGACCTTCAGGTCACGGATGACCAGGTCATCCCTGCCATTGGTGTTGATACCGGTGTCAAAGACACTCGCCTCGACGGCGATACCGTTCGGGTCGGCATCGGAATAGAGATAGAGTGTTCCGCTATCCCAGAACCAGTGGCCGGGAGCGGTCAGCCCGGCTGTGGCGGAGATGATGGCCGGCTTGCCGAGCGGGGTGGCCCACTGCTGCTCCCTGCCGCCGGCATCGAGCTGCCGGACCACGACCACAACACCGGAATTGAGCCGGAAGCGGGTGATGCCCGAAACCGTGTACTGGCCCCTGGAGGTCACCCGGAAATTGGCATAGGGCCCCAGCTGCAGCAGTATCGCGCCTGGGGCGAGCAGTGCCGGAACAGGATCGGCGAATTGCAGGGTCGTGATCCGCGGCACAGGTTCTCCCTTGTACAGGAGAACGCCGGGCTCGGCGGACCACGGAGCCGAATAGAGATTGCCGCCCAACGCGGTCCAGCCGGTGACCGGCTCCGTGGCATCAATCACCGGCGGATCGCCGGTACCAAAGGCACCGAACACCACCGGATTGCCGGCAGCCCCCGAGGACGGCACTGTCAACGGTTCATGCCAGGTCTCGCCACGCCTGAACAGGACCTGGTCTCCGGCCGCAAAGGTTGAGGAGTTCACCTTCCCCACGGTCTGCCAGCAGTCACCGCTGCCAACCTGGGGATCATACACTCCTGTGTTCGAATCGAGACCATTGGTCGTATCGACACAGTACGAGGCCGCCAGGGCCGTGGCTGCTCCGCCCAGGCAGGCAAGGATCGCCGGCAGCAGGATGTGGATCGACCGACGCCATATGCCGACACACCGGGGCGCCCCGGCACCGTTGCCGCCCTTTTCCCGCCCCATGGCGCGTACAACAGACACTATCATAAGAAGTTACTCCGAAAGACAGCTGTGGAATGGTCCTGTTGCCCTTTTGCAACACGATCCGGGGCAACCCTCTACTCAAAGTGATGACCGCCGTGGCCGGATTATTCCCGGCCGTATTAGCTCTCCCCGCTCACTGCGAACATCTGCTTTCAGCAGTATACCCCATGCCACCGGATCGGAAAAGCAGGAGGATCAAAGACAGCCCTGCTTCCCGAAAAAGACCTGCAACAATCATGCAAAACCGGGAAAGCCCATGACGGACAAGGGAACCTGGGTGGTGCTGCCACCCGGCGGGAAGCCGACTCGAGCACCGGCCACGTTCCTGGCCATGGCAGCACAAAAAAAGGGGCGGTCCCGCACTGGCTGCGGAACCGCCCCGGTTGGAACGGAACAGTGATCTGTTGATTACTTGTTCTTGTTCACAGGCAGGTTGTGCGGATCCTTATGGCACTCGAGGCAGTTCGGGAACCGCTTGTGCAGGGCCTTGCCGTGCGGCAGACCATGACACTGCTGGCACTTGGGGATCTGGCCGTGCTTGACGTGGCAGGTCGCGCAGTGCAGCTCGCTATGCTTGGTGTGGTTGGTCTGCAGGTTGGAGTAGATCTGGGTATGGCAGGAACCGCAGACCTTGTTGGGGGTATCCTCCGGGTACTTTTTGATCCGCTTGGCGGAATGCGGAGAATGGCAGACCAGGCAGTCCTTGTAGACCTGCCCTTCAACGTGGGGCTCGTGGCAGTCAAGGCAGCTCGGGATGTAGCCATGCTTGTCGGCGTGGCAGCCCTGGCAGTTGACCTCCACGTTGTGCTTGGTCGGGTACTTGGCGAACTCGGTTCCCTCACTGGTATGACAGACCGCACAGGAAACCACCGGCTTGCCGTCCTTGCCCTTGATCTTCTTCTCTACCTGGGCAAAGGCGATCGTCCTGGGTGAATGGGGATTCTGGTGGCACTCCATGCAGTTGGGGAATGCCTCGCCGTGCTTGAGACCATGACAGCGCTGACACTTGGGCATGATGCGGTCATAGTTCTTCTTGCGCGGATTGTAGACATGGAACTGGGTATGACACCTGGTGCAGTCGAACCGGTGCTTGGTCTTGCTCTTTTTCAGGTCAGTGAACTGGTTGACGTGGCAGCGGCCGCAATCCACCGGCTTCAGTGGCGGCGGTGTCTCATCATAGAGCGCGGCGCCGGCAGCCTGCGGTGCGGTCTTTTCCGCAGCAGCGGCGGCAGCGGTGGCCGTGGTCTTGCCGGAGGCGGCAGCTACCGTCTCCGCCCCGGTGGATTCAGCCTTCTTGTCCGCAGCCTGCTGGTTGGCACAGGCCGCGAACAGGAAGGAAGAGGCAAGCACCGCGATGACCGCCATTCCTTTCAACTTGAGTTTCATCTCTCTTTCCCCTCCTTTTCCCGTTATTTTGTTAAATTATGCGGATCCACGTGGCAATCGAGGCATCCCTTGAAGTTCTTGATCATGGCCTCGGGATGGGGCACACCATGGCAATCCTGGCAGGCCGGAATATTGCCATGTGTGTCCTTGTGGCAGTAGACACACTGGAGCTTGGCGTGCTTGTACTGGCCCGCCTCCAGCAGCTTGCGGATATCGCCGTGGCAGGCGCCACAGTCCTTGTTGGGAATATCGGGACCATAGGCCACATTGAGCGGCTGATGCACACGATGACAGGAGACGCAGTCCTCGAATTTCTGGCCCTGGCGATGCGGCTCGTGGCATTTCAGACAGCTCGGGATATAGCCATGCTTGGTATGGCAGAAGGAACAGTCGACATTGGCATGGGCACTGGGGTTCTGATCGATCTCCTGGACCTGCTCAGAGTGACAGGTGTTGCAGACCGGCTTGACACTCTCGTTCTCGGGAAACGTGATTTTCAGGGGTGTATGGGGATTGCGGTGGCAGCCGAGGCAGTTCTTGACCTCAAAATGGGGTTCTCCCTCGTGGCACTTGGAACACTTGGGGATCATCTGGTCCACGGGAGTCGAGGGCGGATGGCCGGCATCGTGACAGTCGAGACATGTTACTTCGGTCTTGTGCTTGGTACCTGCCTCCTGGTTCTGGTGCACCACCTTGGGATGGCATTTCACACAGTCACTGACCTGCAGCTGCGGGTCAGGGGCCTGCTGCGCGGCGCCGACGTCTCCCCAGGGAGCCACCAGGCCGACGGCCAGCGACAGGGCAGCGGCAAAGACAAACTTTTTCATAACATATCCCTCCATCTCTCTTGAAAATGTTTCAGAACAGTCCCGGGGCACTCCTTTTCCTCTTCCCGAAACATGGTTTCTCCCTGCGGGGGTATGCAGTCATACCGGGATGCCGGACGGATCTCGCAGCCCTCCTCCCCGGCACGCGGGTGGCCGTCCGCACCTCACCCGGCGGAACGAAAAACACCGCCGTCTCCCGTCCTGTGCCGCGGGTCCTGCCTGCGGACGCCACAAAAATATTCTCTATTCAAAACCACCAGTTCCTCAAAGTCAAGAGGCGTTTGCCCCGAGCTTTCTCATTTTCTCGTGAAATCGGCACCGATCAGGTCAATTTTCCGGGTTCGGGCCGGAAAAGACCGGGCCACAGCCCGCGGCGGCCACTTTTCCCGGCCCGCTCCGGTCTCCCGGCCTCTCCGGCGGTATGGTTTCCTCGAGTTTCCTGCTTGACAGCAAATATTATCAATTATATATTCCGATGTTATTCTCCCCTGTACGAGAATGACCAGTCCCCGGAACACCGGTGGCCATGCGAACGGAAAGGAAGCCCCCCGCTCCCCCGGCCGATCCGGCTGCTCCGGGACGCAAGGCCGGCTCTGCACGGGGATGAAGGCCTGCTCCTTCCCCGGAGCCCGGACAGGCCCGGATCACCGGGATACGACAGGGACGGCCAACCGATTACAGTGGCCAAGGATATCGCCAGGGGCGGCTGACTGATCAGTCTTTCAACCCTGCCCGGTCCTCTGAACCAGCACGGCGGGACCAGGTTTCTGTTTCCAGCCTCAACGACATTTTTTCCGACCCTGCACGGGTCGAACAGGGTGTCAAACCGAAAAAAGGATATTTCCAGATGAGTAAAATGACAGGTGCGCAGGCGATCGTCAAATGCCTGCAGGAAGAAGGTGTCAACACGATTTTCGGTTTTCCGGGTGGTGCGGTTATCGATCTCTATGACGAATTGCTCGACTCGGATATCAAACACGTCCTCGTCCGCCACGAGCAGGGCGCCGTTCATGCCGCCGACGGCTATGCCCGGGCCACGGGCAAGACCGGTGTCGCGCTGCTGACCTCGGGCCCCGGGGCCACCAACGGCGTGACCGGCATCGCCACCGCCTACATGGATTCCATCCCCATAGTTGTCTTCACCGGCCAGGTCCCCAGGGCCCTTATCGGCAACGATGCCTTCCAGGAGGTGGATATTGTCGGCATTACCCGGCCCTGCACCAAGCACAACTACCTGGTCAACGATCCCGACGACCTGGTACCCATCATCCGGGAGGCCTTCTACATCGCCTCGTCCGGCCGGCCGGGCCCGGTCCTCATCGACCTGCCCAAGGATGTGGTGGCCGCCACCATCAGGTTCCCGGAAAAAAAGAAGGTCCGGATGCAGACGTATCAGCCCAACTACGATCCCCACCCGGGCCAGGTGGACAAGGCCTGCCGGGCCATTGCCAAGGCCAAGCGGCCGGTTCTCTACATCGGCGGCGGCGTCATCCTCTCCGACGCGCACAAGGAGATGACCGAACTGGCCGAAAAGATTACCGTGCCAGTCACCATGACCCTGATGGGCCTGGGCGGATTTCCCGGCACCAGCCCCCTGTCCATGGGCATGCTCGGCATGCACGGCAGCTACGCCTCCAACATGGCGGTGGCCAAGAGCGACCTGCTGATCGCGGTGGGCGCCCGCTTCGACGACCGGATCACCGGCCGTCTTGATGCCTTTGCCCCCCATGCCAAGATCATCCATATCGACATCGACCCGACCTCCATCAGCAAGAACGTCGAGGTGGACATCCCCATTGTCGCGGACTGCAAGCTCGCCCTGCGCGCCATGAACAGCTGGTTCGACGACTGGGAGGATTTCGATGCCCGGGCCTTTGCCGAAAAACACCGGCCCTGGCTGGAGCAGATCGAAGAATGGAACAGGAAACATCCCCTCACCTACCAGGAGGAGGGAGACATCATCAAGCCGCAGTTCGTGATCGAAAAGCTCGGCGAGCTGACCGGGGGCGATGCCATCATCACCACCGAGGTCGGTCAGAACCAGATGTGGACGGCCCAATTCTACAAGTTCAACAAGCCGCGCCACCTGCTGACCTCCGGTGGCCTGGGCACCATGGGCTACGGTCTGCCCGCGGCCATCGGCGCCAAGCTGGCCTTTCCCGACGCCCTGGTCATTGATGTGGCCGGCGACGGATCCATCCAGATGAACATCCAGGAGCTGGCCACTGCAAAACAGTATGGCGCCAACGTCAAGATCGTGATCCTCAACAACAACTACCTTGGCATGGTCCGCCAGTGGCAGGAGCTGTTCTACAACCGCCGCTACTCCGCCACGGTCATGGAGGTGACGCCGGACTTTGTCGAGCTGGCCAAGGCCTACGGCGCCGTCGGCCTGCGCGCCAAGACCAAAAACGAGGTGGAAGCGGTGCTCAAGGAAGGCCTGGCCACGGACAACGTGGTAATCATGGACTTTGCCATCAGCAGGGAAGAGGGTGTCTTCCCAATGGTCCCGGCCGGCAAGGCAACCACCGAGATGCTGCTGGTCTGATACCGCGCCAGGCACCCGCCGGGAAACCCCGCCAGGAAGCCGTGCCTGCAGCAGTGACGTAACAGGATTGAAAACAAGCCTCTACAGGATCGAGCAATGAAACATACACTCTCAGTCTTACTCCAGAACAAGCCCGGTGCCCTCTCCCGGGTCACCGGCCTGTTCAGCGGCCGCGGATTCAACATCGAAAGTCTCTGTGTGGCGGAAACCCTGGACCCCAAGGTCTCCTGCCTGACCCTGGTCACGCACGGGGATGAAAGCATCATCGAGCAAATCACCAAGCAGCTGCACAAACTGATCGACGTCATCAAGGTCAGCGATGTCAGCGAGGGCGAGTACGTGGAGCGGGAAATGGTGCTCATCAGGGTCAAGGCCGAGGCCGGCACCCGCGCCGAGGTGCTCCGCATCATCGATATCTTCCGTGGCAAGGTGGTAGACGTAAGCCCCACCTCCTACGCTGTCGAGATCACCGGGCCGGAATCCAAGATCAAGGCGGTTATCGACATTCTCCGTCCCATCGGTATCAAGGAGATCGTCCGGACCGGCACCATCGCCATGGCCCGGGCCCCGAAAAAATAGCCGCTCTCTTTCCGTGTTGCCGGCAGATCGAAGCAAGGGCACGGCCGCAGGCTGTGCCCTTTTTCTGTAAACGCTCACCAGGGCACTCCATCTTCATCCGGCCCGTTGGTTCAGATCCGGAAAGAAGCCGTAGGTTGTCACAGGCACCCCGTCCCTGCACGGTCGTGCCTGCCCGCACAGGGCCCCCATGGTGAACCGGCACGCCCGGAATCCACGCTTTCCTGCACAGGTGCTGGGCACATGCATCGACGCACGGATTTGAGGATGTGAAAACAACGAGTCATTGATCCTGTGACCAGTTACGGAACGCCCGGTTGTCTCCGGATATCACCCACAGCAGACATTCATGAAATCCCCTGAGATCTCCATTGCCCGCGAGGGGTATCCCTTCATCCTGTTCAGCGGTTTCGCCACCCTGATCCTCGCTCTCGTCTCCCAGGACGCGGCGGCCCTGGCCGGCCTGGCAGTGACCTGTTTCGTCACCTGGTTTTTCCGTGACCCGGCCCGGATCGTCCCGGCCGACACCACCGCCCTTGTGGCGCCGGCCGACGGCAAGGTGATCCGGGTGGAAGAGGTGGACGACCCCCTGTTTCTCCGCGACAGGGCGATCAAGGTCTCCATCTTCATGAACATCTTCAACGTCCACGTCAACCGCATCCCCCGTGCCGGCGTGGTGGAGCGCGTCAGCTTCAAGCCCGGACGCTTCTACTCCGCCGACACCGACAAGGCCGTTCTCCACAACGAATACTGCGCCCTGGTCATCCGTACCGACAGCGACCGGATCTACGGCGTGGTCCAGGTGGCCGGCCTCATCGCCCGGCGGATCGTCTGCCGGGCCGAACCGGGAGACCGGGTGGCCACCGGTAGCCGCTACGGGCTGATACGGTTCGGCTCCCGGGTCGACCTCTACCTGCCCCCGGATGCCGAGATCTGTATCCGGCGGGGACAGAAAACGCGGGCCGGGGAGACCGTGCTCGCCCGCCTGCCCTGAGGTAACCGGTACCCGGGCTCCCCGCATCCTGTCAACTCTCGATTCAGGGCGATATTTCATTGCATTGTGACGGCAGGATGTTGTATCATCGAACCATCCGGATCTTTTTCGGCCGGTTCCACGATGTGTCACCCGGAAGCAGCCGGGATGCCCGGTCCGGGAACACCTCGTCCGAACCATGACCGACCCCTAACAGGCCCAACAACCCGACACCTGCCCATACGGCCTGCCACCGCCCAGGCTGTTGCCGGAGGAGAACGACCATGGCAGTACCCCAGTCCAGCCGCTTCTATCCCCTGCCCTGCATGCTGACCTGCGCCAGCCTGTTCAGTGGTTTCTACTCCATTGTGGCCGCCATCAACAGCCACTTCTTTGCCGCTGCGGTCGCCATCCTTGTTGCCGCCGTATTCGACGGCCTGGACGGGCGTGTCGCGCGAATGACCGGTTCCACGTCCCGTTTCGGCATGGAGCTCGACTCGCTCTGTGACCTGGTCTCTTTCGGCGTGGCTCCGGCCATCCTGGCCTACCTGTGGGCACTGACCCCCTACGGCCGCTACGGCTGGCTGGCCGCCTTTCTCTACGTCGCCACCACCGCGCTCAGGCTGGCCCGTTTCAACTCCCAGAGCGAGGAAACGCCGGGGCACGACTTTGTCGGCCTTCCCTGCCCCGCCGCCGCCGGCATGATCGCCACCACTGTCATGTTTTCCCGTTTTCTCGGCGCCACCGGCACGGTGAAGCACCTCTCCATCCTGCTGCTCGTCTATGTCCTCTCCTACCTCATGGTCTCCACGCACCGTTACCTGAGCTTCAAGCAGACCAATATCACCAGGGAGAAAAAATTCCAGGTCATGGTGGGCATGGTCCTGCTGCTCATCCTGCTGGCCACCGAACCGCCGGTGACCCTGTTCGTGGTCTCGCTTATCTACATGATCTCCGGCCCGGCCCTGGCCCTGCATGCCCTGGTGACCCGACGCCGGGAAAAAAAATCCCTGGCCGAGGAGGAATCCCCGCTTTCCTGAAACGGCAAAACGCGGTAACCGGACCCTCTGCCCCTCGCTGCTCCCTGTCACGATGTCGATACCGCGCCCGGACCACATCATCCCTCCCTGCCGACGCCTGGCAGCCCGGCCACGGGCTGTTGAACCGGTTTCCCGCAACACGTGCCGCCACCGGCAGCCCCGGCCCGGGGGAACACCCCCCTGGAAGACCACTCCCGCCACGCCAAGACCATGCGGATAACCGGCGGCAGGGCCCGTGGCCATCGCCTGGTCACGCCGGGAACAAGATTCTCCGGAATCAGGCCCACCAGCGACCGGATCCGGGAGGCGCTGTTCAGCATCCTTGACCGGAAGGTCCGCGACGCCCTGGTACTGGATCTCTTTGCCGGCACCGGCGCCCTGGGCATGGAGGCGCTCAGCCGGGGCGCGCGCCACTGCGTCTTTGTCGACCGGTCGGCCAGGGCCCTTGACTTGATACGGACCAATCTCCAGCGCTGTTTCCCAAACCCGGCCGCCTCTGTTTTCCGGGGTGATCTCACCAGGCCCGGCACCCTTGCCGGGCTGGCTGCCAGGATGCCCGGCGAGCTGCTCTTTGACCTGGTATTTCTTGACCCGCCCTACAAAAAAAATCTGGCGCAACAGGCCCTGGAGATGGTAGATAAGCCAGGTATTCTCGCCCCCGGCGCCATGGTGGTTGCCGAGGAGGAGCGGACGCAGGAACTGCCGGAGGCCTTAACCCGCCTGCGGCTCATCGACCGGCGCCGGTACGGCGGCACCGGACTCTGGATATACAGCCACGGGCCGTACTCCCGATAGCGCAGTGACCGCAGGAGATGCGGCCACGAGAAACAACAAGTGGGATGTCCGCGACAGAACCGGAAAACATCACCGAACCCGTACTGCACAAGCCGTCCATTGCCGTCTATCCAGGAACCTTTGATCCCATTACCAACGGCCATATCGACATCATCAAACGGGCGCTTCGACTCTTCGACCAGGTGATCATCGCCATTGCCATCAATCCGCAGAAAGCACCTCTTTTCAGCCTGGAGGAACGGATATCCATGATCAGGCGGTGCTTCGGGAACGCCAACGACCGGATCCAGGTCGACTGCACCAGCGGCCTCATCGTGGACTATGCCGTGGAACAGGGTGCCTGTACCATCATCCGCGGCCTGCGCGCGGTATCCGACTTTGACTACGAGTTCCAGCTCGCCCTGATGAACCGGAAGCTGCAGCGCAAGGTGGAGACCCTGTTCCTGATGACCGGCCTGCGCTGGATCTACATCAGTTCCAGCATCATCAAGGATGCGGCCAAGCACAACGGTGATGTCTCGGGACTGGTCCCGGCCCATGTCCAGGAGGCTCTCCGGGAAAAATACCGCCAAATGCAGGCCGGCCGGTGATGTCCCCGGCCGGCACTTCCCTCCAGCAGCCATGTCGTGCCCGAACCGATCACCAGCCGCCGATCCGCAACGACGCAAGTTCCTGGTCTCCTGGCTGCGCTGGGGCGGTGCCCTGCTGGCCGGATGTCTCGCCTGGCCACTGACCCGTTTTCTCGCCTTCCGGGTGACGCCGAAACCCCGTTATGTCACCATAGCCGCGCCTCTCCCCCTTTCCGGTTATCACGCGGAACGTGACTTCTTCCTCTTTGTCACCCCGGACGGCCCCCTTGCTGTGTCCAGGAAATGCACGCACCTGGGCTGCCGGGTCAACTACCTGGAAGACAAGAAGATCATCGAGTGTCCCTGCCACCAGAGCCGGTTCACCCCGGCGGGAAAACGGATCTCGGGACCGGCGAAAAAGGACCTGACCCTCTACGCCGTCGCGACCAGGACAGATGAGGAAGGCAGGACACGTGACTACGTGGTGACCCTGTGATGGCGACGGACAGCCAAGGCCTCATGATCCGCCTGGGACGGCTTCTCCTCGCCAACCGCTGGGGCGGCCAGGCCCTGGTCTGTCTCCAGGTCTCGGTCCTGTCGGGCATCCTGCTCGCCCTCCAGTATGACGTGGCCGAGCCCTACTACTCGACCGCCACCATCGAACTCGTCATCCCCTATGGCGCCTTCTGGCGCGCCCTGCATTACTATTCCAGCCAGGGTTTCCTGCTCCTGCTCCTCTGCCACCTGGCCGTGATCCTCTGGAAAGGGGAGTATACCTATACCAGGCCGGCCTGGGTCCGGCTGACCACCACCGTGCCGGTGGCCCTGCTCCTGATGTTCACCGGCTACGTCCTGCGCGGCGACGCCACCGGCGAGGCAGCGGGCGCCATTGCCGAACACATCGCCCGTTCCATCCCCCTGCTCGGAGACCTTCTCAACCAGGTGCTGTTTGACGTCTCGGCAAGCGGGGCCCGCCGGATCTATGTCAACCACCTGGCTGGCCTGGTGGCGCTGGGCGGATTCTGTGCCTGGCCGCACCTGCGGCGCTACACGGCCCGCTGGCAGGACCACCTCCTGCTCCTCATGCTGCTGCCGGCCCTCTCCATCCTGGTCGCCGCCCCCATGGAACCGGACCACGTCGGCCTGCTCCATATCGGCGGTCCCTGGTTCTTTCTCGGCCTGCAGGAGCTGCTGCGCTACCTGCCTGTCTTCTGGGCCGGCGTCGTTGCCCCGGCCACCATCATCCTTGCCCTGCTCGCCCTGCCCGACGGGGAGCAACGGCGCAGGAGGTGGCTGTTCTTCGTCTGCGCCTGGCTTGCGGTCTACTGTGTGCTCTGCATCATCAGCTACTGGAGGATCTGAAGAAGCTGCGCCAGCCGGTCGATCACCATATCGGGCCGGACCCCGGCCACCAGCCCGTTGCCTTCACGCAGCCTGAGGGAACGGGCATCGCCGGCAAAGAGAACGGTCCGCCAGCCCACCTGTGCCGCAGGCAGGATGTCCTTGAGCATGTCATTGCCCACGTAGAGCACATCTGCCGGTGCGATCCCCCTGCCCTGCAACCGCTCATCCAGCCGCCTGAACAGGGTGGGCGAGGGCTTGCCTTCCTCCTCCCGGTAGGACCAGAGACAGAGATCCGGCGAAAAACCCAGCGCTTCCGGGTCCTTGCCCAGGAAGGCTGAAAAGAGCAAGGGTGTATAGAACTGGGCATTGGAGAGGATACCCAGTTCCACCCTGCCCCGCAAAGCGCGGAGCAGCTCTGCCAGGCCGGGCATGGGCCAGACCGGGTTGGTCCGGCACTCGTAGGAGATGCTCAGCCGCCGCAATGACCGTCCCGGGCCGGGGGGCGCCAGGGACAGGCCGGCCAGGACCCGGCGCCAGATCGCCAGGATGTCCACTTCCGGGTACTCGATTCCCTGCCTGCGCCGCACGGTGTGCTCGCGGACGATCTCCCGGCGCAGCAGCTCCACGGCCCGGCCCGACACCTCCGGTGCCACGCCCGGCCAACCACCGTCCGCCAGGGCCAGGCGGAAGGCCCGTTCATCGTCCTCTGCCGCGTCCACGCCCACATCACCTGCTGCCGAGGTCAGCAGGGTGCCATAGACATCAAAGATGACCGCATCGGCCCGCACCGGCGCAATCCTGGTCGGGTAGCCCGTTGGCACCGGTTCCATGGTGGTGGCCAGGTCCCTGATCAGGGCCACATGTTCCTGTTGAGCCCCATTCATTTCAATCCACCCGCAGAAGTTTCAGCCGTTCCGGGGCCAGAAAGTGGTCAAGCAGGACCTCCCCGTCCAGGAAGGAGAGCCGGGTGACCCCGGATCCGGCCACTTGCCTGTACAGGGTGTGCAGCCGTTCCCCGTAGCCCTGCAGGCTGTATTTCTCCCGCAACAGCCGCCGATTGCTCTCGATGGCCCGGTCACACTCCGCGGGATCGGGCAGGGCCGACGGATGCAGTCGGCGCGCCTGGTCAGGATCCCGGACAAGCCGCCGCAGGATGATCTCCTGCATCTCCTCGTCCAGGCGTCCGAAATCGACATGGTCATCCCTGATCCAGGCAGCAAGTATCCGCTCCAGGCAGTCAGCACTTTCGCTCCTGCCATAGGCGTCCAGGATCTGTTGCTGGCCGGCCGCGGCCCGGTCCGCGATCCTGCCCAGGCCCAGCCAGGAGACCGGCACATCGAGCCGTTCGTAGAGCCAGGGCAGCATGATCCCCTCCCTGTCAAAATCCGCCGTGATCTCCGGCAGGTCACGTCCGCAGACCGGTCGTCCCACCAGCCAGGGCTCAAGGAAGGCCAGGCCGAACCCCTCGGCCACGCTGGTGGTGACCAGGCTCCGGGCCCGGCCGAGCAGTTCCTCGAAGCTGCAGCCGCAACCGGTGGCGATCTCGAACTGCACCGGCAGGTCCAGCTCGGCGGCGATCCGTTTCCACATCTCGTAACGGGGCCGTTCCCTGGGGTTCTCCGGTCCCAGGGTGGTGGCGAAACAGTGCCCCTCCCCGGCCACGGCGGACCAGAGCAGAAATTCACCGATGTTCTTGCGACGGATGGCCCGGGTGGGATAGAGCCACAGGGTCCTGTCGTCCGGGCCCGGCGGCAGCCCACGTCCCTGGTCGCCGAGCTGGACCGGATTGGGCAACAGGTGCAGGCAGTCGCCACCGGCGCCGGCATCACCGAGAAAGGCGTAATCCCGCCCGTTGAGTACCGCGTAGTGGACATGACCGCCCACCGGGTACAGCAGGCGTGACATCTCCTGTTTGCTGCCGCGGGCCATCTTTTCCAGCATCAGGTGATAGTTGGCCGGACGGCCGTCCTCGGCAAAGTCATGGATGTGGAGGAGCAGGCGCCCGCCCCGGCCGGCGAGTTCGACCAGGGCGCCGGGCAGGGCCAGGTTCTTGCCCAGGCTGTGGTTGTGCACATGCCAGAGGTCCGGCGGGCCGCCCAGGGCCTCGCGGGCCGCTCTCTCCATCCGGCGGGCGAGTTCCTCCGGCCCCACCGGCGTCCGCGCCCCCTCGTACCGCAGGCCGGGAATGACCCGCCACTCGGAGGGCCAGTCGCCGGCCGGTTCCTGGCCGGTCAACACGACGATCCTGGTATCCCTGCCAGCCAGGGCGCTGATGGTATGGCCGATGATCCTGGTCACACCGCCCGGCTGCAGGTGGTAATGAACAATGGCAACACGCATGGTCACTTTGCTGGCTTGATATGCGGGGATGGTCCTGCGTCCGAAAGAAGATGACCCGACCGGTCTGTCATCCCTGGTCCTCGATCCCGAACTTCTGACGATATTCGGGGACCTCGATCATGGGCGGCCGCTCTTCCTCGTAGATCTCGTGGATGACCTGCTGGTATTGGTTCTCCCTGGCCAGGAACTGGCGGAGGTTGCAGGTGAGCTCGGGAAGGTCACTGACAATGCCGCGCGCCTTGAGCCGCTTGAAGAAGGCGCGCATGATGCCGAACGCCATCTTGCCGAGATCCTGGGTCTCCTGGTGGCGGTGGATCCGCTGGTCGAGATCGGTCTGGGCAAAGGCTTCAAGGCCGTAGTCGGAATAGACATCGATGAGGTGCGAGGTCTCGACGCCATACCCCACCGGGAAGGAAAGACGCTCCAGGATCTCGCGCCGCACGGCGTACTCGCCGGAGAGCGGCTGGATGATGGCGGTAAGTTCAGGGAAGAAGAGGGAGAAGAGCGGCCGGACCAGGATCTCGGTCACCCGGCCGCCGCCGGATGGTCTGATCTTGTCGGACAGGGCCAGGGGCCGGTCATAGAAGGCCTTGACATACCGGATCTCGGGCCGGTAGATGAGCGGCGCCACCAGGCCGTAGACAAAACGGGGATGGATATTCTTGATGTCCGCATCCACGTAGACGATGATATCGCCCTTGAGCTGGTAGATGGCCTTCCACAGGTTCTCACCCTTGCCGCGCTTGAAGCCCATGGAGGGCAGGATGTCGGCCGAGTTGTAGACATCGGCGCCAAAGGAAGCGGCCACCTCCAGGGTCCGGTCGGTGGAACCGGAGTCGATGACCGCGATCTCGTCCAGCAGGGCGTAGCGGTCCATGAGCTCGGACTTGAACAGCACCACCTCCTTGCCGATGGTCTTCTCCTCGTTGAGGGTGGGGATACAGAGGGAGATGGTCAGCCCCCGCCGCTCCTTCTCCCTGATCAGGCGCAGGAGATCCCAGAACTGTCCATGGTGGAAGGTATTGGACTGCAGCCAGTTGTCAATGTTCAGCACGACAGCCTCCGTCAATGGTGAGCAGGATTCCGATCAACTGGGCCACGCCGGTGAGGATGGGATCGATCTCCACCGACTCGTCGGGATAGTTCACGTTGTCGGCATTGGTCAGG
>DRKI01000047.1 GCA_011051875.1 Desulfobulbus sp. | reverse complement strand
ATGGAAGATCGTTTTCCCGGCTGCAGAAAAATCGGTTCTGATTCGTGGAGATAGGAAGAAACGTACCACCATATCGTGGTATTGCAACGTGGCAATTTGTCGCACCACAATGTGTCATCATGGCTGGCAAACCGGCAATCGGTGGCCACGGGCTGGACCACGGTGGCCGAACCTATCGAAAATATTAGCTTTTCTGAAGTGGGAACTACTGGAGAGGCGGAAACTTGTTCAGTTTCCGCTGCAGGGTACGCCGGTGCAGCCCCAGTTTCCGGGCCGCGGCAGAGATATTGCCGCCGCAGTCATGCAGGACCCGGTTGATGTGTTCCCATTCCATGCGGGCCAGGGAAGGGACGGGAAAATCCTCCTGTTCCCCGCGGGACGGCGAACGGCTGTCTGCCTTGAATGCACACAGGATATCATCCACATCGGCCGGCTTGGGCAAATAGGAGACCGCGCCGGCCCTGATCGCCTCGGTGGCGGTGGCAATACTGCCATAGCCGGTCAGCACCACGATACGCATGGCCGGATGCAGGGCAAGACCGTCCCTGAGAACATCAAGGCCGCTCTTGTCCGGCATTTTCAGGTCAACCACCGCCATGGCCGGATGGTGCCTGCGGATCAAGGTCATGGCTTCAGTGTAGCCGGCGGCCAGGTAGACCGTGTAGTTCCGGGCACCGAAGGCCCGGCCGAGCCGCTCGCGAAACATGTCTTCATCATCGACCAGAAGAATGGTCTGCTCCATGGTATCCTCCCTGCTTCCCTCGATTTTCAGGGATCACGATGGCCCGGAACCGCCACCGGCACCCTCCCCCGGTCACCTGTCCGGGCCAGGTAGCGCGCCACTTTCTGCAGATCCTGCCAGGCGACCTGTTTCAGCTCCGGCTGCCTGAGCAGAAGCCGGGGATGATAGGTCGGCAGGACCTGTACCGGCCACTCCCCTCCACAGCGGCAATCCTGGAACCGGCCATGCGACCTGGCCAGGGGCTGGCTGCTGCCGGTCAGTACCTGTGCGGCCAGTTCCCCCATGGCGCAGACCAGGCCCGGCCGGAGTATGGCGATCTCGCGGGCCAGCCAGCTCCGGCAGGCCCTGGCCGCGTCGGGCGGCGGCTGCCCTCCGCCCGGGGAGCACTTGAGCACATTGGTGACACGATAGTCACCTGGAGCAAGCCCGATGGCGGCCATCATCCTGGCGAGCATCTCGTCCTCACCGGGCCCGAACAGCCTGTCACCGCCGTGGTCCAGGTGCACTGTCCAGTCACCGACCACCAGGAGCCCGGGGCTCTCCCCACCCGACACACAGCTTCGCTCTCCACGCTTTCCGGCCAGGCTGCAGAGGGTGCACGCCTCCACCTCGCTCTCCAGGTTCCGCAAGGCGACAGCGGGAGGCAGGCGGGTCCCGGCGTCTTCGGCAGCCGGCTCCGCTGCCCGGCGCCCGGACGGAGCCCCGGGACCGCGGACCGGACCGGACCGGCTGCCGGCACGCGGCCCGAGAAACGCGCGAAGCGGTTCGCTGGCCGGATAGCGGTCCAGCCCCAGGTCCAGGTGAAAACGCAACAGGCGGCGCACCGCCAGTACGACCTGGAGGGCAGCCGCCGGATCCGGGGGGCCGGAGGCCGACTGCGCTGTCCCTGTTTTTTCGTGATCGATCACAGGATTAATAACTCGTTGTTTTCACATTCTTGAAACTGTACGCCTGCACAGGGGTCCCGTGTCTGCGCAGGCGTGCCGGTTCGCCATAGGCCCTCCATGCGGGCCGGCGCGACCGTGCAGAAACGGGGTGCCGGTGCCACCATACGTTTTTTTGCTGACAACTCTTGCCCCGGTGCTTATTTTTCTGACAACATTCGCCATGCCGTGGCATGGACGCCACCATTGTCACGGTCTATTGCGAACCCGACGATCCGGACCGGACTTGCTGCAACCGCTTGTAATCCCCGTGTTTATTTACCGTAATTGCAAATACAAGGTATTTCATTATTAACCATTCAACAGAAACAGGGAGTAGACAAATCATGCCGATCTATGAATACGTCTGCAGAGACTGCAAAAAACACTTCGAGGTGCTCACCACCTCCTCCTCTCCCAAAGAGACTGTCAAATGTCCCGCCTGCGGCAGCCTGGATGTGACCAAAACCATCTCGGCCTCCTTTTTCCGCATGGGATCGTCCAAACCCTCTATCCCTTCGGGAGCACTGTCGGGCTGTTCCTCGAAGTCCGGCTTCTCCTGAGCCTGACGCCACCGGACCCGTGCGGTCCGGCCCCGTATCCCCTTTTCTGTTCTCCCAACCGGTACCAGGTTCGCGGGGACAGAAAGGGGGTACCCCAATCGGCCATGGCGAGGAGCTGGTTATTTTTTTTTCTTCTTTTTTGCCGGCTCAAAATCATAGACCGACTCATTTTCCCTGAGCAGGCCATACTTTTTCCTGGCCAGCTCCTCCAGGTAGGCGTCATCGGAACGCAGCCGCTCGATCTCCTGCTGCAGTTCGGCATTACGCCGCTCAAGGTCCTGGTTCTCCTCAGCCAGGGTGCGCACCCTCTGCTGCAGGTTCCGGTACCGGAGCAGCCCGCGGCCGGGGGCAAGCAGAAGCCAGAGAAGCCCCAGGGCAAGAAAGAGCAGTATAACACGACGAAGTGTCCGCCGCTCCTGGCGGGACAACCCTTTTCTGGATCGCTGCGCGGTCATGACACCTTTTTCACCTGCACCTCTATGCCCGAACCCGCACCATGCCATACCCTCCTGCCGGCACAGCCGCCGCGCTGCCTGGTCTCCGCCTGCCTGACCGGCCTCTGCACCCGGTACGACGGCCGCAGCAAACCCAGCCCCGGGTGCCGGCGCATGCTGGCCCGGTACCAGTGGATCCCGGTCTGCCCGGAACAGCTTGGCGGCCTGCCCACCCCCAGGACTCCGGCCGACCTGGTGGGCGGCGACGGTTTTGCCGTCCTTGCCGGCACGGCCAGGGTACTGGACCGCGACGGAC
Source organism: Desulfobulbus sp. (assembly GCA_011051875.1). Lineage (GTDB taxonomy): Bacteria > Desulfobacterota > Desulfobulbia > Desulfobulbales > Desulfobulbaceae > DRKI01. The sequence continues at coordinate 16,283 of DRKI01000047.1, read as the reverse complement.
AGGACCGTACCGGGCAATTCATCCTCGGTGCCCGCCTGGTCCTGGCCATCGCCCGGGCCCAGAATATCAGCCTGGCCCTGCTCAAGGCCCGCAGCCCATCCTGCGGCGTCCGGTCCAGGACAGGAGTGACTGCCGCGCTCCTGCTTGAAAACGGCATCCGCTGCCTTGAATTCTGAATGCGCTCACGCATCACCATCTTCCCTCCCCTCCGGTTTTCCGGTACCGGCACCGGGCTGCCTGCTCTCGTCGATCCGCAGCAGGCGAATCACAAGGATACCGGTTTCATAGAGCATATAGAGGGGCAGTCCCATGAGGGCCATGTTGACCACGTCCGGTGTCGGTGTCAGCAGGGCGGCCAGGATGGCGATGATCAGAACGGCATAGCGCCGGTTGCGCTCAAAGGTGGCCCGCCGGACAAGCCCCACCTGGGCACTGAAGATCATGAACACCGGCAGCTCGAAGATCAGCCCGAAAGCCAGGATGAAGATGGTCACGAAGTTCACGAACCGGCCGATGGAGATCACCGCCTTCATCTCCTCGGACTGGTAGCTGAGCAAAAACCTGACCCCGAAGGGCAGGGTCACCAGGTAACAGAAGATGGTGCCGGCATAGAAGAGCAGGCAGGTGGCGGCGACAAACCAGAACAGGCGCCTGCCGCTGACCCCGAAGGGTTTGCCCAGTGCCTTCCAGAGCACGTACATCAGGAGCGGCATCAGCAGGTAGAGGGCCCCGAAAAAGGCGATCTTGACATGGGCCAGAAACGGTCCGGCAACGGAAAAAAAATACAGCTTCTCCTGCAGATGCCCCTGGAAGGTGGCGAGCAGACCCGAGGACAGGAAAAAAAGAAGCACGGTCAGGGCCACCAGGCTGATGGCCAGGAAACGGACCGACCGGCGCAGTTCGGCAAGAAATATGATAAGATTATTCTGCAGTTCCACCTGGGCTCCCGGGCATCTGGTCGGAGATCACAACAGCTCGGAGAAGGGTAGCAAACCGGGACCCTAAAAGCAATTCCTGAATCCATGGCCCGGCGGGTGCGTCACCGGGAAGACAGGGATGGCAGCGGATATTCCGCCTCCTGCCGGGACGGCAATGGCCTCACCCGAACCAGGCGGCCTCCGGGACCGCGCCGACGGCGGCGGACAGACCCTGATTAGCCATTGCCTTTCCGGGAGCGCCATGCTAAACAGACCCGCAGACGGCGGCAGCCCGGGGCAGGGACATGGTCCCGGCGGCCGTCCGGCCCCATCGTCAACCTTTCACGGACAACCCATACCATGCTTGAACTACGCTTCATCAGGGAAAACATCGACCTGGTCCGGGAAAAATGCCGCCACCGCGGCATGGACACGGCAATCATCGACCGCTTCGCAGAGACCGACAGCCGGCGGCGCGCCCTGCTCGGCGAAGTTGAATCCCTGAAGAACAGGCGCAACACGGTCTCGGCCAGGATCGCCGAATACAAGAAACAGCAGGATCACGACAGCGCCGAGCCGCTGATCACCGAGATGCGCGAGGTCTCGGCCAGGATAAAGAAGCTGGACAGCGAGCTGGCCCGGGTCCGGCAGGAGCTGGACGATATCGTGCTCTCCATTCCCAACCTCTGTCACGACACGGTCCCGGCCGGCACCGACGACAGCGACAACGTGGAGATCAGGAGATGGGGCAGGATCCCCGAGTTCTCCTTTCCACCCCGGCCGCACTGGGAGATCGGCGAACAACTCGGTATCCTCGATTTCGAGACCTCGGCCCGGCTGGCCGGGGCCCGCTTCTCCCTGCTCAAGGGCTTCGGCTCCCGCCTGGAACGGGCCCTGATCAACTTCTTCCTTGATCTCCACACCCAGCGCCACGGCTACACCGAGGTCCTGCCGCCCTTTATGGTCAATTCTGCAGCCATGACCGGCACCGGCCAGCTGCCCAAGTTCAAGGAAGACCTGTTCAAGATCGAGGGCTGGGACCTGTGGCTGATCCCCACCGCCGAGGTGCCGGTGACCAACATCCACGCCGGCCAGACCCTGGCCGAGTCCGACCTGCCCATCAAGTACACCGCCTACACCCCCTGCTTCCGGTCCGAGGCGGGCTCGTACGGCAAGGATACCCGGGGCCTCATCCGGCAGCACCAGTTCGACAAGGTGGAGCTGGTCAAGTTCACAACCCCCGAGACATCGGACGAGGAACTGGAGAAACTGCTCGCCGATGCCGAGGAGGTCCTGCAGCTGCTCGGGCTGCCCTACCGGGTGGTCACCCTCTGTTCCGGCGACCTCGGATTCTCCGCCTCCAAGACCTATGACATCGAGGTCTGGCTGCCCGGCCAGGATACCTACCGCGAGATCTCCTCCTGCTCCAACTTTCTCGATTTCCAGGCCCGCCGGGCCGGAATCAGGTACCGGCCGGAAGGAGAGAAGAAAAGCCGCCTGGTCCATACCCTGAACGGATCCGGCCTGGCGGTGGGCCGCACCCTGCTCGCGATCCTGGAGAACTACCAGCAGGAAGACGGTACGGTCCGGCTTCCCGACGTCCTGAAACCCTACTTTGAAAAACGGTTCTGAACCCAGGCGTCATTGCCGCGTCATCTTTCCTCCAGGGCCAGTTCGATGAGACGGTCCAGCAGGGCGGCAAAGGAGTACCCGGCCGCGGCCGCGGCCTGCGGCAGAAGGCTGGTCGGCGTCATGCCGGGAATGGTATTGGTCTCCAGCAGGTAGAGTTCGTCGCCGGCGATGATCATGTCGGTCCGGCTGTAGCCGCGCAGCTGCAGGGCCCGGTGGGCGGCGAGCGCGTACTGCCAGGCCCGGTCGCGGAGCCGGTCGTCGATGTCGGCCGGACAGATCTCCCGGCTGGCCCCGGGCTGGTACTTGGCCTGGTAATCAAAAAATTCAAACCTGCTGTCCGGTATGATCTCCACCACGGGCAGCGGCTCCAGCTCCCGGTTACCGAGCACGCCCACCGTGATCTCGCGGCCATGGATAAACTCCTCCACCATCACCTCGGAGTCATGGGCGAATGCGGTCCCGAGCGCAGGCCCGAGCTGCTCCGCCTCCCGGACAAGGGACATGCCGATGGACGAACCCTGCCGCACCGGCTTGATCACCAGGGGCAGGCGCAGCCGGGACAGGAGCCGATCCGGATCCTGCCGGTCTGCGGGCCGGGCCATCTCCCAGGCGGCCACGGGCAGACCATGCAGCCGGTACAGGGTCTTGGCCAGGTTCTTGTCCATGGCCAGGGCGCTGCCCAGGACCCCTGATCCCTGGTAGGGGATACCCAGCAGATCGAGAAAGCCCTGCATGGTGCCATCCTCACCGTGCAGCCCGTGCAGCAGAATGAAGGCCGCATCCAGGGAAGGCGCATCGTTGGCCAGCCGCGCCAGGTCGGTGGCCGGATCGTAGCGGACCACCTCGTACCTCCCCCCTTCCAGGGCCCGGGCCACCTCGGCCGCCCCCTTCAACGACACCTCCCGTTCACCCGACGTTCCCCCCGCAATCAGGGCCAGCCGTATTGCTGCCATCGCGTTCTCCTCCTGCTCACAGTCCCGCTTTATCCTGTCCCGCCGGCCGGCGGAAAAAAGGGCCGAACATCGACGGGGTTTGCCACCACCTGAAGAAAAAATTTTACTCCCCTGAAACGAGATGATAAAATTCTTTTAAAGTTCAATTAATTGTTTCTGATACACCGGAGTACGATCATGGTAAAATCCCTCCTGCAGAACAACTTTCGCGCAAAGCTGATCCTGCCGGTCGCCATGGCCCTGCTTGTCTCGATCAGCGGCGCCGTGGCCTTCATCGTCTATGCACAGAACAGAAACGGCAGTGAACTCAACACCATGATCACCAGCGCCTTCCGGGCCATGGGCGACAACATGGAAAAGGACCTGGGATCGCTCTCCGCCGAGCTGAAGACCAGGCTGGCCGACATGACTGAACGGGTCACCGATACCCTGACCCAGTCCTCCAGCAAGGCCCTGGACCAGACCAGCTCCCTGATCCAGCAGAGCCTGCGCACCCTGCGCCACGAAAGCGGCGCCAGCCTGGTCCGTCTCCTGGCCCGGGTGGCCGAGTCCGCGGTCATTGCCCGTGACTTCAGCGCCCTGAACAGCTACGTGCGCAGTGCCCACAAGAACCAGGCCGTGGTCTTTGCCTTTTATCTTGACCAGCAGGGGAGGCCCCTGACCCGGTACCTGAACAGGAAAAACAAAAAACTCAAGTCCTACCTGCCTGCCAAGGGACGGCCGGACATCAGCAAAATCATCAAGGCCGGCCAGGATGATCCCGATGTGCTGGTCATGGACCAGAAGATCATCTCGGACGGCGAACCCATCGGTTCGGTCTACCTGGCCCTGGACATGACAGCGGCCAGGGCCCAGGCCCAGGCCATCAACGACACCTTTGATGCGCTGATCGACTCCAACGAAGACCAGATCGACGCCATCCTCGGCAGCGAATCGACCGCCATCCTCTCCGCCCTCAACACCACCATCGACGCCATCAAGAAGGAAAACAGCGAGCTGGTCCGGAAAACCGGCCACAGTCTTGCCACGGCAACCCGCCGCCTGGCCAGCCGCACCCGGATCATCCTCTTTGCCGGCGGCCTGGTCTGTATCACGGTGATCCTGGCCATCCTCCTGCTCAATGCCCGCTCCATCCTCGGCCAGCTCGGCGGCGAGCCGTCGGAGATGGTGGAGATGACCCACCGCATCGCCCGCGGCGATCTCGCCATCGACTTCTCCGGCTCAAAATGCCGCGACGACAGCCTGCTCGGCGGCCTGCGCACCATGGTCCTGAGCCTGCAGCAGCTCATCGGCCGGCTCATCAGCGAAAGCAGGCGCATGGCCGATACCTCCGGCGATCTGGGCACGGCCGCCAGCGAGATGGCGCAGAATGCCGAACAGTCCGCGGAACGGGCCACGGCCGTGGCCGCCGCCACGGAGGAGATGAGCGCCAACATGTCCACGGTATCCATGGCCAGCGAACAGGCGGCCGCCAATGTCAACGTCGTTGCCACCGCTGTCGAGGAGATGACCTCTGCGGTCCGGGAGATCTCGGCATCCACGGACAAGGCCAACAGGATCACCGGCGAGGCGGTGGGTATCGCCAGGAGCTCCTCGGAGAAGGTCAACACCCTGGGGCAGGCGGCCCTGGAGATCTCCAAGGTCACCGAGGTGATCACCGAGATTTCGGAACAGACCAACCTGCTGGCACTCAACGCCACCATCGAGGCGGCCCGGGCCGGCGAGGCAGGCAAGGGATTTGCCGTGGTGGCCAACGAGATCAAGGAACTGGCTCGCCAGACCGCCGAGGCGACCGGCGAGATCAAGCAGCGGATCGAGTCGATCCAGGCATCGACCAACGACACGGTGCACGAGATCAGCCACATCACCGAGGTGATCAGTGATGTCAACGAGATCGTCTCCACCATCGCCGCCGCCGTGGACCAGCAGAACAGCACCACCGCCGACATCGCGGCCAATGTCAACGAGGCGGCCCAGGGCATTGCCGAGGTCAACGAGAACGTGGCCCAGAGTTCGGCCGTTGCCAGTGAAATCGCCCGCGACATCAGCGAAGTCAGCGAACTGGCCGACAACTCGCGCAAGTGCAGCCACAAGGTGGAGGAGAGCGCCGGCCGCCTGAGCTCCATTGTCAAGGCGCTGCAGGAGGAGACCGACCGGTTCAGGCTGGACACATCGGCCTGACAAGGCGGCTTATCGCTGCCCCCACTGCTCGCGGAAGACCAGTTTCTCCAGTTCCAGGCGGGGCAGCCAGCCGGCCTTTTCCAGCTCGGGCCGCTCCGGGAAATGGCTGACATGGCCCAGGCAGAGATAGGCGATCACCTCGATCTCCTTCGGCAGCCCGAAGATCTCCCGCAGGTCCTGTTCATGGATGATGGAGACCCAGCCCACTCCCAGCCCCTCGGCCCGGGCGGCGAGCCAGAGGTTCTGCACCGCGCAGACCGTGGAGTAGATGTCCATGTCCGGCTGCACGGTGCGGCCGATGACCACCGGCCCGCTGCGGGATCGGTCGCAGGTAACCAGCAGGTTGACCGGCGCCTCGCGGATACCTTCGAGCTTGAAAGAGCAATACTTCCGGCGCCGCTTTTCATCAAACATGGCCGCCGACTCCTCGTGGGCCCGCAGGAACGCCGCATGGACCCGCTCCTTGGTCGCCGGATCCCGGATGACCACAAAATTCCACGGCTGCATGAATCCCACCGACGGCGCGTGATGGGCGGCAAGCAGTACCCTGTCCAGCAGTTCGTCCTCCACCGGTGTATCCACGAACTGGGCCCGGATATCGCGCCGTTCAAAGATGGCCTTGTACACCCCCTCCCTGTGCGGCGCGGAAAACGCGTGTGGCCCGGCCGGATCTTCCATAACGCTCCCTCCTTTCAGCTCTCTGTCCGGTTTCGTTCTCTGCGGCCCGGGCATTGTACCATATTTCCCGGCCGGCCCCGACCCAAATTTTCGCAGGCGGTCACGGACCACCCCTCTGCACGCGCTCGAACCTCCCCCCTAGACGGGATGTATGATTGGGAAAATCGATCACGCAAAGCTGTGGCATCCTGCAACCGCCTGCAGGTCCTGTATTGATTCGGGGTCATTGGATACCCCCATGATCGGCTGCAAATTTTCGGGTCTTCAGATTCCGAATCTGGTATCCTTGCGTCCATGAAACGGGAAATCATCCATGCCCTGGAAAAAATCGTCGGCAAGGCACAGCTTGCCACCTCGGACGAGGAATGCGCATGTTACAGTTTTGACGGCACCGGCAGGTCGTTCATTCCGGATGCCGTGGCCTTTCCGGACTCGCCGGGCCAGGTGAGCGCCATCCTCAAGCTGGCCAACCGGCACCGTTTTCCGGTCATTCCGCGTGGTGCCGGCAGCGGCATGACCGGCGGCTCCCTGCCGGTGCGCGGCGGCCTGGTCCTTGCCCTGGCCCGCATGAACCGGATCATCGAAATCGATGCAGCCAACATGATCGCCGTGGTGGAACCGGGGGTGATCACCGGCGAACTGCAGGCCGAACTCGCCGCTCATCGCCTGATGTATCCCCCGGATCCGGCCAGCCTGAAGTTCTGCACCCTGGGCGGCAACGCGGCCGAGTGCGCAGGAGGTCCCAGCGCCGTCAAGTACGGCGTCACCCGGGACTACGTCATCGGCCTGGAGGTCGTTCTGCCCACCGGCGAGATCATGAAAACCGGGGTGCGGACCGAAAAGGGCGTGGTGGGCTATGACTTGACCCGTCTCTTCATCGGATCAGAGGGCACCCTGGGCGTCTTCACCAGGCTCATCCTGCGGCTCCTGTCCCTGCCCGAGGCCGGAGAAACATACCTGCTCACCTTCTCCTCCCTGCGCTCGGCCACCGGCCTGGTCAGCACCCTGCTCCGGTCCGGGCTCACCCCCTGCACCCTGGAATACATGGACGCGACCGCCATCGGCGTGGTGCGGGACCGGATCTCCCTGCCCCTGCCCGACGGGACGCAGGCCCTGCTCCTGCTGGAATTCGACGGCAGCCGGGCCGAGGTCACGCGGCAACGGCAGCGGCTGGAAAAGATCCTGCACGGGCACGATCTCACCTGCAGGCGGGCGGGGAACGCCCTGGAAAAGGCGGAGCTCTGGCAGGCCCGCCGGTCCATATCACCGGCCACCTTCGATATCAGGCCGGACAAGATCAGCGAGGACGTGGTGGTGCCGCGCTCGAAGATACCGGAGCTGGTGGAATTCACATCCGCCCTCGGCCGCCGATACAACCTGACCATCCTCACCTTCGGCCATGCCGGTGACGGCAATATCCATGTCAACATCATGCTGGACCGCAGGGACAGCCAGGAGCTGGACAGGGGCCTGGCCGCAAAAAAAGAACTCTTCCAGCGGGTCATCGGGCTGGGCGGCACCCTGTCCGGCGAACATGGCATCGGCATCACCAAGTCCGCCTTCCTGCCCCTGGAGATCGACCCGGTGGCGCTGGAGCTGATGCAACGGATCAAGAAACTCTTTGATCCGGCCAATATCCTCAACCCGGGCAAGATATTTCCCGCCACCTGAGCGCGGGCCGGGACCGGTTGGGCCGGCATGGGCGCGGGTACAAAATGTGATTGACAGACACCCATTTCCGGGATAAATTATTTCTTTTCAATATCTGTGATTAATATACAATGAATTGCGCGGGTCGCGGCAATACCGTCCCGGGCTTCCCCGTTCCGGCAGGAGCCACGGCTTCCTGTGCCCCTGCCATTATAAAAACATAAAAACAGCAGAGCACGGAAGCAGATCAGCCTTTTCCCCGCCCGGGCGGAACGCGGCCTGACTCCTCTCGGCTGGCAACCCAAGCAAAGGATGTGATTCTATCATGATCGAAGTAGAAGTCAGAGGTGACCTCGAGTACGCGATCCGGCAGCTGAAGAAAAAACTGCAGATTGACGGGATCAAGCGTGAGCTGAAACGCCGTGAATACTATGAAAAGCCCAGCGTGAAGAAACGGCGCAAGGCAGCGGAAGCCATGAGGAAACTTCGCAAGTACAACAGGATGAGAAATCGTTACTAGTCTGGTTGTCCCCGGGCCGGTTCCCTGCCGGCCCGGGCCGCCATGGCCTATGGTCCGCTGTCCGGCCGTCCGGACCGCGGGCCCGGCTGCTCGCCCTGCCGCTACCGGCCACGGACCGTGACCTCATGTCCCGTGAGCTTCCCTCTCCCCTTGCCGACACGGTCGACAGCTTCCTGCAGCATCTCACCGTCCAGCAGCGCCTGGCCGCCAACACCATCCTGGCCTACGGCTCCGATCTCTCCTTTTTCCTCGCCTTTCTGAAACAGTACAGAATCACTGCTGCCGACGAAATCCGGCCCGGTCACGTGCAGGCATTCTTCCGTCACTGCCACGACCGGGGCACCGGGTCGCGCAGCAACGCCCGCCGACTTGCCGCCCTGCGTTCCTACTTCGCCTTTCTTGCCGGCCACGGCCTGATCCGCAGCAGCCCGGTGGCCGACATCGATCCGCCCCGCACCGGCCGCAGCCTGCCCAAGGCCCTCAACATCAGCGAAGTCGACCGGATACTCACCCTGCCGGAAAAGATCACGCCCCTGGTCCTGCGCAACTACGCCATGCTCCACCTGCTCTACGGCACAGGGCTCCGGGTGTCGGAACTCGTCTCCCTGCCGATCAAGGGATGCAACCTGGCCGGCGGCCACGTCCGCATCATGGGCAAGGGCAACAAGGAGCGCATGGTTCCCTTTGCCGAGGCCACCCGCCGCCGCCTCCAGGACTACCTGGACCATGGCCGCCCCCTGATCCTGAAAAACAGGCCAAGTCCGCATCTCTTTGTCAGCAACCGCGGCCGGGCCATGACCCGCACCCGCTTCTGGCAGATCATCGCCGGGATCGCCCGGGCAGCCGGGATCGACAGGCCGGTCAGCCCGCACATGCTCCGTCACTCCTTTGCCACCCATCTCCTGGCCGGTGGCGCCGATCTCCGCTCCGTGCAGCTGATGCTGGGCCATGCCGACATCAGCACCACCCAGATCTATACCAAGGTCGACGCCTCCCGCCTGAAATCGATCCACCGCCGTTTTCATCCCAGGGGATGAGCACGGACCGGGACGCCTGTCCACACCTCAGAGCACAGGCAGGGTCACGGTGAAGACCGTCTCCTCGCCCGGCACCGAATGAACGGTGATGTCCCCGCCGTGCCCGGTAACGATACCGTAAGAGACCGGCAGACCAAGCCCGGTGCCCTCGACTTCGAGCTTGGTGGTGAAGAATGGCTCAAAGACATGCTCCAGGTGCTCGGGCCGGATACCTGCCCCGGTGTCACGAAAGGAGACTGCCACCATTTCCCCCCGCAGTTCCGTCTGCACCGTTATGGTACCGCCTTCGGTATCCATGGCCTCGCCGGCATTGATGAGCAGGTTGACGAACACCTGCCTGATCTGATCCTCCACGGCAACGATAGTTATCTGCGCCGGATCATACTTCTTCACCAGGCGGATCCGGCGGGAGACAAGGAACCGCCGGTGAAAGAGCAGGATGTCGTCCAGGGTGTCATGGAGGGCAAAGCGGGTCCTGACGCCGGACGTCGGACGGTTGAACTGCTGGAGATCCCTGATCATGTTCTTCATCCGGTCGCACTCCCGTTCTGCCAGGTCCATCATCCGCCACTCCCCGGAATCCTCGGGAAAACGGTTCTTGATGTCCCGGACCGCGAACCGCACGCCCAGCAGCGGATTGCCGAACTCGTGGGCGATGGAGGCGGAAAGCTTGCCGATGGCCTCCAGCTTCTGGGCATGATGGAGCTGGTCCTGCAGCTCCATCTCGCGGGTAACGTCGTGGGAAACCGCAACCAGGTTGGTTATGGCACCGCCGCTTCCCCGTATCGCCGAGATCACGGTATCCAGGTTGAAGACCGTGCCCGAGCTGGTGAGGTTGGTCAGGCGGCCGCGCCACTGTTCGCCGCGGCGCAGGGCCGCCCTGATCTTGCGGTACTTGTGAGGATCGAGCAGATCGTTGTGAAGAAAATAGGGCCTGCGCCCAAGCACCTCCGCGGCGCTGTAGCCGGTGATCTCCTCGAAGCCGGGATTGACATACTCGATCTTGCCCCTGGCATCGGAGATGACCACCGACAGCGGTGACTGGTGCACGACCCTGGCCAGCAGCCGGATCTCACGCTGCAGCCGCTGCTGCTCGCTGATATCTGCAAAAAAGACCACTGCGCCCCGGCAGCGGCCATCCTCGATCACCGGGTAGGCGCGCAGGGTGATGGGCAGCCAGCGGCCATCGCCGCGGCACAGTTTCTCCCCCTCACTGAGTACCGAGCGCTCTTCCTGCATGGCGGCAAAGACCAGGTCCCGGATCCTGCGGCCGGAGTCGCCCCGGCAGGAGGCGGGCTGGACCAGGCTGATGACATCCCTTCCCAGGGCCTGCTGCTGATCGTCATAACCCAGCAGGCGCAGGCCGGCCCGGTTGACAAAGGTGCAGCGGCCGTCAGGGCCCACGCCGAAGATGGCCTCCTCGGTGGAATCAAAGAAAAGGCGCAGCCGCTGCTCCCTTTCCCGGAGGGCGCAGAAGGTCTGATAGCCGCGCCGCTGCATGTGGTTGATCCCCCTGACCACCAGGTCAAATTCATCGGGCACCATGGAGGGGGGCCGGTCCAGTTGCAGGGGCGGCTGCAGCCTGTGCACCTGGAGATCCTTGACAAAGGCGGCCATGTGGACCAGGTGCCTGGTGACCAGGTACTGGAAAATGAGCAGGGCGAAGCCGATAACCAGAAAGGTCCTGATACCGTTGCTGAGAAGGATGACCTTCACCCGCCTGAGCAGGCGGCCATACACCCCTTCCAGGGAAGCGACCACCCGGAGCCGGCCGAGAGGCTCGTCCTTGCCATGGTGCACATAGTGGAGCGGAAAAGTGGCGGTGATGGCGCGGCGCGGAATGGCCGTTCCCCGGTGCCAGCCCGGACCGTCATCCAACTCGACCGCGGCATAGACGATGTCCTGCCGGTGGATGAGCCCCTCCAGCTGCAGGTTGACCTGGATATCGTCAAGGATCCAGACACTCTGGGCGATGGGCCTGAGATCGGTCCGTTCAATGGACTCCAGGGAGGAATTGATACCGGCAATATCGGCCCTGAAATCGAGGTAGAGCTGGAGGGCCGTCAGCAGAAGGGTGATCAGCGAACTGAAGAGAAACACCCTCCAGATCAGCCTGCGACCTATACGGCCACCCCCAGGAAACCGGAACGAGATTGTCTTCAAAACCCCATGTATTTATTTATGATTCCCGGGATGACACCGTTTCGCCACACCGCATCGGCAGCCTTCTGCAGCTGCTGCACGGTCTGATCGTCCACAGAGGGATTGGCGGCCAGGTAATATCCTTTTTCCGTCATCACCAGGACCGGTTCCACCGCATCCATGGAATATCCCTCGTCACGCAGGGCCCAGGCAAGTGTGTACTCGTTGCCGGTGATCAGGTCGGCATGGCCGCTTAAGAAGACCCGGATCTGGGACTTCTTGTTGTGGGTGACAATCAGTTCCCGGTGTTCGGCAAACCCTTCGGCGAGCAGCCGGTCCGTCAGGGCATATCCCAGGATCACCGCCGTTGTATACTTTTTGACATCGGCCAGGGTGCGCACCCGGATGTCCCGGCGTGACCTGAGCTTGAAGAGACAGGTCCGCTTCTGCAGGATGGGGCCGATCCACTTGAAGAGTTTTTCCCGTTCCGGGGTACGGTTTATGGTGAAGATGAAGGAGTCCCGCGTGCGCAGGGCAATCTGGTAGGCCCGTTTCCAGGGATAGACCCGGATATCCGGCTGCAGGCCGGCGCGCCGGAAAATCTCCTCCACCACCTCGGTGGCGATGCCGACGACCCTGCCGTCCTCTTCATAGTGCACGGGCGGCAGGTTCTCGGTGAGGACAAGATAGTTCCGGGCCGACGCCGGTGCCGCCAGCAGCAGCATGAGCAGCCACGGGAGAAGACAGGTTTTCATGACACCTCCGGGACAAGAGTACCAGCGCTCCGGAATCGGGGCTACCGGCCGAAACGGCGGGAGAGATCGATCAGGCGGCCGGGCTCGTCCTGGCCGGCCACGGAGACGGACAGTTCCCCGAGCCGGGTTCCCAGCCTGTCCCGCATTGCCTGCAGGACCAGCTCGGGCCGGTTGTTGGTCTCGCTGACATGGGCCAGCACCAGGCTGCGCAGGGCGCCGGCCGCCAGTTGGGCGGCAAGATCTGCCGCATCCCCGTTGGCCAGGTGGCCCTGGCCCGAGCGGACACGCTGCTTGAGTGCCGGCGGGTAGGGCCCGTCCATGAGCATGCGCGGATCGTGGTTGGCCTCGAGCACCAGTCCCTGGCAGGAGCGCAGGTGATGGACGATCAGCCGCGTCACCCGTCCGGTGTCGGTGCAGTAGCCCACCCGGCAGCGGCCGTCCGAGATGACGAACCCCACCGGGTCGGCGGTATCGTGGGACACGGAAAAGGGGTGGATCCGCAGGTCACCCACGGTAAACACCTCCCCGGTGACAAACTCCCTGCAGGCCGCGATCCTGCCAATCTGCCGCTGCGCCGCCAGCCGGGTGGCCCGGTTGATATGAAGGGGGAGTTCATGCCGCCGGGACAGCACCCCCACGCCCTTGATATGATCGCCGTGTTCGTGCGATACCAGGATCGCGGCAAGCGCCTCGGGACGGCGCCCGATGGCGGCCAGCCGCCGGCCGACCTCGCGGCCGGAAAAACCGGCGTCAATGAGCAGGGTGGTGGTTGCCGATTCGACCAGGGTGCAGTTGCCCCTGGAGCCGCTGCCCAGGACGCAAAACTTCACGGGCCGCCTAGAGGCCGGTATGGCCGAAGCCGCCGCTGCCGCGGTCGGTCTCGTCCAGCCGGCCCACAAGCTCCAGTTCGGCCCGGCAGACCCGGGCCAGCACCAGCTGGGCGATCCGGTCTCCGCGCCGGATGACAAAGGCCTCCCGGCCCAGGTTGACGAGCCCGATCCGCACCTCGCCCCGGTAATCGGCATCAATGGTCCCCGGCGCGTTGATCACCGTGATCCCGTGCCTGACCGCAAGCCCGGAACGCGGCCGCACCTGGATCTCGTAGCCCGGGCGGATGGCCACGGCAAAGCCGGAGGGGATCAGGACGATTTCGCCCGGCTCCAGGGTCAACGGCTCATCCAGGGCCGCCTGCACGTCCATGCCCGCGGCAAGGGCCGTGGCATAGTTCGGCAGGTCCAGGTCCCGGGCATGGCGGCCGTCGAGCCAGGTGAAGCGGACAGGAACCCTGTCCATGGGACTACTCCTCCCCGGGCTTGAGCGCCGCCTTGCGGCTGAGCCTGATCCGGCCGCGGTTGTCGATGTCGATCACCTTGACCCGGACCGTGTCGCCCTCCCTGAGGACATCGGTCACCTTGTTGACCCGCTCCTTCTTGAGTTCCGAGATATGGACCATGCCGTCGGTGCCGGGCAGGATCTGGACAAAGGCGCCAAAGTCCTTGATGGTCCGGACCTCCCCCTCGTAGACCTTGCCCACCTCGGGCATGGCGGTCATTTCCTCGATGCGGGCCACCAGGGCCTTGGACTGCTCCGAGTTGTTGCTGAAGATCTTGACCGTGCCGTCGTCCTCGACATCGATCTTGGAGTCGTACTCGGCGGTCATCTCGCGGATCACCTTGCCGCCCGGACCGATGATGTCGCGGATCTTGTCCGGGTGGATCTTGATGGAGATATACTTGGGCGCATACTCCGAGACCGTCTTTCTCGGCTCGCTGATGGCCTCTTCCATCCGGCCGAGAATATGCAGGCGCCCCTGCCGGGCCTGGGCCAGGGCCCGGCCCATGACATCCCGGTCCACGCCGTTGATCTTGATGTCCATCTGCAGGGAGGTGATGCCCGTGCGGGTGCCCACCACCTTGAAATCCATGTCGCCCAGGTGATCCTCGTCGCCCAGGATATCGGTCAGGATCACCACCTTGTCCCCTTCCTTGATCAACCCCATGGCCACACCCGAAACCGGCGCCTTGATGGGCACGCCGGCATCCATCAGGGCCAGGCTGGCTCCGCAGACCGTGGCCATGGAGGACGAACCGTTGGACTCCAGGACCTCGGAAACCACGCGGATGGTGTAGGGAAACTCGTCATCCGCCGGCAGCACGGCCTCGATGCCGCGCCGGGCCAGGGTGCCGTGGCCGATGTCGCGCCGACTCGGACCGCGCAGGAACCGGACCTCGCCCACGCAGAAAGGCGGAAAGTTGTAATGGAGCATGAAGCGGCGATAGACGTCGCCGCCCAGGCCTTCCAGGTGCTGCTCGTCCCGTTCGCTGCCCAGGGTGGCGATCACCATGGCCTGGGTCTCGCCGCGGGTGAACAGGGCCGAGCCGTGGGCCCGGGGCAGGGCACCCACCTCGCACTGGATGGGCCGGACCTCGTCAAAGGCGCGTCCGTCGATCCGCTGGCCCTGGTTGACGATCCGGTCCCGCATCAGCCGTTTCTTATAATCGGAAAGCAGGTCCAGGACCTCGGACTCTGATTCGTACAGCTCCTCGTCGATCTGGGCCAGGACCTCTTCCTTGAGCAGATCGTAGCGTTCGCCGCGCGCCATCTTGTCCGCGGTGGTGACCACCTCCTCCATGCCTGCGGCGGCCACCTCCTCAACCCGGGACCTGAGGGACTCGTTGATCTCGGGAACAACAACCTGGCGCTTGGGACGGCCGATCTCGTCACGCAGTTTCTTCTGCATCTCGATCAGCGGCTGGATACCCTGGTGGGCAAAGAAGATCGCATCCAGGATCACCTCTTCGGCCAGCTCGCCGGTCCGCCCCTCCACCATGACCACCGCGCTCTCGGTGCCGGCGACGACCAGGTTCATACCGGACTGCTCGAGCTGCGTCCTGGTGGGATTGAGGATATACTCGCCATCGACGTAGCCCACCCGGGCCGCGGCGATGGGCCCGTTCCACGGGATGTCGGATATGGCCAGCGACACCGAGGCCCCGTTCATGGCCAGGATATCGGGGTCGATCTCCTGGTCGGCGGAAAAGACCGTGATGATGACCTGGGTCTCGCTGCAGTAGCCCTTGGGAAAGAGCGGCCGCAGCGGCCGGTCGATGAGACGGCAGGTCAGGACCTCTTTCTCGCTGGGACGGCCGATCTCGCGGCGGAAGTAACTGCCCGGGATACGACCCGCGGCATACATCCGCTCCTGGTACTCGATGGTCAGGGGCAGAAAGCCCATGTCCTTTGTCTTCTTCTCGGCCACCGCGGTGACCAGCACCATGGTGTCGCCGCACGAGACGACCACGGCCCCGTTGGCCTGGCGGGCCATCTTGCCGGTCTCAAAGGTCATGGTGCAACCACCGACGTCGGTTTCAACTTTCTTGTACATTGATTACTCCTGTCTCCGGATTCGCCGGAATACGATATGAACATGATGGCGGCAACCCGGAATCCGTCGACGCAACACAAAGAGGCACAAAGGATGCGGCGCATGCCGCCCGCCCGCCGACCCGGGGCCCCGCGACCGGCACCGCATCCTTTGTGTCTCTGTGAGTGGTTTGATTCCAGGTAGGCCCCACCGGAAAAAGCCATGCCCGGAGAGTACGACCCGGACCGAGCGCCTCACCCGCCTGCAAAAGAAAATACAAATGACTACAGATAGTCTTCTTCTTGCAGCATTGCAGGTGAGTGCACCTTTCGATCCAGGTACAACCGTCCGGGCATGGCAAGGTTTCTCTACTTGCGGATACCGAGTTCCTTGATCAGGGTACGATACCTGGTGATGTCCCTGTTTTTCAGGTACTTGAGCAGGCTGCGGCGCT
>DRKI01000046.1 GCA_011051875.1 Desulfobulbus sp. | reverse complement strand
GGCATCCCGGTCTTCTATTACATCAGCCCCCAGGTCTGGGCCTGGCGCAGCGGCCGGGTGAAGAAGATAGGCCGGCTCACCGACCGGGTCGGGGTGATCCTGCCCTTTGAACAGGAGTTCTATGCCCGCCGCGGCGTGCAGGTGGACTTTGTCGGCCATCCCCTCATGGACGCGGTGCAAACCACCATGTCGCGCGAGGAATTCCTTGCCCGCCACCGGATCGAACCGGACAGAAAAATCATCGGCCTGCTGCCGGGCAGCCGCCGCCGGGAGATCAGCTCCCTGCTGCCCGACTTCCTGGCCGCGGCGGAACACCTTGTCCGCGGCAGCAACGAGCAGTACGCCTTTCTCATTCCCCGCGCCTCCACTGTCCCCCCCCGGTTGCTGGACGAACACGGCCTTGCCGACTACCGCCAGCGCCTTAGCTGCCAGGTGGTGGATGAAGACCGCTACGACCTCATGGCCGCATGCGATGCGGTGGTGGCCGCCTCGGGCACGGTCACCCTGGAGCTGGCCATCCTGGGCACCCCGGCGGTGGTCACCTACCGGGTCTCGCCGCGCACCTACTTCCTGGGCAGACTGCTGGTCCGCCATATCGACTGTTTCTCCCTGGTCAACCTGGTGGCGGGACGAAAGGTGGTTCCGGAACTTCTCCAGGACCAGGTGACCCCGGAAAACATTGCCGCCGAGCTGGAGAAGATGACCGGCAACACAACAATCCGGCGCCGAATCCGGGAGGGGTTGGCCGAGGTGACTGCCCGGCTCGGCGGCCGCGGCGCCTCGCGCCGGGCCGCCCGCATTGCCCTGGAGACCGCGCGCTGACTTCCGAAGCGGGAAAAATTCTCACTTTTTCAAAAGTGGCTGTCCATCTTCTGCCCAGCCATGCTATACTTGGACAGAAAACCGCATCTGCCGGGCAGTTGACCGCACCTGTTCACACCTGCCAGGAAACCCACCGTATGCACCTGAAATCAAAACACCTCGTACTCATCCTGCTCTTCCTCACTCTCCTTCTGCCGGCAGGAGCCTTCCCGGCCGATAATGGCACGGAGACGCCCACGGCCAAGGTCCTGGGCGGCACCGATACCCTGCCCGGCACCTGGCCCTGGATGGCGGCCCTGCTCGATGCCTCCGAGTCCAACCTCTACTATGCCCAGTACTGCGGCGGCGTGCTGGTCGGCGCCAACTGGGTGATGACCGCGGCCCACTGCGTGGACTTTGTCAACCCGGGCGACATCGAGGTGGCGGTTGGGGTCCGTGACCTGAATACCTACAGCGGGCCGCGGCTGGCCGTGAGCACCATTATCGTCCATCCGGACTTCGACTCCACCTGGCTGGTCAACGACATCGCCTTGATCGAGCTGGCCGCACCTGCCACGGCCGAGCCTGTCACCCTCTTTTCCGGCAATTCCAGGGACAACACACCGCCCTCCCTGCAGGGCCGCTCAACCACCCTGCTCGGGTGGGGACTCTACAACACCTCCGGCTATCCCTACTTTCCCAGTATTCTGCAGCAGGTTGACCTGCCGGTGGTGTCCGGCAGCGCCTGCGCCTCCATCTTCGGCATCGCCCCGGCTGCCTCGCAGATCTGTGCCGGCTACCCGGCGGGACAGGGGAAGGACGCCTGCCGCGGTGATTCCGGCGGCCCGCTGCTGGTGCGGGTGGACAACCACTGGGTCCATGCCGGCCTGGTCTCCTATGGCACGGACTGTGTGCGGCAAGGCGGCTTTTACGGCGTCTATACCCGGACATCCTCGTTCATCGACTTCGTCCGGCAGCATGTCCCTGACCTTCGGGTAACGACAACCATTCCGGCCGGCCTGCCCTGGATCCTGCTGCTCATGCACTGATTCCCGTCCCGTCCGGAAAAACACCATGAAACACGGCAACACAGGAAACACCGGCTCCCGGCATCCCGACCCGGCCTCCGGGGAGATGATCCGCCTGCCCGTCGACGGCATCCTGGACCTGCATGCCTTTGCTCCCGGCGATGTCAGACACCTGGTGCCGGACTACCTGGAAGAGTGCCGACGCCGCGGCATCCACCAGGTCCGGATCATCCATGGCAAGGGCACCGGGACCATGCGCCGGACCGTGCACGCCATCCTGGAGCGCACCGACATCGTCCACAGCTACCGCATCGCCGGCCTGGACGCCGGCTCCTGGGGCGCGACCCTGGTCGACCTGAAGGAGAGATCATGACGGCAGAGCTCCATCGGCAGACCCGCACTCACCTCGGCCGCTATCTCTGGGCCACCCTGCTGCCCATCATTCTCTTCTCGATCTCCCTCGCCTTTCCCCTCTACGACCAGGTGCGCCTCTCCAGGCTGACCCGGCGGGAGCTCCAGGGTGTTGCCACGATCAACCGGCTCTACCTGTGCCTGACCGATCTGCAGAAAATCAGGGGCCTGACCCAGATGGCACTCTGGGGCACCGAGGGCGTTGAAAAGGAGCTCGTGCGGATCAGGCAGCGATTTCTCGACCGATTCCAGGATCAGAACTGGCAACGGCAGATTCGCGCCTTTACCATGGAAAACGAGATCCGCATGCTGAAGAGCAACGCGGTCCACCTCTTTCATGTCGATCCGGCGACCACGCCCTTCATCGACCTGTTTGGCGAATACAGCAACCTCATATCCGACATTCTCCGCCTCATGCAGCTCGCCGCCGACCGGTCACAACTGATCCTCGATCCCGAGCTGGACACCTATTACCTGATCGACATCCTGGTCAAACAGATTCCCTATCTTGCCGAAGCCATAGGCAGGTTACGCGGCATGGGCAGCGGTTTCCTGGCCAAGGGCAGCCTCAGCGAGCAGGAGGCCGAGCAGCTGCAGAGTTTCCACTCGGTTATCGCGGCCCGCATGGAAACCATCCGGGACGAACAGGTGATCCTGGCCAAGGTCGCCCCGGATCTGACCAGGGAACTCGAGCTTCTGCCGCCGCAACTCGACGAGATCATCGCCACCCTCTGCCAGCAATGCCGGATCATGGAAGGCAGGCAAGCCGGTTCACGCATGGTTCCCCGGGACTTCTTCCTCCTGGCCACCCAGGCCATCGGCCAGCTCTCGCCACCCTACCGGGAGGCTGTCTTCCTGCTTGATTCCCGGCTCCGACAACGGCAGAGCCGGCACATCTGGAAGGGCAGTGTTATCTTCCTCGGCAGCGCCATCGCCATCCTGCTCATGCTCTACTTCAACCGCTCTTTCTATATCAGAAACCTGCAACTGCAGAAGCAGCTCTCGGAACTGTCCATCACCGACCCGCTCACCGGCCTCCACAACCGGCGCCACCTCCATGCCGTCTTTCCAACCCGGCTCCGGCATGCCCTCCGCCACGGGGAACGCCTCTTCCTGGGCTTCCTGGACATTGATCACTTCAAGCGCTACAACGATATCTATGGCCATACCGAGGGAGACAGGGTTCTGCAGCAGATCGCCTCGACCATGAACAGGACCCTGCGACGGGCGGAAGACTACTGTTTCCGCATCGGCGGCGAGGAATTCTGCATCCTGTTCACCGAGCAGGACATAAAGGGAGCAAAAGCGATGGCGGACCGGCTGCGCCGGAGCCTGGAGCAGCAACGGATCCCGCACGAGGGCAATATTCCCTGGGGCATCGTCACCATGTCACTGGGACTTATCGAAGTGCCGGAGGAACCGGACTGTGATCTGGCAGAACTGATGAACAGGGCGGACCAGGCCCTCTACGCGGCAAAGAACAAGGGAAGGAACCGCTACGAGACCGGTTGAACCGGTGGGAATACGCAACCGTCCACCGGGGTGCGATCACCTTGGCGTTATCTCCAGGGTGTAACCGGTTACCAGTGCTCCATATCCGTTCGGGCAGGCCGCGGAGACCATTTCCGGTACAACGGCCTTACGGTCGCCGGGCATCGGGCATCGGGAGACTCAGCACCCGCCCCCCTTCTCCCGGTCATCCCGGCCGCAGACAGGGCTGCCGGATATGCCCGTACAGAGCGTGCGGCATACCTGCACTGCGGCGGCGCACAGCGCTGTCAGGAGGGATCGTTGCCAGGGGCCACGGCAGGCTGCATGGGCTCCACCAGGCCGTGCTCCGCGGCGAGCTGGCGGACCGTGGTCATGAAGGTGGATGGCAGGGGCAGGGGACGCTCCTCCTGGAGAATGCCAAGGGCCCTGGCCATGAGCAGGCTGGGAATGGAATGGATCCCTTCCTGGTTGTCACAGATGGTCTGCATGCGCAGGGCGTCGGTGAGATGCGGGGCCAGGTGGGAACAGCGGCCTGCCAGGCCACGCAGCTCCTCTTCCACCAGCTCCCGGTTCTGCCGGGCAAAGTCGGCCACTGCGGGATCCGAAGGGTGTGAACCAAACAGGTTGTTGACTACTGCGCCGGCCAGCCTGGTATGCTGTTCGCCGGTCCAGTCCTGGTAACGGCATGAAATGTTGTTCTTCAGGGTCCGGAAGAGGATCATCTGGACCATGAACACGGCCTCGCGCATCACCGGGATGATCCGGGAATCGATACGTTCTTCCTCCTGCCGATTCTCTGTCGTGCTGTTCACAGGATCACCTTGACCGCCGGATGCTCCCCCAGAACCTCGTAGAGACGCAGCCGGTTGAAATCGCTGTACACCGTGACCTCCAGATTCAGGCTGATGTAGCGACCGCCGCTGCTGACGCGCGAATCGCTGACACTGTAGGGCGCATCCCCCAGGTGGAGGGCAATGGCCTCGCACAGCGCCTTCCTGTCTGTTCCGATCACCTTGTACTGCCAGACACAGGGATAATCGATCTCCGGCCGGCAACCGGCCGGAAACTGCATGGGTACCTTTTCCATAGAAGCCTCTTATAGCGCATGTTCACAACCATGACAACCCGTGAGTTGTCCCGGGCCAGGGCTTCGATGGCTGCTGTTGCATCGGATTGCGGGCAAAACCCGGATTAGGTATTCCTCTTTCAGGGACTGCAATGCTATAGTAGAAGCATCATACCACCCTGGATCTTTTCTGGAGAGCCCCATGATCAAACGAGCCCTTGTCGCCGCCGGCCCGTCCGTTCTGCCCCGTTTCTGCAAAGGAGGCGGCACGGACTTCGAGTTCTTCTGTACGGAAACCGCTGCCGACGCCCTGGCCGCCCTTGGCGGGTCGGACCTGTTCAGCGTCCTCCTCTCCACCATGACCCTGCCCGACATGACCTGCGGCGAGTACCTGGACCAGGCGGCAAAGATATCCAGGGCCAGCAGGATCCTGCTGGTGGAGGAGGACGAAAGCGCCGCGGCCATGGAGCTGGCCAACCGGCACGGCATCTTCCGCCTGCTGCCGGCGGCCTGCGACGACGAGATGCTGGCCACGGCCCTCAACGATGCAGCCCGCCAGTTCTGCCTGGTGGTGCGCGAACGGCAGATGCGGGAGAAAATCAAAAAACTCTCGCCCACTGACGCCCTGACCGGCTGCTACACCCCGGGGTACCTCCGGGAGCGCCTGACCACGGAGCTGCACCGCTCGGTGCGCTACTCCCACTACCTGTCTGTCATCTTCTGCGACATCGACCGGCTGAAGGAGATCAACGACAGCCACGGCTACCGGACCGGCGACCAGGTGCTGACCGGGTTCGCCCAGGCCGCCATGCAGGTGATCCGGGAAGGGGTTGACTGGATCACCCGCTGGGATGAGGACGCGTTTATCATCGTCCTGCCCGAGACTCCGATCCGGGGGGCGGGCATCGTAGCCGAGCGGCTGCGTGGCCTGCTGGCCGGGCTCGATATCCGCGAACATGACCGGCCGGTCCGGGTGACGGCCAGTTTCGGTGTCTCGGGATTTGCACCCGAGATACCGGAGCGCAACAGCAGGGTCAAGGAGCTGCTGACCATTGCCGGCCGCTGCCTGAGCCAGGCCAAGGCCGGGGGCAACAGGGTGCTCTGCTGCCCCTGACAGCCATCGCCTATCTCCCGGCCATGCCGTTGATCAGGGTTACCTGGTCATTGAGGGTCCAGAGGTCATAGATGTAGCCCAGCCCGAACAGACCGCCGGTCAGGAGGTAGATGATTCCCGATATCCACTTGCCCAGGTACATCCGGTGGACCCCGAAGATACCGAGAAAAACCAGCAGCAGCCAGGCCAGGTCGTAGTCGATGGGGCCGGGCGTATACCGGATCTCCGCCTGCCGCTCCATGGAGGGGATCAGGAAGAGATCCACGATCCAGCCGATGAGGAACAGTCCCAGGGTAAAGAAGTAGATCGTGCCCGAGATCGGCTTGCCATAGTAGAACCGGTGCGCGCCGAGGAAACCGAAGATCCAGAGGATGTATCCTATGGTCAGGCTGTGGGTACGTTGTTCTTCCATGGCAGTTCTCCTGCGATTTTCCTTTTCAGGGCCCTGATACGCCCGATAGAGGCCTCCACTCTTTCCGCCCGGACCCTGCCGTCGGCAAGCAACGCTGCCACGGCCCGGATCCCCTCCTCCACCACCCCGGCCTGACGGACCAGGTTGTTGCCCACGATCATCAGGTCCACCCCTGCCTGCACGGCCATGGCCACGGCCTCGGCAAAACCCCACCGGTCGGTGATGGCCCGCATCTGCAGGTCATCGCTGATGACGACCCCGGCAAAACCGAGCTGCCGGCGCAGAAGGTCACCGATGATCCGGGCCGACAGGGTGGCCGGCAGACCGCCGGGGTCAAGACGGCGCTGCACCACGTGGGCGGTCATTACCGCATCGGCCAGTCCCTCCCGGATCAGGACGCGGAACGGTTCCAGTTCCCTGGCCTGCCAGCGGTCCGTGCTGTCGACAAAACCCAGGTGCGAATCCGCGCCCGCGCTGCCGTGACCGGGAAAATGCTTGAGGCAGCAACCGACCCCGTGCTCGTGATGGGCCAGGACAAAGGTCCGGGCGTGGCGCGCCACCTGGTCGGGATCCGGCCCGAAGCTACGCCCGAACCTGGAGATGACCGGGTTGTCGGGGTTGAGATCCAGGTCGACCACGGGCGCCAGGTTCAGATTGATGCCGCATTCGGCCAGGGATGCCGCCATGCGCGCGGCCTGCCGGCCGGTCTCTGCCGGCGTCAGCCCGCCCAGCTCGCGAGCCCCGGTCATGGCCGGAAAACCGGCATCCGGTTTGAGCCGGCAGACACGTCCGCCCTCCTGGTCCACGCCAATGAGCAGCCTGTCCCGGGCACAGGCCTGCAGGGCCCGGGTCAATTCCCGCAGCTGTTCCGGATCCCGGATATTCTGCACCGCACCGTCCACGTTGCGGTCAAAGAGGATCACCCCGCCAAGGCCCGACCCGGCAATGGCCCGGCACACCGGGTGACTGTCGTCCACGGTGCAGCCGTCAAAGCCGACCATGAACATCTGGCCGATATCCATCCTGTTCACCATCCTGCCAGGCGGAGAAAAACATGCAGGGCCACGCCCCAGGCCATGATCACCAGGACGCAGGGTACCAGGTAATGGTAGGTGTCGGCAAGGGATGTGTAAAAATACCTCCTGGTCAGGACATAGCAGAGATGGACCGGCGAGAGCATCATGCCGGCGTACCCCATGCTGAAGGCCAGGACCAGGGCCGCTCCCTCGCCGAGGGTGGGGTCGGCGGCGGCAAGGCCCACCACCAACGGAAAGGCCGGCCCACCGAACCCGATGGCCAGGCCGGTCACCAGGCCGGCGAGAAAGGGCAGAAAGGCGATGATGATCTCCACCGGGATATGGGAGGCGCCGAGCTGCCGGCCCGCGGCAGGCAGAAGCTCCGAGGCCTCCAGCATGCCCTGGAAGAGCATGACGCCGGCCAGGGTAAAGATCACACCCGCGGTCTTGGCCGTAAACAGCCTGGCAAAGGGGCGATGGCAGCCTTCCTCCCTGCCCCGGCCGGCGATGAGAAGCAGGGCGGCCAGCAGGCCGGCCAGCATGGCGAGCAGCTTGGCCGTGGTGGGCGAGGCCGGGGGAAACAGCCGCGCCACTGCCCCGGGCAGGAGAAGGGTGGAAAGAACTATGATCAGGATGGGGACAAGTACGCCGAGCAGGTCCCTGCCCGCCGGCGCCCCGGCCCCTGCCGCATCCCGAAGAAGCGGGAGATGGCGCCTGAGCAGAAAAAACCAGCCTGCGCCGATGCTGACCACGGTGAACGGCGCCTGGAGCAGGAAAAAATGCCAGGTGGAAAGGTTGAAGATGGAAAGGCTGACAATGACCACCGGGTAGAGCGGCCACCAGTATTCGAGCACATGGCGGAACCAGTAGTTGACCGAGGCCTTCCAGGCCGCCGGCAGGTCCCGGTCCCGCAGGGTTTCGCCCACCAGGGGCGCGGAGAACAGGGCACCGCCGGGCATGGGGACCAGGCCGATGGTGGCCGGGATCAGGACCAGGCCCAGGGCCCGGCCGTTACGCCCTCCGAGACGGCGGGCCGCGGCCAGGATGGCCTGCGCATTGCGCTCCGAGGACATGAAGTGGCCGAACTCGAGGATCAGGGTGATATTGATGAGCAGGAGCCACAACTCGGGCGCGGCCAGGGCATGGCCCAGGTCGCCGCTGACCGTGGTCACGGGCCTGCCCGCCCAGAGATCTATCCCCAGTCCGCCGGTGAGCAGGGCGACCCCCAGGGGCAGGCCGGTCCTGTTGAGGAGAAGGATGAACAGGAAGACGGACAGGATCTTGACCACCGGTGACAGGGACAGAAGCAAGGAGAGGATCATGCCGTCCCTGTCACATTTCCGACTCCGGGGAACTTTTTCTGTTCCCCGGAGAGAGCCTGTGCACCGCCATCTTCATAACACCATGAATTAACGCCATATCTACAGCTACCGCATGGCTGGCATACTTTTCGCTTACAGCGAGGTAATCCGGGATACAAACAGCCCGGTTCCAGTCCGCAAAACCGGAACATCTCCGCCCCCTGGCCGGGGCACTTCAAGACAGGTACTGCCCCATGGACGAAAAAGCCTACCGCATTCCGGACAGCAATGACCAGACCGGCATGGACGCGCTGCTCAGCGAGCTGAGCCATTACCGCCGCCAGTCCGAGCGTCTGCGCAAGGTCAATGAACTCTACGGTCGCATGGCGGGACTGCTCGACCTGCCGACCATGATCGAGACCTACTCGATATGGCTGGCCCAGTACGTGGAGCATGAGCTGATCGGCTATCACAACCTCGACCGGGAACGGATGCACATGTTCTGCTCCTGCCACGGGCCGCGCCGGCGCCAGGTGATCGAGATCGCGGAGAACCGGCTCCAGGCAGCGGATCCCGGCCGCCGCCAGTGTCTTGCCCGGGAAGACGGCTTTTTTTCCCATACCTGGTCCTTTGCCTCGGAGGGATGCAGCGGGGTCCTGGTCCTCCTGCGCCATGACGACCATGTGTCCGGGGAGGAGATGGAACTGATCAACGAGTCCCTGCCCGTTCTGGCGGATCCCCTGAAACGGGCCCTGGATTACGAGGAGATCTTTGCCCAGGCCCGTCGCGATCCTCTCACCGGCCTGCCCAACCGGCTGGTCTTCGAAGAACGTATCGACACTATCATGGAGCAGGCCCGCCGCCACCACCATCCCCTGACCCTGGCAGCCCTGGACCTGGACCACTTCAAGCAGATCAACGACACCATGGGCCACCTGCGGGGTGATGAGGTCCTGCGCCTGGTCGCCCATGCCCTGCAGGAACAGGTCCGGATCACGGATCTCCTGGTGCGCATGGGCGGCGACGAGTTCCTGGTGATCCTGCCGGATACCGACATGCGGGCGGCCCGCTACCTGGGCGAACGGCTCTGCCGGGCCGTGGACGCCCTGGATATCCGGACCGGATCGGGCAAACTGGGAATCAGCATCGGCCTTGCCCAGTGGCAGCCGGGCATGGACAGGGCGCAATGGATGGAAAAGGCTGACGATATCCTCTACCAGGCCAAGGCCGACGGCCGCGCCCGGGTGAAGATACACTGAGACCGTTCAGAAATGCCCGGGTTCGGCGCCCCATTTTCCTGCCCTGCAGAGGCTGGCTGCCTTCCGCGTCATCGCTTCCGGTACAGGCACTGCCAGAACCGGGGTGCCGGTTCCATCCTCGATTCGATCAGGCAGGCCTCCATACTCAGGATCTTGAATACCGGCTCCACTGCCGAGGCGATCTCGCGTGCGGTCAAGCGGGGCGGCCCCTTGTCCCGTACCCGGTCATCCGCATTGCCGACCAGGCTCAACCAGAGGCCGTCCTCCTGCAGGCAGGAGGCCACCCGCCGGACAAAGACCGCCCTCCCCTCTCCGCCGGCAGCGGCATGGAAACAGCCCCGGTCAAAGACAAAGACACAGGAACCGGCCTCAATGGGGCATGTCAAAAAATCGTCCTGGATAAAACGGCAGGAAACCCCGGCCGCTGCGGCCCGCTCCCCGGCGATCTCCACGGCCCTGGCCGAGATATCGAGCCCGATGACATCAAATCCCTGCCGGGCGAGCCAGATGGAATTTGTGCCGGTGCCGCAGCCCACGTCAAGGACCGTGCCCCGGCGCACGGGCCAGCGGGAAACGGTACGCACAAGGTAGGTATCGGGCCGGCCGGTGTCCCACGGCAGATCATCATCCGCGTAACGCTGGTCCCAGCGATGCCGATCTGATCCCCCGGACACCTAGCCCTCCTCGACCTTGACAGACAGGGGAATGGAATGAAGGCTCTTGCTCGACTGCTCGGTGGTACCCAGCTTCCACCCGGTGCAGACGGCCTCGCCATCCAGCATCTTTTCGATCTCCCGCACCAGCCCCTCGACGTTGATCACCGGGTGCCGGGAAAAGACATCGGGCAGACCATAGGTAAGGTTGCAGACCAGGCAGCAACCCGGACGCTCATGCAGATCGAGATAAAAACGCAGGGTCTTGCCGCGCTCATCAAAACCGTGATAGCGCAGCTTGATATCATAGGCACCCTCGCTGGCATCACCGAAAAGGGCCTCGAAAAATTCGTTGGTCCGGCTGGCGGGAAAAAGGGACTCCAGGGTATCTTCTGAAAACAGGGTATCGAGCTTTTCCTTGTTCATGGTGTCTTCTTGTGTAGTTTTTTGCAAGCTGTCACAGGGCATCCTGTCTCCAGGCGCTCGAACCTCCCGATATACGGGGTGTATACTTGTGAAGTTCGATCACGCACAGATGTGGCACCCTGCAACCGCTTACAAGTCCTATATTGATTCGGGATACTTGGATATCCCGTGATCGGTTACGGTTTTTCGCCTGGGGTGGCGGGTGGCACCGGTCGATCCGGCACTGCCTGCGGCCCGCCGCTGGCCCGACCGCCCCGGCCCCGGGCCGGCAGCGGGCGGGCAGATTCTATTCCAGAGAGCTTGCCTCTGTCAACAGGCAAACCAGCATGGCTGGATCAGATCTATCCCCTGCCCCGGCTACCGGGCACTGATTGCTGCCCCGCCCGCTGCAGGCA
The DNA here is from genome assembly GCA_011051875.1 of Desulfobulbus sp. Classification (GTDB taxonomy): domain Bacteria; phylum Desulfobacterota; class Desulfobulbia; order Desulfobulbales; family Desulfobulbaceae; genus DRKI01. The sequence goes on along the minus strand of DRKI01000046.1, from coordinate 6,784 downwards.
GCCCTTTGAATAAGAACAGGAGTGTTCAATGAGAACAGACCATGCACCAGGGCCTCTTGCCCGCGACCACCGGCCGATCCGGCCTGCCGCCGCCACCTGCAACCATGGACTGCCCCGTCTTCACCGTTTTCGCCGAAAAACATGGGGAGTGCTCGTTTTTCTGGCAACCCTCTTCTGGGCCGGGTCCGGATGGACCCAGCTGCAGTGGCAGTTCCACGGCCGGGTGGCCGAGGGAGGCCAGCTCGATGTCCAGGCGACAGACGACGGGACCATTCACCTGGTTTCTTCCCGTTATTACCAGTTCGACCGCCAGGGCAGGCTGCTGATCGAGGAGCCCGTGGGTGACACCCGCCAGGGCGGCATGGATTTTCCGCCCGCCATTGCCGTTGATCCCACCGGCACGGCCCACCTGCTGACCCGGCATGACGGTTCATGGAGCAGCGGCTTCGAACTGCGCTACCGGCGCCGGAACCAGGCCGGTGCCTGGGACCGGGACATCACCGTGGGCCAGCCGCTGCCGCGCAACTACGTGCTGGGTATCGCCGCGGCAGGGCCGGATGACGTCATCATGCAGACAAGCCGCCAGGTCACCAACGTCTGGGGGAATCACGACATCTGGCAGATCCGGGGATCCCGTGCCGTCAGACAGGGTGAACTGACCGGCATCTGGCGGGCCGACACCGATGCCCGCATGCGGACCGGCGGGGACAGGATCTTCCTGGTCTCGGGCCGGTGTGACGGGGACGGAACCGTCTATTTCACCCACTGCCGGACGGGGAGCGACTGCCGCTCCCAGATGGAGGCCAACCTCCGGGCTCATCGGGCCGGCAGCGGGCGCCGCGGCATGCCGGACATCGCCGTCGATGGCCTGGGCCAGGGACACCTGACCTATGGCGCCTTCCAGGAGGTCTACTACAACCGGTATGACGAACGGCAGCGGCCCGTTTTTGCCGAGGATCGCCGGATCTTTTCCGGTCTCGGCACCTGGCATCTCTCCATCGGCCTGTCCGCGGTAGCCGCATCCGCCGACGGCAACCATGTCATGGCCGTGGCTCTGCGCTCGGACGGCAGCAAGGAGGCCGGCAACGCCGAGATCCTCTGGAGCTGGTCCGCCGACGGCGGCGAGAGCTGGAGCGCACCGCGCAGCCTCGGCATCCGGACCGATGCCGGCGAGGGACGGCGCCGGCCCCGGCTGGTTGCCGTGGGCTCCACCTTCTACCTCTTTTACGCCGACCGGGAGATTCCCGGTATCAGCATGGCAAGTATCGACATGGAACAATACCAGGAAAGCAGCCCCATCACCGGCGCCCTCCACCTTCTGCTGGATGGATAGCCGGCCAGGTGACGGTTGCCAGCCCGGAGCGGGTATGGTACAAGTCGGACCATGCAGCAGTCACTCTTTCCAGACGATACGGCCGGCAACAACGAGCCGGCCGAAGGTTTTGACACCAACGCCCTGAACGAGGCCCAGCAGGCCGCGGTCACCCACGGCCAGGGGCCGGTGCTGGTCATTGCCGGCGCCGGCAGCGGCAAGACGAGGACCCTGGTCTACCGGATGGCCTTTCTCATCGAACAGGGGGTGGCGCCGGAGTCGATCCTGCTGCTCACCTTTACCAGGCGCGCGGCCCAGGAGATGCTCTGGCGGGCCTCCCGGCTCACCGGCCGGGCCTGCCAGCGGATCAACGGCGGCACCTTTCATGCCACCTCCAACATGCTGCTCCGCCGGCATGGCCACCATCTGGGCCTGGGTTCCGGCTTCACCATCATCGACCGCGGCGATGCCGAGGGCATCATCAACCTGCTCAAGTCCTCCCTGGGGCTGGCCGGCAGGGGCAAGCGGTTCCCCTCCAAGCGGATCATCATGAACCTGCTCTCGGGCCAGGTCAACAAGAACCGCTCCCTGGAAGACCTGGTGCTGGATCACCATGCCCACCTGGCCGAGTTCATCGACGACTTCCGCACCATCCGCCGCCACTACACCGAGTTCAAGCTCGAACACGGCCTGCTGGATTACGACGACCTGCTCGTCTTCTGGCACCGGTTGCTCGCCGAGTCCGGCCCGGCCCGGGACGAGATCTGTTCGCGCTTTTCCCATATCCTGGTGGACGAGTACCAGGACACCAACCTGATCCAGGCCGAGATCGTGCGGCTGCTGGCGCACGGCCATGACAACGTGATGGTGGTGGGGGACGATGCCCAGTCGATATACAGCTTCCGGGGCGCCGACTTCCACAACATCATGCGCTTTCCCAGGCAGTTTCCCGGGGCCCGCATCATCAAGCTGGAGGAGAATTACCGCTCCACGCAGCCCATCCTCAGCCTGACCAACGCCATCATTGCCAGCGCCACGGAAAAGTTCACCAAGACCCTGTTTACCCGGACCGAGGGGGGCTCGCGGCCGAAGGTGGTCCCGGCCCGCAACGACTCGGCCGAGGCGCGATTCGTTGCCGACAAAATCGCCGACCTGCGCCAACAGGGTACGCCGATTGCCGAAATGGCCGTGCTCTTCCGGTCGGGATTCCACTCCTTCAAGCTGGAGCTCGAGCTCAACAGCCGCGGCATCGCCTTTGAAAAACGGGGCGGTCTCAAACTCACCGAGTCGGCCCATATCAAGGATGTGCTCTCCTTTCTGCGCATCCTGATCAATCCGTGGGACAACCTGTCCTGGAACCGCATCCTGCTCCAGCTCGACAAGGTAGGCCAGAAGACGGCCCAGAGGGTGCTGGCCGTGATCGGTGAATCCGACGATCCCATCGCCGCCCTGGCTGCCTACAAGGCGCCGCCAGGCTGGCGGGACGGCCTGGCCTTGCTCAACGAGGCCCTGGCCCGGATACGGCAGCCGGGCCTGACGCCGGCCTCGCAATTCGATGCGGTCATGGTCTACTACGAACCGATCTTCGAGAAGATCTACTATGACGACTATCCGAAACGGCGCAAGGACCTGGACCAGGTCAGGACCCTGATCGGCGGCTACGGGGACCTGCAGTCCTTTATCGACGATACGGCCCTGGATCCGCCCGAGGCGGAAACCGCCGCAGCCCTGACCGGTGATGACGAAGAGGGCCGGCTGATCCTTTCCACCATCCACTCGGCCAAGGGCCTGGAATGGGACGTGGTCTTTGTCATCGGCCTGGCCGAGGGCCGCTTCCCCCAGCAGCGCACCGAACCCGGCGAACAGTGGGAAGAGGAACGCCGTCTCCTGTACGTGGCCGCCACCCGGGCCAGGAAACAGCTCTATCTCACCTACCCGCGCCAGATCATGACCCCGGACCGCAAGCTCTGGAACACGGGCATGTCACCCTTTCTGCAGGAGATCAGCCCCGGTCTCTACGAACTCGGCAGCAGCCCGGCGTCGTCCGCCGGCATGTCGCACGCCATCGACAGGCTCACAATACCAGCCCGGACACCCCGGTCGGCCCGGGTCGAATTTGCGCCGGGCATGCAGGTGCGGCATCCCCTGTTCGGGCCGGGCACGGTCAGGAGTATCCCCGGCCCGCGGCGGGTGGAGATCCACTTTGACCGGCACGGTGACAAGACCCTGCACCTGGACTATGCCAAGCTGGAGATCATCGGATAACCCCATGCAGTACCAGGACGCGTGGTCCTACCTGGACCGATTGCAGTTTTTCAAGATCAAGCTCGGCCTGGAGTCGATGAACCGGTTCCTGGGCCTGCTGGGTGAACCGCACCGGGCCGTACCCTGCGTGCACATTGGTGGCACCAACGGCAAGGGCTCGGTGGCGGCGACCCTGCTCTCCATCCTCAGTACGGCCGGATACCGGGTCGGGCTCTATACCTCGCCACACCTCAGCTCGGTCCGGGAACGGTTCCGAATCAATGACCGGTTCATCTCCAGAGAGGAATTCACGCGGCTGACCGGGCAGATCCGCTCTGTTTTGGGGCACGACCAGATCACCTATTTCGAGTTCACCACCACCATGGCCATGCTCTGGTTTGCCGAACAGGAGGTGGACCTGGCCCTGCTCGAGGTGGGCATGGGCGGACGGCTGGATGCGACCAACGTGGTCACGCCGCTGGTCTCTGTGATCACCAATGTCAGCATGGACCATGAGCAGTACCTGGGAGATACCCTGGAACAGGTGGCCGGGGAAAAAGCCGGAATCATCAAGCCCGGGATCCCGGTGGTCTCCGGCGTGACCGACGACATCAGCCGCACGGTGGTCGAGGAGAGATGCATGCGGCTCGCCAGTCCGCTCTACCTGCTGAACCGGGACTTCCATGGCCGGAAGACCGGGCAGGACAGCAGGACATGGGATTACGACGGGCTGCACCGCGGTCACCGCAACCTCCCCCTGGCCATGCGGGGCGGTTACCAGGTGGCCAATGCCGCTCTTGCAATGGCCACCCTGGAGTTGCTGGCAGACCACGACCTCGGCACAGACGGGAACGCCATCCGCCATGGCCTGGAGACTACCCGCTGGCCGGGCCGCCTGGAGAGTTTCACCACTGTCAATGGCAACCGGCTGCCGCGGCGTTTTCTGCTGGACGGCGCCCACAACCCGGCCGGTGTGCAGGCCCTGACCGACGCCATCCGGACCGAATTTTCCTTTGAACAGCTTATGCTGGTCTGGGCGGCCATGGCAGACAAGGATATCCGTTCCACACTGGCGGCAGTTGCGCCCCTGGCCCATCGGATCATCTTCACCCGCCCGGAGTCCGAACGTTCAGCCCGCCCCGAGGAACTGCGCAGTCTCCTGCCCGCCGACCGGCAGGAATCCGCCCTGTGCGTCGAGCCGGTGGACAGGGCCCTGGACCTGGCCATGGAATCGGCCTCTGAGCGCGACCTGATCTGCGTCGCCGGCTCCCTCTACCTGGTGGGAAGGGCCCGGCAGATCCTGCTGGGCGACCTGGTGAAAACTCCATGAAAAACGACTTTTTTGGTTTTGACGGCATCGATGACCAGGCCATTCGTGCGGAGCGCAACAAGGCGCGCCAACTGCGGCGTTCCCGCTGGTGGCAGCGCAAGACCAGCAGCGGCACCTGCTACTACTGTGGCAGAAAGGTCGGGATCAAGGCGCTCACCATGGATCACATCATCCCCCTCTCCCGTGGCGGCAGGAGCACCAGGGACAACCTGGTCCCCTGCTGCAAGGCCTGCAATACCAGAAAAAAGAGCAGCCTGCCTGTGGAATGGGAAGAGTACATGGAACACCTTTCCGAACGATCTGCGGAAACAACCCTTGAAAAAAAAGAATCCAATGGGTAAGGTAGCGCGGTCAGTTTTCAGGACAGAGTCTGCATCTCAGGCCCGTGCCTGAAATCCATCACCACATTGATCACGGGCGGGTAGCTCAGCTGGATAGAGTGTCGGCCTCCGAAGCCGAAGGTCGCGGGTTCGAATCCCGCCTCGCCCACCAGATACCAGCCAGTACAACCAACCAGTTACTGTTGGTTGCACTGGCTTTTCTTGTCCCCTCGACCGCTTTGATTTCCATTAAATTTCCATGAATTGTGGGGAAATCATGACGGTGAAGGTACAATAAACAGCACACCATCTACTTTTTTCTTTCTCCGCAGGCTCATCAATCACCTCTTTCGGCTCTTCCGGCACATAACTCTGCGCGCCTTCTTCATCACTGATTCCACCTGGCTCACCAAGCCGGTCCCTGCACGGGGCATCGGCCATGTCGAACTGGCCGGAGTCTGACACAAGGACACATCTTTCCCTGAATAAAATGACCATCTGCAGCATGGTAGTGGTCAGCCATGCCACGCATCCTGGACCGATTCGATCATACCACCATCGAGTGGACCAACACGACGGTGGCAGCTGACCCGGAGCTGAACCGCCATTGACTTGTCCAAAAGGTCTGCCGCCGACTGGACTGGCGCTCCGGCACCGGCCGATATCCCATCGCCGCGTGCTCCCTGGCCCTGCGGGACCTGAAAGCATATGACCCGATCAGCGACCAGGAAACAGCACTCTTGCAGCATGTGCCTGGCACGGAATAAAGGATAAGAGCGCCTCGGCAAATCACCGGCGAGATCCGGAAAGGCCGCACCGACATCACGCAGCACGCCTGCTAAATCGTTTACCTCCATGACTGTCAGACATAGTTCGACGGTAACCGAGCACGGGATATCCAATGACCCGGGATCATTACAGGATTTGCAAGCGGTTGCAGGGTGCCACAGCTGTGCGTGATCGAACTTCACAATAATACATCCCGTATATTGTGAGGTTCGAGCGCGTGCAGATGGGATGGCCTGTGACCGCTTATGTTCGACGTGTCGGGTGGATTTGGTATATTGTGTGACCAAATCCACTCGAAATGTCGAGGAGCAACATTCATTGTGAGCCGTCACAGGCACTCCGCCACTGCACGGTCGCGCCGCTCCGCATACCGGGGGTATAGCGAATCGGCGAGCCTGCACAGATTTGGGTCGTCTGTGCCAACTTACAGTTTTGAGGCTGTGACAACAACGAGTTAGTACCAAAAAGACCTAAAAAGAACTTCTTGATTAATCATTTTCTCCTCATGATTAGGGAGGGTTGGGAAATGATGACAAAAACATTTTTTCCATATGGTATGTCAGTCTTGATAGTCTTCATATTTCTTTTCCTGCCAGTCGAAACTGTTGCGGCTCCTCCTCAAATCACCAATCCAATGACAATGGCCAAGTTCGGCAAACTGCTTGATTCCGATGGAGCTTCCAATAATGGATTTGCCTACAGCGTCGCTGTCAGCGGTGATATTCTGGTCATAGGTCGCATCAGCTTCCTTCATGGCAAAGTAAATATTTTTCAATACAGTACCACATC
>DRKI01000045.1 GCA_011051875.1 Desulfobulbus sp. | reverse complement strand
TGCACTGATCCGCTTTCATTGGACGATCTTCAGGGGCTGTCCGTTGACCAGCAGTCTGTTGTTATCCACAATGACCCTGTCGCCGGGATTGAGTCCGGCCAGGATCTCCACTTTGCCGTCATCACGCTCGCCGGTGCGGACCAGGCGGAGCCGGGCCCTGCCCTCCTCGGCCACGTAGACCCTGTCCATCTGGCCGAATGGAACGATGGCCGAAGCCGGTACGAGAAGGGTTTCGGTATTCTTCATCGGGATGGCGACCCGCGCGAACTGGCCGGTACGCAGGTTTCCGGCCTGCCGGATATCGATCTTGATCCGAACGGTGCGCGAGCGGGGATCAGCGACAGGAGCGATCTCTGCCACGGTACCCTGGTCCGTCAGCCGGGCGGCGGGCACAGTGACCATCATCCGTTCACCGGTCCGGATCTCCGTGGCCACGCCCTCGGGGAGGGCGGTCACGATCTGGAGCCGGCTGTTGTTCTCCAGCTCCAGCAGAGGGGTGCCCGGTGTTGCCAGATCACCGGCATGGGCGATCTTGCGGGTGATTACCCCGGCAAAAGGCGCAGTGATGGTCGTGTAGCTGAGCATGGTTCGTGCCTCCCGGTACCCGGCCTCGGCAATGGCGTACATGTCGCGCATGGACTTGACCGTTTCCGGCGTGGTGGCCTTTTTTCTGAGCAGCTTCTGTTCCCGCTCCAGGTTGCGCCGGGCCTGGGCCAGCTGGGCCTGGGCCTGGAGCAGGCGGGCCGAGATTTCCTCGGCGCTGATCTTCACCAGCAGGTCGCCCTTGTTGACCCGGGAGCCGAGCACAACCGGGATTTCAGCAATGAAACCCGAAACCTTGGCGGCAATGGATGCCCTCTGTACGGCCTGGACCGTGCCCACCACCTCCACCAGGGAAGGGATCTCCTGGCGCTGCAGGGTGAGGACATGGACCTGGACCGGGGGCAGGTCAGGGGAGGGGACGGTCTTCTCTTCCGCCCTGGTGGTGGCGCCGGCAAGGGCGAGGACCAGGATACAGATGGAGAGGATGGTCTTTGTGCCAATCATGTTGTAGCCATTGGGAAAAGAAAAATGAAAAAGGGGTCCGCAGGCCCGGGAAGCAGTCAGTCCGCCGGTTCCGCGGAGGTTGTCTCGTCGAACTGGGGCAGTCCCACGGCCCGGCGCAGATCAGCAACCGCGACCCGGTAGGTGGCCAGGGCCAGGGAGTGCCGGACCCGGGCATCCGTAAGGCGGTTCTCCACGTCGATCAGGTCCGAGGCAAGGATCACGCCTTCCTTGAACCGGGCCCGGGAGAGGCGGGCGCTTTCCTCGGCAAGCTCCATCATCTTTTCAGTGACCTGTAATCGCTCCTCGGCCTGCTGCAGGCTGAGGCGGGCCTTTTCGATCTCCAGGCCGAAGCCGAGTTCCATCTTGTGCCGGATCTCCCTGAGCTCGGCAAGCCGGGCCTTGGCCCTGGTGACCGCGGCCGAGGTCCGGTGACCGTCAAACAGGGTATAGTTCAGCCGGACACCGGCCATCCAGGAATTGCCCGAACCGGCGTCATACTCGAATCCCTTGTCAACCTGGTAGGAGCCAAAGGCATCGGCGGTGGGATAGTATCCTGCTTCGGCCTGGCGTACCTGTGCCTCGGCGGCGCGGATCATGGCGGCGATCCGGGCCAGCTCCGGCCGGTGTTCGTACGTGAGTTCCCCGGGTACGGCCTGCTGGAATTTTTCGTCCAGGTTGATTTCAACCTCGCCCTGTTTCAGACCGAGCAGGTTGAGAAAGCCGCGCTTGGCAAGCTCCAGGTTGTGCCGGGCCCGGATCAGGTTTTCCCCGGCCCTGGACCGCTGAACCTCGAGGTTGAGCAGGTCGGCCCGGAGGAGATCGCCGACCTCGTACCGCGCCCGGGCCACCTTCAGGGATGCCTCCACCGCCTCGATGGCCGATACCCGTGCCTGCCGGGTCTCGTCGGCCTGGATGATGGTCAGAAAGGAGCGTACCACCTCAAAGGCGAGCCTGGAGAGGATACCGCTATGTTCCTTTCTGCTGGCTTCTTCCTTGGCCTCGGCCGCCCTGAGGCCCGCCCGGTCGCGGCCGCCGTTGAACAGCCGGTACTGCAGACTGGTGATCAGCTGGAGGTCGTCGGTGGTGCCGGGATCATTGAAATCGATGCTGTTGGTAAACTGCCCCTGGTTGAGAATGTTGCCGAACGAGTACATGGGGTTGTCGGTCCGGGAGTATCCGGCCCCGACGGTCAGTTCGGGGTAGAAGGCCGAGGCCGCCTGGTCGATGGCAGCCCGGGCGGCGGCGATCCGCTGCAGGGCTGCCTTGGCATCCGGGCTGTTGGCAAGCGCAAAATGCACGGCGCTGCGCGCAGTCCAGGATTCGGGTATGGGCGTCTTGTCTGCGGCCATGCCCTGCCTGCACAGGGACACGAGCGTGATGAGACAGATGACAGCGAGCCTTGTTCCGGTCATGGGATCCGATGGGTATCCGAAAATCGTTGTCCGCGGTGACGGGGCGGCTGAATTTTCATGGTTTGTCGAGACTGGGCCGGCAACCGGTCCAGCCATGCCGGTCGAGCAGAGTGAATGAATTTCGTGGACAATATAGAGTATTGTTGCTGAAAAGTCGAATGATTTATTCCGGCCGTTCCGGTAGGCTGACTTTGTATCTTCTTGATCTGGCGTATTTTGTTGCCATGGCGCCGGCTGCTCGCCGGCCGGTTTCTTCAAACCTTGATCGAGCGGTTCTCATTGGGCCCCCAAGATGCGGCTCTTCTGATGTTTCATTGGAAAGCCTGTGACCGGTGACGGAAAAAGGATGATCTGTCTGTAACCGCTTCCATCTGCTTCTTGCCTGGTACGGCCGGGCACGGTATCCTGTACTGCAATCCGTTATGAGCGGCAAACATGAAACTGGAGGTAGGTGATGCGGCGAATCAGCGATGGCGGCAGTCTTGCCCTGATGGCGCTTCTGGCGTTGTGCCTGGCCTGGCAGGCCGGTCTGCCGGCAGTGGTCCGGGCCGGGGACAAGTGGGACACGGCCGGTCGGAAGATCGGCGAGGCGGCCCGGGCCGTGGGCGAGGCCGCCGGTGAGACGGCGGACAGGGTCCTGGAAAAGGGCAGGACCGGGTCGGAAGAGCTGTGGGAAAAGACCACGCGTTCCTCGGCAGAGGCCTGGGAAAAGGCAAAGGAGGCATCTGGCGAAACCATGGAAAAGGCCAGGGAATCCTCTGCCGAGGTGCTCGGGAAGGCGGAAGAACGTTCAAAGGGGATCTGGCAGAAGACCAGGGAGAAGGTCAAAAGAATCTGGGAGAAGACCGGGAGCGCTGTCCGCTCCATGACCGCCCCGGCACAGGAGCCTCCTCCGCCCCAGGCACCGGCGCCGGATCCCGGGCCGGAAAAAGCGTATATCCGCACCCCGGTCTGACCCCTGTTCCTGACCGGGAAGAGCGCGGCGGCAACGCCGGCAGCCGCCTCTGCACCTGCCCTCACAGGGGAAACGACTGGTGGAGCATGGGCATCTCGACCCGGGTATTGGTGAGCAGGCCGGCAAAGATGCGCATGGTTTCCTCTTCGCCGTGAACCAGGAAGGTGGTTTCCGGGTTGCCGGTCTGGGCGTGCCAGGCGAGCAGTTCCCGCTGGTCGCCGTGGGCCGAAAAACCGCCGATGGTGTACACCCTGGCCCTGACCTCGATCTCCTCTCCGAAGATACGCACTTTTTCCGCGCCGTCGATGATCTGCCGGGCCAGGGTGCCGTGGGCGGCGTAGCCGACAAAGATCACCGAGGCCTCCCGCCGCCACAGGTTGTGTTTGAGGTGGTGGCGGATCCTGCCGCCGGTACACATGCCGGAGCCGGCGATGATGACCGCGCCGCGCACCTGCTTGAGGGCCACGGACTGGGCCGTGTCGCGGGTAAAGTGGAGGCCGGGCAGGGCAAAGGGGTCCTGGCCGGACTGGAATACGGCCCAGGTCTCGGTGTCGAAGCACTCGGGATGACGCTGGAAGATGCGGGTTGCGGAGATGGCCATGGGCGAGTCGAGAAAGACCTGCAGCGATGCCGGGATGCGTCCTTTTTCTATGCCCTCGCGCAGGAAGTAGAGGATCTCCTGGGTCCGCTCCAGGGCGAAACTGGGGATCAGGACGTTGCCTCCCCGCTCCAATGTCTGGTTGATGGCCTCGTAGAGCTCCTCCACCGACGGTGCAAGCTGTTTGTGCAGGCGGTTACCATAGGTGGTTTCCATGACCACGATGTCGGCCTTGGGGGGCACGGCGGGATCGCGGAGGATGACCCGGTTCGAGTAGCCGAGATCGCCGGAAAAGACCACCCGCCTTGAATGGTGGCCCTCGGCCAGCTCGAGCAGGATGCCGGCCGCGCCCAGGATATGACCGGCCTCGAAAAATGTGGCGCGGATGCCGGGCGCCAGGTCGTGGGGGCTGGCAAAGGCGGTGATGTCCATGAACCGGTCCAGGCTGGTCAGGGCGTCCAGGGTATCGTAGAGGGGCAGAACCGGCTCGGCGTTACGGTCATGGTTGCGCGCCTTGCGGGTGAGATACTCGGCCTCTTCCTCCTGGATCCGCGCCGAGTCGAGCATGACCAGCCGCGCCAGCTCACGGGTGGCTGCAGTGGTGACGATGTCGCCCCGGAACCCGCGCTTGACCAGGAGCGGGATCCTGCCGCAGTGGTCGAGATGGCCGTGGGTGAGCAGAAGGTAGTCGATGGAGTGCGGATCGAAACCGAAGTCGTTCCTGTTCTCTTCCTGCAGCTCGCGGCCGCCCTGGTACATGCCGCAGTCGATGAGAATGCGCTTGCCCTGGCATTCAACGAGGTGGCAGGATCCGGTGACATTCCGGTCCGCGCCGTGGAATTCAATCTTCATCTGCTTTCTCTCCTCCTGCCGGTCAGCAGCCGGAAGCCGGGAAAGCCGCTGCTCCGCGTGGCAGCGATGACCTGCCTTCCGGCCCTCCCTTGCCGCTTGCTTTCCCTGCTGGTTGTGCCCGTTCCGGCGGGCATGGACGTTTGCCTGGCCCGGTTTTTTCTTTTTCCTGGTAATTATTCCTGAAGAATTGCGGGCCGGGGGCCGATAAAAAAGTAAGGCAAGGATGCCGCAATTCAACCAGGGAGGGAATCATGGATACCTTCAACAGACTCCACCTGCTTGCGGAGCTCGATCACGAGCACTGCCACCTGAACCACGGTCCCGGGGTCGATACCTCGGTCATCGCTGCCACCGATTACATCGTTGTGCCCATCGGCTACCAGGAGGACGGGATCCGGGAGGTCTCGGTACGGGATCTGGTCATCCCGGTCTGCCACGACTGCGCCGTTGCCCTGCAGGGCAACGAGTGGACCCTGCTCTTCTGTCTCGACTGCGGCGAATCCCGCTGGGTCTACCGCCATTTTGCCAAGAACCGCTACCGCCACCACATCCTCTGGCTCAAGGGGTGTCCCGACTGCAGCGGTGAGTTCGGCGGCCTCTACTTCAACGATCCGGCCGGGATCATCGCCCAGGATCATGCCGCTGGCAGGCATCGTCCGTTCATGGTCGTGCCCGGCGAGGCCGCGGCCTGACGGTCCGGAGCGGGCCAGGCGCCGGTCGAGGGTCAGGATGCGCTGCGCAGGGTGATGGTCACCCGCCGGTTGCGCTGCCTGCCCTCGGGCGTGGTGTTGGGCGCCACCGGGTTGGCAAAGCCATACCAGTAGAGCAGCATCCGCTTGCCGGCGATGCCGAAATTCTTTGCCAGGTAATCGCGGACGCTCTCGGCACGGCGCCTGGAGAGCCGGATATTGTAGGCCTCGCTGCCGATGTTGTCGGTGAAACCGGAGAGGACGACGTAATCCCCGGGGTGTTCCTGCAGGAAACGACCCAGCCTGTTCAGGGTCGGGATGTCCTGCTGCCTGATGGCGGCGCGGTCAAAATCGAACAGGATATCGGAAAAATCGCTGGCTGGCAGGTAGAGCCTGCCCAGCAGATGCTCGGGATGATCGAACACGGTGTCGAAATCCATGACCTGGGAACAGGTGTTGACCCCGGCGATATCGGCCAGCAGCTTTTTCCCTTCCGCGGTGTCGGCACTGCTGACAATGGTGAAGCAGACGTCGAATTTTGCCGCCAGTTTCCTTGCCTCTGCCAGGGGTTCGATCTCCAGGCCCGGGACTGTGGAATGGCGGCCGTCGGAAAAAAGAAAAACCTCGGTGCGGCCCGGCAGGCCCAGCAGGTGCTCCAGTTTCATCAAGCCCACCTGCAGCATGGGCGGTCCGGTAGGTTGGACGGGCAGCCGGTCGATGGCACGGGCAAAGGCGGCCTTGTCATAGTTCTGCAGCCGGAAGTAGGGCCGGAAACCCATGGCCGCACCCTGGAGCCAGAGGCCTGGCTTCCACATGGGATAGAGCCCAGCCTGCCAGTGGAGGTCGGGCAGGGATTTGTTGCTCCTGGCGAGGATCTGTTTTTCCGCCTCGAGCCTGGTCATGCCGGTGTCGTGATAGGGCCGGGCCATGGTGTCGGCAGCATCGTAGAGGATCAGGAAGTTGTCGGCCAGGGGCAGCGGCACGGCAGCCGGGGCGGGCGCGCTGCCCGCTGCCGGCGCCGCCGCGACGGGCAGAGGGGACAGGAGCAGGACGAGGAGAAAGAGCAGCGGAGAGAGCCGGGATGTCATGGTGTGTCTCCTGGAATTGCGGGTCGCCGGGATGGGAGCCGGACCGGGCAGGAAGGCAGACCCTTTCCCTGCAGTATACTTTTCTGCAGGGCAGTGTCAAGAAGCGCGGGCAGGGCGGCCGACAACCGGCGTCTTCACTCTCCCTGGATCAGGCGTTTCCTCCATCTGCCGGTGGTCAATCCATCCCTGGCTTCATGGCACCGAAACGGTGTCACCATCCTCGGGCAGAAAAAGGTCCGGATCCTGGTCGAGGATACGACCGATCTCCTGCCGCTGCTTCCGGCGGACCCGCCTCTCCAGGTGGACCAGGGCCAGCCGCCGGATGCGGGCCCCGGCCTTGAGGCGGCGGCAGCCGGCAATGGAGCCGTGGCCCGCCACCTCGTCCTCGAGCCTGAAAGCCTCGTGGATGGCCAGGTCGCAGTCCCGGACCAGCCCGGCCACCCGGTCGCCGGGGCGCCCGTCGCCGCTGTAGTAGAGGCGGCAGCTGCCGTCATCAAGCAGCAATCCCAGGTTGGGCCGGGAGTGGAGGGTCGGCGCGGTGCGCCACCGCAGGCCGGCCAGCGACAGGGTCTGTTCCGGCCCTGTTTCGTGGAACTGCAGCGCAAACCCGAGCTTGACCATGAAGCCGGGATAGGCCATCTCCATCAGGCTCCTGACGATTTCCTCCAGCCCTGCCTGGCCGACCAGGGCCAGGGGACGGCGCCGTCCCATTTCCCGGAAGCGGAGGATGAGCAGGGGGATGCCAAAGTAGTGGTCGCCGTGGCAGTGGGAGATCCAGACCGCGTCCAGCCGGTCGGGATCACTGCAGGCGGCAAAGAAACGATGGGCAGCGGTGAAGCCGCAGTCCAGCAGCAGGGAGGCGCCTGCACCGGTGGTCAGCAGGACAGAGGTATTGCCGTGGTCGGGATCGCAGGCCTCGCCCACACCGAGAAAAAGTATCTGCATCATCGGTTGGTTGTCCGGGCGGCCTGGCCGCGGCGCCGGACCGGCAGCTCGGCCGGCAGGTCGATGATGGTCTCCACCAGGCCGGCAAACCGGCCGTCCCGGTACCAGGGCACCTGCTGGACCAGCCGTTTTCTGCTGCCGTTGTCCGTGATGTAGGTGCTCCCCTGCTCCTGGTCCAGCATTCTGCGGATGGCCCTGCCCGAGGCCGGGGAGTGGCAGGCAAAGAGGCTGCTGCCGACGAGCCCCCTGCCGCCGTACTTTTGAAAATTTTCTCCAGCCGCCCTGTTCATGGCAATGATCGTCCCCTGCCGGTCGCAGACCGTGATGGCGGCAGGGTATTCCTCGGCCCAGTCAAAGGTTTTTCTTTTTCTCTTCATGGCTGCCAGGGCTTGCGCCCATGTCCACCGGATCCGGCCAGCCGGCCGGGCAGTTGCTCCGGCGAAAGTCCCAGGGTGCGGAACAGGTGACGTTCAAGTTCCACGCATCGCTGGAAATTCTCCCTGATCAGCCGGTGCAGGCGCGGGTTGTTGTGACCATAATGGTCCAGGATGTAGGCCAGCCGCTCGTCCAGGGAGACGATCTCGGCGTGGCGTACCCGTTTGTCGGCATAATAGACGATCTCGCCGGCCGTGAAAAGACCGGTTGCGTACCGCGCCGGGTCGTGGTCGCGCAGGATCACGTGCTCGGCCACGATCCCGGCCACCTCGGGGAATCCGTGCTCGCGGCAGATCCCGGCCCCGGCCAGGGCATGCTCGCAGGAACCGTCCAGGCACGGGGTCTTGGCGATATCATGAAGCAGGGCACCGGCAATGACCAGTTTCCGGTTTGGCGTCTGCCCTTCCGGCCGGACCGCTTCCAGGTCACGGACCAGCTGGTCCGCCACCCGGGCCACCACCAGCGAGTGATGCCGGATATTGTCCAGCATGCGGTACTGTTCCATGAGGCGGATGCACTGGTCAAGCTCGGGGATCTGCATGGAGCGGGTGAGGTCCCCTCAGCGGCCGCTGAAGCGATGCACGGCGTCCACCGCGATCCGGGCCTGCTCGGGCGGGGTCTGTGGTACGATGCCGTGGCCGAGGTTGAAGATGTGGCCGCGGGCCCCTTTGGCGTCCTCGAGCAGGCGGCGGATCCGCTTTTCCAGCTCCTGCCGGGGCAGGAACAGGGCAATGGGATCCAGGTTGCCCTGGACGGCATGATCACCCACCTGGCGGATGGCGTCGCCGATGTTGATCCGCCAGTCCAGGCCGAGCACATCGGCGCCGGCCGTGGTGGTGTGGGGCAGCAGGGTGGAGCCGTTGTTGGCAAAGTAGATGATGGGCACGTCGGTCATGGCCCGCAGGTCGCTGATGATGGAGCGAACATAGGGCAGGGCGAAGCGCTGAAAGTCCTGCGGCGCCAGGACGCCGGCCCAGGAGTCGAAGAGCTGCAGGGCCTGGGCGCCGGCCCTGGCCTGGGCCTGGAGGTAGGCGCTGGTGCAGGCGGTGATCTTCTCGAGCAGGGCATGGTAGAGCTCCGGTGCCCGGAACATCATCTTCTTGGTCTCCAGGAAGACCTTGGACGAGCCGCCTTCGATGAGATAGGTGGCCAGGGTGAAGGGCGCGCCGGAAAAACCGATCAGCGGCACCGACAGTTCGCGCCGCAGGAGCCGGATCGTCTCCAGGACAAAGGGCATGCTTTCCTCCGGCTCCGGCACCCGCAGCCGGTCCACGGCCTCCCGGTCGCGCACCGGGTCCGGGAAGACCGGCCCGCGGCCCTCGTGGAATTCCAGTGCCAGGCCCATGGCCTCCATGGGAATCAGGATGTCGGAGAAGAGGATGGCGGCATCGAAACCGAAGATGTCAATGGGCTGGAGGGTCACCTCGGTACAGAGTTCCGGCGACTTGCACAGCTCGAGAAAACTCACTTTGCCGCGCACCGCCTGGTACTCGGGCAGGTAGCGCCCGGCCTGGCGCATGAACCAGACCGGTGTGTAGTCGGTCCGTTCACCCCGACATGCCTTCAGAAACGTGTCATTCATGAGGATTCCCCTTTGCCGCGGAAGTGCCTCCAGGCAGGATCACCACCCGGGGGCGTGAATAATTAGTGAGTTCCCGGGCCGGAACAATGGTGCATGCACCGTGGCCGGAGCCGGGATGCCTGGTTGTTCTCAGGCGGTTCCCGGTTGGTAGGAGCAGAAGGGCTCCGGCCCCAGGTAGTCGCCGGTCATGGCATAGGCACGGGCCCGGCAGCCGCCGCAGACATTGACATACTCGCAGCGGCCGCAGTTGCCCTTGTACGACTTGAAATCGCGCAGTTCGAGAAAGAGTTGCGAATTCTCCCAGATCTCCCTGAACGGCTGCCGGAAGATATTGCCGGCTGCCCTGGGAAAATAGCTGCAGGGCAGGACGTTGCCGTCCACGTCGATGAGGCAGATGAGCTGTCCGGCCAGGCAGCCCTTGGAGCCGCCGGTGGAAAACTTGAGGCTGCGCCGCTTGAATCGTTCACCCTCCTCCCTGGCCCGCTGCAGCACGATGCGGTAGTACTGGGGCGCACAGGTGGGCCGGACCAGCATCTCCTCTTCCTTCTTTTCCATTTCGTAGTGCCAGTTGAGCATTTCCTCGTATTCCGATTCCGGGATCAGCTCTTCCATGATATCCTCGCCGCGGCCGGTGGGGACGATCATGAACAGGTACCAGGCCGTGGCCCCCAGTTCCTTGACCAACCTGTAGATCCTGGGTGCCTCTTCCCGGTTGCGCCTGGTGAAGGAGGAGTTGATCAGGAAGGGGATGGAGTGCTCGTTGAAGAGACGGATGGCGTTCATGGTCCCCTCGAAGGCGCCGGGCTGGCTGCGGAAATCGTCGTGCACCGCGGCCGTGGAGCCGTCCAGGCTGAGCGACACCATCTTGATACCCGCCTCCTTGATGTTGCGGCAGGTCTCGCCGGTGACCAGGGTGCCGTTGGTGGCCATGCACATGCGCAGCCCCAGGTCGGTGCCGTAGGCGGCGATGTCAAAGACATCGTCGCGCAGCAGCGGCTCGCCGCCGGACAGGACCACCACCGGATCGGCATAGCCGTGGATGTCGTCCAGGACGCTTTTCGCCCGGTCCAGGGAGAAATCCGGGTGCCCCTGAACCTCGAGTTCGGAGGAGGAGCGGCAGTGGACGCATTTCAGGTTGCAGCGGCGGGTGATTTCCCAGGCTATCCATTTGGGTACAAATTCCATGTGCTCTCCGAAGGGCGCATCTGTTCCCGGCTGCATCCGCTGCCGCGAACCGATGCATGAGATGTGGATCAGGGCCATGGCCGGACCGGTTGCCGCGTATCCGTCCTGTCCCGGCATTGGCGGCAAACTATATAATTGAATCCACGAATTCGCAACCCGAAAGCCGGCCATCGGTCAAATCCCGGCCGGTCGTCAGCCAGCGGCCGTGCGCCGGCGGCATGGCGCGTCGTGGTACCCGGCCGATACCGGTTTCATCCGGGTCGGGAGTGAAAACCCTGTAAAATGCCTTGTTGTTATGGTAGATTCAAGCTCATAATCTACCATTTCCTCTTTACCAAGGAGTCTGCCCATGCAAGAGATAAAAACCGTGGTGACGCCCATCGACTTCTCCGACAACGCGGACAAGGTCGTCCGGGCGGCGGCCTATGTGGCAGGAACATTCAAGGCGAGCCTGCACCTGGTTTTCGTTGTCCAGAATTTCGAGGATTACTCCGGATTCTTCGTGCCGCCCGTCAACATGCCCAACCTGGAGGAGGAGCTGTTCCAGTCCGCCCAGGAGCGCATGGACGGATTCGTGGACGAGCACAGGCAGATGTTCGGGGAATTCGGTGTCACCGATGTCAGGGCCACGGTTCTTTCCGGTGACGTTGCCGAGAAGATCCTTGAGTATGCCGCTGAAAACGGCTGCAACCTGATCGTCATGGGAACCCATGGCTACAAGGGACTGGAACGGATTATGTTCGGCTCGGTGGCGGACAAGGTGGTGAAGAACTCCTGCTGCCCGGTCATGACCATCAACCCGTACCGGGAAGAGTGCGAGGAAAAGGCGGGGTGAGCACGCAGCGCCGGCCGTTTCCCCGGCCCACCCGGACACGGGGCCGGCAGCCAGCGTCCCTGGGGCCGCCCAAGGTCCGGCCGTGAGTCCGGTGCCCCGGTTCCACCGGCAGACCATCCATACCCCTGCCTCGGTCCGTGCCGGCGGCTGGCCGGACTGGTCCGGCCAGCCCGAGGTCTTCAAATACTATCCGGCTGATTTTCCCCGCCTGTCCCTGGCAGCGGTACCGGACGTGCGGCTGCTGCTCTTTCGCTGCGCCGGCCTGACCGCCCGCCGCGTCTATGGCGACACAGTCTACTTCCTGCGCGCCAATCCCTCGGCCGGCGCCCTCTATCCCTGCGAACTCTATGTCCAGGCCCGGGGCGTGGCCGGTCTGGCGGACGGTATCTACCATTACGAGCCCCGCGGTGAGCGGCTCTGCCTGCTGCATGAACCGGAATCGGCAACGGACGGCCTGGAATCCTGCTGCGAGGACGACCGCCGGGTGGAGGGACTCGTTCTCCTGGTGAGCGCCATCTACTACCGGTCGAGCTGGAAGTACCGGGACCGGGCCCTGCGCTACTGCCTGCTGGACAGCGGTCACCTGCTGGGCGGGGTGGAGGCGGCGGCCATCTGCGGCCAGGAAGACCATGAGATTTTCTGCCGGATCGACCGGCAGCGACTGGCCGCCGGCTTCGGATTCGGCGGCCGGGAGCAGGCCATGGCCATGGTGGTTCTGGGCAGGCGGGGCAGTGAACGGGTCACCAGCCTGGCCATGCGCCTGCCCTTTGTCAGCGGTACGGGGACGTTTGTCGCCAACCGGTTCATCGAAGGGGCACTGGAGGAGATCGGCCGGCCGGAGCACTGCCGGCCTGCGGCGGGCGGGGCCGGGTATCCCTTTTCTGCCGGGATCCTGGCGGATGCCATCGCCAGGCGGCGCTCCATCAGGGCCTTTGCCGGGGTTCCGCTTTTGCGCCGGGAATTCGATGCCGTGCTGGACACGGCAACCATGGCTGTCTCCATGGACTGTGACGAACCGGTGCGGATCCTGGCCGTGGTCAACCGGGTGGAGGGCATGGAACCGGGGGTGTATGCCGGGAGACGGTGCCTGGCTGCGGGCGATTTTTCCGACATGGCCCGCTACCTCTGCCTGGAGCAGGACCTGGGCGGTGATTCCGGGGCAACCCTTTTTTTGACCGGCGCCGCGCACAACTACCTGCCCCTGCTGCTCAAGGCGGGTCTCATGGGGCAGCGTATCTACCTGACCGCCACCGGTCTCGGCTTCGGCTGCAGCGGCATCGGTGCTTTCTACGACCAGGAGGCCGCCGCCTTCCTCGATACCGACGACATGATTCTCTATGCCCTGGCCGTGGGACGGTGACGGGAGCACAGCTCCCTGCCGGCAACCCCTCTGCCCCTGGGATCGGGGTGTCGGCTCTCAGCCCAGGTGGCCCACCAGGAGGCCCTTCTTGTCGCCACCATGCACCTCGGCCTGCAGCGTTCCCGGTTCCCGGGCAAAGGTCTCCAGGAAGAGCTCCCGGTCGGACAGGTCCGGAAAGTGGACCAGCTCCAGCACACGGCGGCCGCAGGCAGGGGCGGGATAGACCTGCTCCAGGGTTTCGGCCCAGGGAGAGTGATCCGCCGGGAACCGGTCCCGGGCAGCCGCCTCTGCTGCGGCCGGTTCGGTCACCAGGTCGGTCAGCCCGGCCAGCAGTTCCCGGACCTGGTCGCGGAACCTGTCACGCTGCTCCACGGGGTCTGCGGCCGGCAGGGGCCGGCCGGGCAGGGCGATCCGCCCCAACTGTTTCGGCGCGCTGCCGGTGCGCCGTTCATACTGCTCCTCGAGCCGGTCCAGGCCGTCGCGGCCCGTGGTCACGTAGAGGTCGGGAGGATCCGGCTCGCAGGTGCCGAGGAAGTAGAGCCGGGTCCAGGCCTTGAGCCGGAGCGAGAGCTGGTTGTCGGTCAGGGTGGAGATGGCGTGCAGTTTTCTGGTCAGGGGAAAATCCTCCCCGGTCTCCTCGCGTAGCTCGGCAAAGAGGCTGTCCTGCAGGGAACTGATCTTCTCCAGCTCCTGCTCCACCCGTGCCTGTTCCTCGTCATAGATCTCGGCAAGCTGCAGGACCAGCCGGGCCTGCCAGAGCAGCAGCTCCCGTTCCTGTTTGCTTTTTTCCTCGATGCCGCTGCTTCTGAGCAGGCTGGATATGATGGAACTGCCGGTCTCCTGGCGGCCGGGCAGGGGTTGGCCCAGGCCGGCCAGGGAGAGGTTGCCGAGCTGGCTGGCATAGTCGTCGCGCCGGGAGCGCAGGTCCCTGATCAGGGCCAGGAACCGCTCACGGTTCTCCCCCAGGGGCGCGGGCGCAAAAAAGATGCAGAGCTGCTTTCGGACAAGTTCCTCGCCCAAGGCGGACAGGTTCATGTCCTCCGGGCCCATGTTTTCCACTGCCTGGCAGTAGACAATATGGTCGAAAACCTGTACAAGGGGGAACAGGACATCGTCGCGGGGCACGGTGTCGGGAAAGATACAGACAGTCAGTTTCTTCATATGAAAACGTTGCGTGAAAAGATTACTTTTGTGCTCACCGGGCTGGCCTATCTGGCGTTCCATCTGGGCACCAACTCGACCGTGGACAATATCTCCCTTGGCTCGGTCGTGTCCGGGACCGTGCAGCAGCTCCTGACCACGGCGCCCTACTGCATCGGGTTCACCATCGTGGCCGTGGCCCTGATCCGCTATTTCACCGGCGGCAAGTGGCCGCCCTGGGACCGGGTGGCCCGTATTTTCTTTACCATCGGTATCATCTTCGGATTCTATTTCAACCTCTACAACACCGGCTACCGGGCCGAGCAGGAGCGGTTGAACAGGGAAGGAAAGAAACCGGTCAGCGAATTACGGTTTTCCCCGGGTGAAACCCCGAGGCCGCCGTCGTATTGGGCATGAGGATCCCGTCCGGGCCGATCAGGGTACCTGGGTTGGTCACCGAGTTGCATCCGGTCTGGACGCGGTCGCCGATGATGGCGCCGAACTTGCGCAGCCCGCTGTCCAGCGGCCCTTCAGGAGACCTGACCTGGACATTGCCGGGCAGGAAGCGCAGGTTGGCGAACTTGGTGCCGGCACCCAGGTTGGCGTTGTTGCCCAGGACCGAGTCGCCCAGGTAGGCGAAGTGGCCCGCCTTGGCATCGTTGAGGAAGATGGAGTGTTTCACCTCCGTGGTGTGCCCCACCACGCACCGGTCGCCGATCAGGCAGTATCCCCGCATGTAGGCGCCCTGGCGGATCTCGCAGTGGTCGCCGATGATGGCCGGTGCCTTGATCATGGCCCCGGACTCGATCAGCACCCCCTTGCCGATGGCGATCTTCTGCCCCACCAGCACGGCCCCGGCCATGATGATGGATGCACCCTTGAGCAGGCGGCCGTTCTGGATCACCTCCAGCTTGCCGCGGGTGGCGTCACCATAGCGAAGCAGGCACTCCTGGGCACTCTGCAGTCTGCCGTCGTGAAAAATAAGCGGATGGATCAGCGGCATGCCGCAGTCCATCTCCGAGTGCTCCAGGCAGTGGTTGCTGGTGTCTATGTAGGAGTCGATGTACTCTTTCAGGTTCTTGAGGGCGTCCCAGACATGCTCTGTGCCGGAGAAGACATTGGCATGGGCAAAGTCACTCAGATCGAAAAAGGATGCGGCATCAAACATGGGAATCCTGGCAGGGCAAGGGTTGGCGGAGCAGCCTCCGGGGTCTGCGGGGCAGAGGGCACGCCGTATCGCCGCCAGGGCGGAGGCGCACCGGTCCGGAGGCCGTGGGACTCTCTCTCATCTATATTGAGCGCCTTGGATTTATTCAAGGAAAATCTGTCCCGGCGAGCCGGATGCCAACGTGGCTTGACTTCCTGATCAGTCATGTTTACTTTCTCATGACTACCGTGCAGGCTGTATGTCGTCTGGTATTCTTATCCTTGCAGAAAGATCCCTGTTTCAACCTGTTGGTCGATGTTCCCGTTTCCGGGGGACAGTCCCGTGAATGCAGCCGCCGGAGAAGAGGCACGGGGCAGGGCAGGTATCCGGCCATTATCAGTTCTTCCGCGATCCGCTGTTTTCTGCCGAGCTGCAGCCGCATGCCGCCACTGTTCCGGGCCGTTGGCCGGGGCAGGGCACTGAAAAAAAGATAATGTCGTTTTCGACTGGATATAGAGGAGGAAAGCGTGGAATTTAACGATTCGTTATCCACAAGTATGGATGATTTCGGTGAAAACACCCAGGATCTGGAGATCCCCGAGTCCCTGCCCATGATGGCGGTGCGGGACGTGGTGGTGTTCAACTATATGATCATACCGCTGTTCGTGGGCCGGCCCGGTTCCATCGAGGCGGTCAACGAGGCCATGAACGGCGACAAGCTGCTCATGCTGGTGACGCAGAAGGACGCCACCCGGGACAACCCGGAGCCCGACGATCTCTACCGGGTGGGCATGGTCTCCATGATCATGCGGACCCTGAAGCTGCCCGACGGCCGGCTCAAGGTCCTGGTCCAGGCCCTTTCCAAGGCAAAGATCCGCTCCTTCCTGCAGACCGAGCCCTGTTACCGGGTC
The DNA here is from genome assembly GCA_011051875.1 of Desulfobulbus sp. Taxonomy (GTDB): domain Bacteria; phylum Desulfobacterota; class Desulfobulbia; order Desulfobulbales; family Desulfobulbaceae; genus DRKI01. Next base: position 2,112 of record DRKI01000045.1, on the reverse strand, counting down.
GAGATCGACCTGGTGGAGGAGCAGGAGACCACCGAGATCACCGTCGAGGTCGAGGCCCTGATGCGCACCGTGCGCGAGCAGACCGAGAAGATCATGTCCCTGCGCGGCATGCTCTCCTCCGACCTGATGATGATCATCAACAATATCGAAGAACCGGGCCGGCTGGCCGACCTGGTGGGGTCCAATCTCAGGCTCAAGATATCGGAATCGCAGAAGATACTTGAGACGGTCGACCCGGTGGAACGGTTGCGCCTGGTGGCCGATCTCCTGCACAAGGAACTGGAGGTCTCCACGGTCCAGGCCAAGATCCAGTCCGATGCCAAGGAGGAGATGTCCCGGTCCCAGCGGGAATACTTCCTGCGTGAGCAGATCCAGGCGCTCAAGCGCGAACTGGGTGACGAGGATGCCTACTCCCAGGAGATCGAGGAACTGCACAAGAAGCTGAAAAAGAAAAAGATGCCCAAGTACGCCAAGAAGGAGGCGCGCAAGCAGCTCAAAAGGCTGGAGATGATGCATCCGGACGCCTCCGAGGCGACCATCGTCCGCACCTACCTGGAGTGGTTTTTGGACCTGCCCTGGAAGAAATCCTCCCGGGATCGGCTCGACCTCAAGGTGGCGGCCAGGGTGCTGGACGAGGACCATTATGGTCTCGACAAGATCAAGGAACGCATCCTCGAGTACCTGGCCGTGCGCAAGCTCAACAAGGACACCAAGGGGCCGATCATCTGCTTCGTCGGGCCGCCCGGCGTGGGCAAGACCTCGCTCGGCCAGGCCATTGCCAAGGCCATGGGCCGCAAGTTCTACCGGCTGTCGCTGGGCGGTATGCGGGACGAGGCCGAGATCCGGGGGCACCGGCGCACCTACATCGGGGCCCTGCCCGGCCGCATCCTGCAGGGACTCAAGAACGTCAAGACCAACAACCCGGTCTTCATGATGGACGAGATCGACAAGATCGGCGACGACTACCGGGGCGATCCCTCCTCGGCCCTGCTCGAGGTGCTGGACCCGGAGCAGAACGCCACCTTCTCGGATCACTACATGAACCTGCCCTTTGATCTCTCCAAGGTCATGTTCATCACCACGGCCAACCGGACAGACACCATCCCCGGTCCGCTCATGGACCGGATGGAGGTGATCCAGCTCTCCGGCTACACCCTGGAAGAGAAGATGATCATAGCCCGCAAGTACCTCCTGCCCCGGCAGATCAGGGAAAACGGCCTCAGGCCGAGCCAGATCCGGATCGACGACAAGACGCTGGAGATCATCATCCGCAACTATACCCATGAGGCCGGGGTGCGGAACCTGGAGCGGGAGCTTGGCAAGATCTGCCGCAAGCTCGCGCGCAAGATCGCCGAAGGCGGCAAGGGCCCCTACTCCATCTCCAAGAACACCCTGCACCGCTACCTGGGGCCGCCCAGGTACCTGCCCGAGACCGAGCTGGACACCCTGTCCCAGCCCGGCCTGGTGGTGGGGCTCGCCTGGACCGAGGTGGGCGGCGAGCTGCTGCACATCGAGACCAGCATCTTTCCCGGCAAGGGCAAGCTGACGCTTACCGGCCAGCTCGGCGACGTGATGAAGGAGTCGGCCCAGGCCGCACTCAGCTACTGCCGCAGCCGCTACCGTGAACTCGGGGTGGAGCCGGGTTATTTCGATACCATCGACATCCACATCCACGTGCCGGCCGGCGCCATCCCCAAGGACGGTCCCTCGGCCGGTATCACCATGACCACGGCCCTCTATTCGGCCATCCTCGACCAGCCGGTGAAGATGGGCCTGGCCATGACCGGCGAGGTGACCCTGCGCGGCCGGGTCCTGCCCATCGGCGGTCTCAAGGAAAAGGCCCTGGCCGCCCTGCGCGCCGGCATCACCCATATCGTGATCCCGGAGGAGAACCAGAAGGACCTGGTCGATATCCCCAAGGAGCTGCGCAAGAAGATCACCTTTCACCCGGTGAAGCACATGGACGAGGTCATTGACCTTGCCCTGGGCAAGATCAAGAAGAACAACCGCAAGAAAAAGGACCGCTCCAGATAGGGGCGGCAGAAATCGCTTCTTCTGCTGCCCATGCGCTCCCTGGTCCTGTGGCTCGCGGCCCTGATCCTGTTCGCCGCG
>DRKI01000044.1 GCA_011051875.1 Desulfobulbus sp. | reverse complement strand
TTCCAGCTTGTTCGGGAGCGAACCGGACAGGCTGACCAGGAACTCGAGCAGAAGGTCCGCGACACCATGGAGATCTTCCACCGGACCCTGCAGGGACTCATCCAGGGCGGAGACCTGCCCCTGACCCTCGATCCCGGGGACGGCAAGACCGCATCGGTCGACGGGGTCGGCGGCAATGCCCTGCAACAGCTCAAGGTGGTGGACAAACTCTGGAACATGTACATGGCCGACGTCAAGACCGTGCTTGCCGGCGGCAAGGATGCCAACCAGGCCCTGCAGAAGGTGATGGACAACAATCCGGCCCTCCTGCAGGATATGAACAGGGCGGTCACCCTGCTCCAGCAGAATGCCGAATCCTCGGTAACCCTCCTCAAGACGATCCAGCTGATCCTGATCGGCGCCGGCCTGGTGGTCATCCTGCTCGCCTTCCTGGTCCTGAAGTCGATTACCACCCGCCTGGAAAATGTTCGGATCTTCAGCGAGGAACTCGGCAACGGCAACCTGCGCGCCACCTCCGGAATCACCGGCAGGGACGAGCTTGGCCGGATCGGTGCCAGCCTCGACGCCATGGCCGCCAACCTGCGCACCATGATGAAAAACATTGCCGAGACCGGTTCCACCCTGTTCAAGTCTTCCAGCGAACTGGGCGCCATGGCCGACGACTTTTCCTCGGCAGCCGTGGATTCTGCCGAGCGGACCACCGCGGTTGCCGAGGCGGCCGAGGAGATGAGCACCAACATGAATACCGTGGCCGCGGCCACCGAGGAGGCGGCCACCAATATCTCCCTGGTCTCCACGGCCACCGACGAGATGTCAAACAATATCACCGGGATCGTCAAATCGACGGAAAAAGCCCAGGAGATCACGCGGGTCGCGGTGGAAGAGGCAGGATCGGCATCGGACAAGGTGGATGAGCTCGGCCGGGCGGCCCAGGAGATCGGCAAGGTCACCGAGGCCATCACCGAGATCTCCGAGCAGACCAACCTGCTGGCGCTCAACGCCACCATCGAGGCGGCCAGGGCCGGCGAGGCCGGCAAGGGGTTTGCCGTGGTCGCCAACGAGATCAAGGAGCTGGCCAAGCAGACAGCAGAGGCCACCGGCGAGATCAAGGCGCGAATCGACTCCATCCAGAACTCCACCGACGCCACGGTCAGCCAGATCCAGCAGATCACCAACGTGATCAACGAGGTGGACGAGATCGTGGCCACCATCGTCACCGCTGTCGAGGAGCAGTCTGCCACGACCACCGAGATCGCCGAGAATATCGGCCAGGCCTCGCTGGGCATCCAGGAGGTGACCGAAAACGTGGCCCAGGTCTCCACGGTATCCGGCGAAGTGGCCCAGGATATCTCCGAGGTCAGCCAGACATCCGGCGCCATCTCCGAGGGCAGCGGCAAGGTCAAGGAGAGTGCAGTCGAGCTGAACAGGCTGGCGGAAGAGCTGCGTATCATGGTCGGGAAATTCACCACCTGAGAGTATCCGGCACCCTTCGGTTGCCGGACCCCCGTTTTCCGGTCCCGGCCTCCCGCAGGCGGGCCGCCAGCCGGGGATCGGCCCACCGGCCGGCAAGAGCCGGACAATGACCCACGGGAGGAACATCATGACCGTTTTTCTGAAAAAATTTCTTCCACAACGCGTGAAGAGCAAACTGCTTTTCCTGGTTGGGGGCCTGATCGCCGTCCTGATCGTGATCCCGGTGGTCCTCCAGTATACCGAGAGCATGCAACGGGCCCGGGAAGAGGGAAAGATGCAGGCAGGGGAACTCGCGACCCGGGCAACCGATCAGCTGCAGGAAACCGAAAAGGAACTCCTGCTGGTGGCCCAGACCGTGGCGCACATGCCCGCAGCCACCCGGTACCTGGCAGAGCGTGACCGGCCGGCCCTGCTCGCCCTGTGCATGCCCCTGTTCAAGCAGCTCAAGGAGCACATGGAACTCAATGTCTTCCACTTCCACCTGCCGCCGGCCATTTCCTTTCTGCGGTTGCAGAAGCCGGAGAAGTATGGTGATGACCTGTCCGGTTTCCGCAAAACCGTGGTGGATGTCAACAGGACCCTGGAGCCGGTCAGTGCCATCGAGGTCGGCCGGGCCGGCATGTCCGTGCGCGCCGTGGTCCCGGTGATGTATACCGCCCCCGGGGAGGACCAGGAACGTCATGTCGGGTCCGTGGAATTCGGCGCCCCGCTCAAACAGGCGTTTGTCGATTCGGTCAAAAAACTCACTGGCAGCAATGTCGCCCTGATCGTCCCGGACGGCGAGGGTTTCAAAGTCCAGGCCGCAACCTACGATCCGGATCTCTCCTCGAGCCAGGCCGGTGAACTGCGCAGGGTGATGGCCAGCAGGAAGATGGCCACGGTCCAGGGCAACCTGCAGGGACACGAGGTCATGGTCGCCTACCGGCCTGTCACCGATTATTCCGGCAAGGCGGTCGGGGTGCTGGCGGTTCCCTTTGATATCTCCGCCACCCTGCATCAGGCGCACCGGCGGGCCCTGTACACCATTGCAGCGGGCATTGCGGCCATCCTCCTGGTCCAGGGGCTGATCTGGCTCCTGTTCAACCGGTTGATCAACCGGCCCCTGGATGCCCTGACCAGGAGGCTGGAAAAGGCCAGCCAGGGCGATCTGACCCAGACCATGGACGCCTCGCACATCGAGGGAGTCAACTGTTCCGAACTCCTGGCGTGCGATCAACCGGACTGCTCAATGTACGGGAAAACCGGCTACTGCTGGGAAGAGGCCGGCTCGCTGGCAAACAATATCCAGTGTCCGCAGATCCTCTCCGGCGAGCTGGAATCCTGCTCCCAGTGCGGCCGGGTCTTCGGTTCCACGGTCAAGGACGAGTTTTCCGAACTGACCGTCTACTTCAATGGCTTCCTGGCCAACGTCACCAGGATGGTCAAAGAGATCCGTGACAATTCGGAAAACCTCAACGAGACATCCGCCGCCCTGGGATCGGTCTCCACCCAGCTTGATGCCAGCACGGCGGAGACGGCCGGCCGGGTGGAGAGCGTGGCCGCGGCCGCCGAGGAGATGAGCGCCAACATGGCCAGTGTCGCCGCGGCCACCGAGGAGGCAGCCGCCAATGTCAACGTGATGTCGACGGCGGCCGAGGAGATAGGCTCCACCATCGGCGAGATCCAGCAGAACACGGCCAATGCCAAGCAGATCACCGGTCAGGCGGTGGAAGAGGCATCGGATATCTCGACCAAGGTGGACGAGCTTGGCAACGCCGCCCAGGACATCGGCAAGGTGACAGAGACCATCACCGAGATCTCGGCACAGACCAACCTGCTGGCGCTCAACGCCACCATTGAGGCAGCCCGGGCCGGGGAGGCAGGCAAGGGATTTGCCGTGGTCGCCAACGAGATCAAGGACCTGGCCCGGCAGACCGCCGACGCCACCGGTGAAATCAAGAAGCGGATCGAAGGCATCCAGCACTCGACCGGCATCACCGTGGACGGCATCAGGAAGATCACGGACATCATCAAGGAAATCGACGAGATCGTCACCTTTATCGCCGGCGCCATCGACGAGCAGGGAGCGACCATGACCGAACTGACCAGCAACGTGCAGCAGGCAGGCCAGGGTATCAGCGAGGTCTCGGAGAACGTTGCCCAGAGTTCCGAAGTCTCCCGCGAGATTGCCGACGATGTGTCCCAGGTCAATGCGGCCACAGAGCAGGTGGCCAAGGGCAGCAGGCAGGTCCATGACCGGGCCGGCGAACTGCAGCAGCTTGCCGGGGATCTGAAAGAGATGATCGACAAGTTCAAGCTGAACTGACCCGTAACAGCGGAGAACCCATGGAAGAACAAGATAAAGTCATAGACAAGAATATCATCGAGCTGGCCACTTTTTATGTCGGGGACGCCCTGTGCGGCATGGACATCCTCAAGGTGCAGGAGATCAACAAGCTGATGGAGATGACCGTTGTGCCCCAGGCCCCAGACTATGTGAAGGGTATCCTCAACCTGCGCGGCCAGATCGTCACCATCATCGATCTCGGCAAAAAGCTCGGGCTCGACGAAACCGCGCTCGGCAACGATCCCAGGAACATCATCGTCAACGCACCGGGTGAACATATTGGTCTGCTGGTCAGGCAGATCAGTGACGTGGTCATGGCCGACCCGGAGAAGGTCGAACCCGCTCCCGCCAACATGAGCGGCATCCAGGGCAATTACTTCCTCGGCGTCTACAAGACCGAGAACAAGCTCATCGGTATCCTTGACACGGAACAGGTCCTCAAGATGGAATCCGACACCAGGACCGCCCATACCGGTACACCTGTTTCCTGACGTGAATTCGGAATCCGAACCCTGCTCCCGGGACCGGGAGAAACAGTCCCGCCTGACAGGACGACAGCATCCCTGCCGGACCGAACCGTGCGGTCATAAGTTGGCACAGGTACCCCGTCTCCGCATGGCCGCGCCTTGCCCACCCGCATGGCGGGTCCGTGGCGAACCGGCCACCTGCACAGTGACGGGGCACCTGTGCCGGTTTCCGGCTCCGGGAATGTGCATTCATCGATCCCCTGGCCGGAGACGTTCACCAGGACCCGGGACGGGTTCAGGCAGGGCAATGAATCTGCCCTGCGGGGTGGCCTGACCGGATGAATACGGGATGCTGGTGATTCCTGCTTTTCCATCGCCGCCCGA
>DRKI01000043.1 GCA_011051875.1 Desulfobulbus sp. | reverse complement strand
GGGCAGCTCCCAGTGGGTTGACGTGGGGCCGCAGCGGAGCCACCAGGCAGGCCGGCCCTGGTGCCCGGAAGGCACCTATCTCACCCAGCTCGACCTGGACGGGGGGACACAGTTTTCCGAGTATGACGCGCCCGTGGTCGGGGCGGCCCGCTGTTCGAGCCCCATGGCCGTCATGGAGGTGCTCCCTCTCGATCAGGTGGACCTGAAGCTGACCAACCTGGCCATCATTCCTCCGCCTGAAGGAATCAACGGACCAAAGATTATCCTCCACGCCTACAGGTCCTACCGGGTCGAGGTCTCCATCCAGCGCAATGGAATCGGGCAGGTCGCCGATTTTAAGGTCCGCACCGAGTGCGTCCGGGGCGGCACACCGTTTCTGCTCGGCGAGACCATGGTCAGCGGCCCGGCCGGTGGTGGCGGCAAACTGGGGGCGGTCTACGATATCTTCCCGAGCAGTGCCGGATATGGTGACTGCCTGCTGCGAACCATTATTGATGCGGACAACGTGGTCGCGGAGTCGGATGAATCGCCGCTGAGCAACATCTGGGAACGGCAGGCCCGGATCACCAGGTAGGATCGTTGCCGTCCGTCCCGCCATGAGTGGAAGAGGGGATCGTGGAACAGGGGGTCGCCCGCACGACAGGATTCCGGCCGTCAGGGTACGCCTCCAGGGTGGGGTAGCCGCGGGGGAGCAGGTTTTCACCACCTCCTTTCGCATCGGCCGTGATCCGGCCTGCGACGTCCACGTCAGCGACCGGGTGGTCAGCCGGCACCATGCCGAAGTGGTCTTCATCGGCTCCCGCTGGTGGCTGCAGGACCTGAACAGCGCCAATGGAACCTGGGTCGGCGGCAGCAGGGTCGATCGTGTCCCCATCGAGGGCAGTGTCGAGGTGGAGTTGGGCTCCGGCGGCCCGCGCCTGACCCTGGTGGTCGAAGTGCCGGCCGCCGCCGAGGAGGATGACCTCTCCCTGACCCATTACCGGGACCATTATTTCGGCGACCAGGGGGAGGCGGGCGAGCACACCATGATGGTGCGCCGCGCCTTTGCCCAGGTCCAGAAGACCCAGAAGCGGAAATATGGCGCCATCATCGCCGTTGTCACCTGCCTCTTCCTGGTCGCCGGCTCGGTGGCGGTCTACAAGCATCTGCAGGTACGCAGGCAGCGGCGCCTGGCGGCCGAGATCTTCTATGCCATCAAGGCACTGGACCTGGAGTATGCCGGTTACCTCGAAGAGGCACGGAAAAGCAGGGATCCCGAGGTCCGGCAGCGGGTGGACAGGTATCACCGGGAGAAGGAGAAGCTGGAGGCGAGTTACGACTCCTTCCTCGACACCCTGAAGGTCTACGAGCGCACCATCAGTCCCCAGGATCGGATCATTCTCCGCATGGCTCGGGTCTTCGGCGAGTGCGAGCTGTTCATGCCCGAGGACTTCAGCCGGGAAGTGCAACGCTACATCGCGAAGTGGAAGTCAACCGGCCGCTTCTCCCGGGCCGTGGCCAGGGCCAGGGAGAAGGGGTATACCGGGATCATTGCCCGGACCATGCTTTCCTATGACCTGCCGCCGCAGTTTTTCTACCTGGCACTGCAGGAGAGCAACTTCGATGTCAATGCCTGCGGTCCCAGGACCCGCTGGGGGATTGCCAAGGGCATGTGGCAGTTCATCCCGGACACGGCCCGGGCCTTTGGTCTGTCCACCGGGCCGCTGGTGCAGTACAGGCGTCCGGACCCGAGGGACGAGCGCCATGATTTCGTCAAGTCGACCAGGGCCGCGGCCCGCTACCTGCGCAGGATCTATGACACCGATGCCCAGGCCTCGGGTCTGCTGGTCATGGCCTCCTACAACTGGGGGGAAAACAGGGTCATCAGGATGATCCGGGCCATGCCGGAGAATCCGCGGCAACGGAATTTCTGGCAGTTCCTGCACAGGTACCGGGGCAAGATCCCGAAACAGACCTATGACTATGTCTTCTCCATCTTTTCTGCCGCGGTCATCGGGGAGGATCCACGTCTGTTCGGCTTTGATATGGACAATCCCCTCGCATCCATCGAGGAACAGGGGGGCTGACTGCAGGAGACAGGAACGGCGCCGGATACCTGGTGGTAGATCTTCAGGCTCAGGCATGTCACCATGTCCGCGGGAGGAGTGCAACCGGCGATGAAAACAGGCGGCACGTGGTGTGACACCGCAGAGCGGTATCATGGGAGTGGGGCGGGAACAGACGCCGGAGGAAAGTTATGAAAAAGATATGGTTGAGTTCGCTGGGGCGGGACCAGGAGGCGGTCCAGGGAATCATGGCCTCTCTCAAGACCTACGGCCTCGAGGTCAGCGGACATTTCTGGGTGGATGACCTGGAAAAGATGGCCTGGATCGGGCCGCGCAAGGAGCTTCTCGATTCCGCCGTTGCCCTGTGGGCCATCCTGGCGTCGGCCCGTGACCTGGAAGACGGCTCGGTGCGCTACGGCCTGTCCATGCTGGCCCTGGCGGTCCAGGCGGTGCGGGGCATCCACTTTCCGGTGGTGATCCTGCAGGTCCCGGGCGGTGAGATCGCGGCCGAAACCCTGCCTACGCCCCTGGCCGGGGCCGAGGTCCTGGCAATTACGCCGACCCTGCCCGCGGCAAGACTGGTGGCCATGGCGCACAGGCCGGCGGAGACCGTGTTTCCACCCTACCGTCTCGACGTGTATGCCATTCCCAGGATCGGCCAGTGGCTGGAGGTGGGGCCCCGTGAGGACGAATGGCAGGGGGCGATGCTGGGTGTCTCGGGCGGCGCCATTGCCCTGCATGCCGTGGGCGCGGCGGGCCGGCTTCCCGAGAGATCCGTGCTCAATTATCCGCAGCAGGGCCTGAAGATCGAGCTGGGAGCAACCACGTTTACGGCCTGGGCCGTACAGAACGAGATGGACCGAAGCACCTCCTATTTCGTGAAAGTGGAAGGGGCGCCCGATGCGCTCCTCTTTGGTCCCTATGCCGCTGGTGCGGATGCGGAGATGTTCGTGATACGGCTGAAGTAGGGAAAAATCAGAGCAATGGTTGGTGATTATGACGGAAAATGCGATCCCGCGCAAGAGTCTCGACAGCCAGGAGTTTCTCCAGTTGCGCCAGGCCACGGAAAAGATCGGCCGGGTGCTGCAGCAGCGGCTCAAGGAGCATCTGACGATCCTGCGGCCCCTGTTCATCCCCCGCAAGCTCCTTGGCACCTATATCAGGAGTTCCTCCAGTGAAGAGGTGCATGGTTCGGACAAGGCCTTTGCCGAACTCCAGGAACGGTATGCGGTCATCTGCGAGGAACCCTTTGCCCTGCCGAAGAAGCTGCAGCCGCCGCTGCCGCCCATCTCCAACTTTCTCGAGAGCACGCCCTTCCGGTACACCCTGACCCTGGAGTCGGATTCGGACCGGCAGGTGGTGATCACCTCGGCCACCCGTTTCATTCTCTCCTTCCAGGGCGAGTGTCCCCTGGCCCGGCTCAAGGGAATGCTGAACGGTTCCGAGGCCCGGCAGGCCGACGACATGCGCCAGGCCCTGATCAACCATCTGGCCATGGTCCTGTTCCTGGAACATTTCCCCGCCCTGGTCCGGCTGCTGAACGATCTCAACTACCAGGTCCAGACGCACCGTTTCGACGACCTTGGCGGCCTGGAGGCGGTGGTGCTGAGCGTGCCGCTCAAGACCTTTCTGCCCCCCGATGACTTCATCGTCGAGGTCACCCAGCTCTCCGGTATCCCGGCCTTCCAGGAGCTGATCGAAAAAGACGCTGTCAGCTCCATTCCGGACCCGCTGCAGGAGGCCCTGCAGGAGACATAGCCCTCAACTCACCGGTCGCCCCGGGGGACCGGGCTCCCTCGCCGCGCACTTTGCGGCTGTTCCGGCCGGTCGGCAGCAACGGTTACCAGGGAAATTCCAGGATGATGTCACCTCCTGCGGGCAGAATGCTGCGTGGAGGTGTCCACTGGATACGGACCGGCAGCCGGCCATCCGTGCCCGGAGAGCCGACGGAGACCTGGAATCCATCTTCTGTCCTGTCCCCGGCCCGCTGTCGGAAGAGCCTGAAGGCGGTGCTGATCGCGGCGGCGAGCTGTTCCGCCCCGATCTCCTCGCTGAGCTGATCCCGGCACCAGAGGATGAACTGGGTAAAGCGGCTCAACAGGGCCTGGTAACTGAAGGTGGTGTCGGCCGAGATCATGGGCTCGCCGCCGAGACAGACAAAATCCCTGCCCCGTGCCGTTGCCAGGGCCATGATTCCGCATCTGCGCAGCTGGTCCATGCGTG
>DRKI01000042.1 GCA_011051875.1 Desulfobulbus sp. | reverse complement strand
TTGCCAAAATGTCGCGTTCAAGGCAAATCTTGGGGTTTTCTCGGCGCAGCCGATGAAGCCCCTCTTGCTTGGAACTTGTCAGTCCCTCCGAGCGACGGCCCTCATTGACCGCTTGGACGATCCGGTTCCCGATCGTCTGCACCGAAGGCCCGAATTTCCGGCCAGCTCGAAGAGGGTATAACCAGCTCTACCATCTGCTGCGCAATTCAGGGGGGATAGGGCAGTCTTGTCTTCGGCATGATGAATGTCTCCTGTAGCAGGGTGTCTGCCGAAACGACTCAACTCCAGCTCGCGGATATGGTCCTTTCAGTATACCTCTGGATACCGTTTCTTTTTCCTTTGCCGCTGTGCCACGGGATGCCTCCATCGCTGTCGTCGGTGTATCTCGTTGAGATTATTTGAGGAGCAAGAGCTTGTATACCTGCAACATGGTTGCTGCCGGAGACATGCCTCCTTTGCTGCTGCCACCGCTGGTGGAAGTTTGCGGGGGGGTGGTGTCGGGTGCAGCGGTAACGGTTATGGTTACCGTGGCTTCGTCCTGGATGCTGTTGTTGTCCGTGACCGTCAGGGTTGCGGTGTAGGAGCCGTTGTCGGAGTAGGTGTGCTGCACGGTAGCGCCGATACCCGTACTGCCGTCACCGAAGTTCCATGCATACTGGACGATGCTGTCGTTGCTTGAGGATGGTGTCGAGCCGGTTCCGTCGAAGCTGATCGTTAGGGGGGCGGCCCCCGCCGTCTTGTCGATACTGATCACGGCGTCGGGAGCGGTGGTGCCGGATCCGCCGGATGTGGCCGGGGTGACGGTTATGGTCAGGCTTGCCGCCGTACTTGTATCGGTGCCGTCATCTACCTCAAGTGTCGCCGTATAGTTGCCTGCTATGGTGTAGACGTGGTTGGTGGATGGATTGGTGGTGGTGACGCTGCTGCCGTCGCCGAAATTCCAGACGTAGAGCAACGGATCATTGTCAGCGTCCGTGGAGCCGGAGCCGTCAAAATGCACATCAAGAGGGGTGGAGCCTGTTTCGGGCGTGGCGGTAATCCTGGCTGTGGGGATAGAGTTTCCACCGCTTGGGTCGGCAGGGGCGGTCCAGACGACCTCGGATGAATAGTCACTTTCCTGGTTGTTCGTGTTATAGGCGGTTGCTGCAAAGTAGTAGGTGGTTCCCGGTGTCAGGCCGGTTATAGTGTAGTGAACTCTGCCATCGTCTGCCGTGGCTGGAAGATGCACGTCTGTTACTGTGTCATAGTTCCTTGAGGTGGTCCCGTAGTGGATCCTGTACCCTGCGAGGTCTGATTCCGTGTTTGGCAGCCAGCTGAAGCTGGCATCGGCTGCAAGGCAGGGAGAGGCGGTGAAGAGTATCCCGAGGATTCCAAGCACGGCCAATATCGGCAGGAAAGGTTTGTTTGTTGTCATGGTGGTGCACAGTCTCCGTCGGTGACCGATTTTTCTGCATGATTCAGTGGCGGCGCCCGGTGGACTTGCCGGGAATTGAAGTCTTGGCCGGGTCTGCGGACAGGAGTTGAGCCTCTGTCCGCAACTCTGATTGCAGGGAGTGTGCCGGGGGAATAAACGGTTACCGTGGAGGTCGGCCGTGTTGAAGCGCCCAGTTGAGCCAGGTGAGCTGTCCAGAGGAAAACTCTGTTTTCTTGCGGTCGAGGAATTTTTTTAGAGAGTTGATATCGTTAAAGATAATGGCATAGGAGCCCGAGGCATACGCGCCGTGCCCCTGGAGGGATATTGTTCCTGACCGGTTGAATTTGAGGATCAGATCGTGATTCTGATAAATGATGGCGTTGGCGGTTCTGGTCGTTATGCCGTACTTTGAGCGGAATTTATCGTGATTATATTGCAAAATCGTAATTGCAACGAGTGCCAAGGCAAGTCCCCCGATGGCCATGGTGATCCAGGTTGAGTTGCCGGCATTGAAGATGTCCCGGCTGGACCATGGGATGTGCGAGCGGATGGATGCGAAGATATCGCTTTGCGAGGCGAGAAGCGGGCGTAACACCTTGCCGGTGTATTTTTCGATCTCGGAAATGGCCTCGGTGTCGGATGGGTCCACCATGGCGATCTCGAGAATATTGTCCTGTCCCAGGGCCAGGGGCAGAACGTTGAAGCGGGTGCAGAGATATCGGGGGAGAAGCTTCCTGACCTCAGGGGAGAATCTCTCTGAACAACGGACAAGGGGGATCCCCAGTTGCTCCGCCAGGGTGGCCTGGAGCTGCTCTTCCGTAATAAAGCCCATTCTGATCAGGAGGTAACCGATCCGGCGTGTTCCTCCAGCCTGCAGGCGCAGCGCCTTTTTCAGCTCATCGGCGCTGATCAGTCCTGCAGAGACAAGCATGTCTCCCAGTCGCTGTTGTGTCCCCATGGTGATTTGCCGGTTGGTCGCTTTGTTTTCTTTGTGTGTACCTGCTTCGAGAGGCTCCCGGCGTGGACAGCCGGGAGACCCTCTCAGCGGGCGCCTTTCTGGAAGAGGATGGTTTTCACGGTTCGGAAAACGACCAGGATGTCGATGAAAACGGAAGAATTTTTGATGTAGTAGAGATCATATTCCAGTTTGCGCAGGGCGTCTTCTTCGGAGGCGCCGTAAGGGTAACAGACCTGGGCCCAGCCGGTGAGCCCGGGCTTGACCGAGTGGCGTAGTGAATAGTAGGGGATGACCCTGGTCAACCGCTCGACAAAGACCGGACGCTCGGGCCTGGGGCCGACAAAGCTCATCTCCCCTTTCAGAACGTTCCACATCTGGGGAATCTCGTCGATCCGGGTCCTGCGGATAAAGGCTCCGATCCGGGTGACCCGGGGATCGTTTTCCTGCGCCCATACAGCGCCGTTTTTTTCTGCATCCTGGCGCATGGATCGGAATTTCACCACCTTGAAAGGTTTGCCTTTTTCACCCACACGTTCCTGGCAGTAGAAGACCGGCCCGGGCGATTCCAGCTTGATGAGGAGTGCTGTGGGCAGGGTGACCGGCAGGGAGAAGAGCAGGCCGGAAACAGAGAAAGCGATATCCATGGCTCGCTTGACCAGGTAGCGGATCCTGCCGGTCCTGAATCCTTCAGAGAAGATGAGCCAGCCCGGGTTGACCTTCTTGACCAGGATCTTGCCGGTTATGGCCTCGTAGAAGGTTATGCCTTCGTCGATCTCGATACCCTGCAGCTTGCATTGCAGCAGGTTCCTGACCGGCATGGTTCCCCGCCTGTCGTCCAGGGCGATGATGATGCGATGCACTTCCGCGGCTGCACAGTGTTGGAGTAGGTTTGAGGCGTCAGCGAATACCGGCGCGTTATTAGGATTGTAGGAAGGCGGCCGGGCCCCGACAAAGGCGGATATTTTGTATCCCGAGTCTTTTTTCTCCTCGATTTCCCTTGCAATATCCATGGCCAGGTTGCCAGTCCCGATCAGCACAATGGGCTGGGAGAAGAGCCGTGCGTTCAGGATCTTGAAGTAGAGAATGCGCCACAGTACGATGGCAAGGCAAATAACGATGTAACTCGACCAGAAGATCTTGGTGGAGATCACCATCTGGGGGAGCAGGTAATAGATGACAGCCAGAATAATGCAGCCGAAGCCAAAGGCCTGGATTATTCTCGCCAGCCAGTCGATGAAATCCGTGGTGATGACACTCAGGTCATAGAGGTCAAAGAAGTAGAGGCAGACCTGGAAGACCACGGTCACCACGGCGGCCCGGACAGCATCGTCCATGAAGTCGATCCGGTAGATTGCCGGGCCGGAGAAAAGCAGGTAGGCAAGATTGATGGTCAAGAAGATGAGCAGACCCTCACCGACAAAAAAGAGTACATTTCTGACCGGGTAGTATTTTTTTAGCAAATTCAGCATGGTATCGATCTGTTGCCAATCCGGTGGCAGGAAGGCGAAACCTGGTTGAGTCTGCAGGCCGCTCTATAGCAGGTTCCCCTTCACCCCGCGTGGCGGTGGTAAAGAAGGATGTCGACTGAACACGGTCCCGGCAAGGTATAGCAGGGCCAGTTTTCTGATTTTTTTGATATATTCCAGCTTGCAGTGTACAATTTTGTTCAAGAAACTCCACCAAAAAATGCGATCCGTTGCCATATGGCCCGGGAAAGGCGGGAATCGGTTCGAAGAACGACCGGGGGGCGGGAGGCCGTAACAGTTGACAAGTAAGCGGTCACAGAGCACCCCATCTGCACGCGCCCGAACCTCACAATATACGGGTAAGTCGTTACGGGTACCCGCTTTTGCACGGTCGCGATCGCCCGCATAGAGGGGCTGTAGCGAACAATCGCGCCTGCACCAAATCGGGGCACCCGTGCCAACTTACATTCCTCGGTAATATGAAAACGAATGGTTACATGCCCTGTGACCCGTTACATATACAGCGTGTATACCTGTGCAGTTCGATCACGCACAGCTGTGGCACTCTGCAACCGCTTGCAAGTCCTGTGGTTATCCTGGGTAATTGGATATCCCGTGATCGGTTGTGTTGACAATGGAGTGATATACCAGGGTGCCTTGTTGCGGGCCCGGGATCCATTGTGCGGAGAGGAGGGGCTGACGCAGGATGGTGGATTCGATCCTGCAGGATGGTATGGCCGCCGCCTGTCCCTGCCGCCTGGCGGCTCATTGGGGGGCAGCGGCCGGAAGGAGGGGATTACTTGCCGATGGTGATTTCATCCTTGATTTTTTTCACGGTTTTCTCGCCTATGCCCTTGACCCTGGCCAGATCGTCGATGGATTTGAACTTGCCGTTTTGTTTGCGGTCCTTGACAATGGCCTCTGCCCTGACCTGGCCGATACCATTGATGGCCTGCAACTCTTCCGCTGTGGCCGTGTTGATGTTGACCTTGGCCAGGGCGGCGGTGGCAAGGAAGAGAAGCAGGACGATGGTAAGACAAAATTGTTTCATTGCAGCCTCCTGTACTTTTGTGTGATAAGGGGTAAAGGTTTTCGGGCAAGATCTGCTTTTTGGTGCCCTTTGGGAATTATTGTATGGTTTTATTGTGGTCATGGTCAATAAGAATTGTAATATCAATATGTTAGAAAAATGTCAGTTCGTTGGAAATCCTTGAGCGGCAATGGTTTTCGGTTAGCGGCAGGTGTATTTTTTTTCCGATCGGATATCTTGGGGACAGTATGCGGCAGAGAGGGACGGATTGTATCCGGCACCAGGATCGGTCCGGCCCGGGACCTGCGCAATATTCTTGTACGATCAGGTCTCAGGAGCGGCCTGGCGATGATTCAGCAGATAGGTTTTTCATGAATTCTTCAGAAAGTCTCATTGTCCATTTTCGTCGGGCCGAAAAGCTGCGGACAGCGGCTGTCGAGCTGGTGTCCCTGGATCTCGATACGCGGCAGCTCTGTGATCTCGAGTCACTCCTGAACCGTGCCTTCTATCCTCTTTCCGGCTACCTCTGCCGGGAGGACTACCAGGGGGTGCTGGAGCGGATGCGTCTAGCCGACGGCTGTGTCTGGCCGATTCCGGTCTGCCTCGATGTGTCGGAGGAGTTTGCCGGATCCCTGGAGATCGGACAGCGGATCGCCCTCAATGACCAGGAAGGATTCCTGCTGGCCCTGCTGACCGTGGAGGAGGTGTGGCGGCCGGACAAGGAGGCCGAGGCCGAGGCGGTGTACGGTACCACCGATGCCGCGCTGCATCCCGGGGTACAGTATCTCTACGAGGAGGTGGGCGAGTGGTATGTGGGCGGCAGTGTCGAGGGGGTGTCGCTGCCCGTTCACTACGATTTTCGGGACCTGCGGCTCACGCCTTCCGAGACGCACCGTCGTTTCACCCAGTATGGCTGGCGACGGGTGCTCGGATTCCACACCCAGGAATACCTGCACTGCGCCCACCGCGAGATGGTCCTGGCCGCGGCGCGCGAGGTAAGCGCCAGCATCTTCCTTCACCCCGTGGTCGGCCTGGAATATCCCGGCAACATGGATCATTATACCCATGTCCACTGCTACCAGGAGTTTGTCCAGCATTTTCCCAAGAACATGATTCTCCTCGGGATCACCCCGCTGGCTGAACGGCACGCCGGCCCGCGCGAGGCGCTCTGGCACGCCATTATCCGCAAGAACTACGGCTGCAGCCACTTCATGGTCTCCGACGACCATGGCGACCCCTTTGCCGGAACCCGGCAGAAACTGTTCTATCCACGTGGTGCGGCCCAGGAGCTGGTTGCGTCGCTGGCCGCGGAAACCGGCATCGAGATGGTGCCGGAGCGGCCCATGGGTTACGTGGAGGAGAAGGCGCAGTATGTCTTTCTCGATAACGTCCACGAGGAAAAGGTCAAGGACATCACGTCAGACGAACTGCGCCGCCGCCTGGAATGGGGCCTGGAGATTCCCTCCTGGTTTTCCTATCCCGGTGTGGTCGCCGAGCTGCAGCGGGCCTTCCCGCCACGGAGCAGGCAGGGGTTCACCATCTTCCTCACCGGCCTTTCCGGCTCCGGCAAGTCCACCATTGCCAAGGTCCTGATGGTCCGGTTCATGGAGATGCGGGACCGGCCCGTGACCCTGCTCGACGGCGATATCGTGCGCCGGAACCTTTCCTCGGAGCTGAATTTTTCAAGGGAACACCGCAACCTCAACGTCACCCGGATCGGGTTCGTGGCCAGTGAAATCACAAAAAACGGCGGTATTGCCCTCTGCGCCCCCATCGCCCCCTACGAGGAGTCACGGCAGGCCAACCGGGCGCTGATCAGCCGCTATGGCGGCTATATCGAGGTCTACGTGGCAACGCCGCTCGAGGTTTGCGAGCAGCGCGACCGCAAGGGACTCTATGCCAGGGCACGGGCCGGCCTGGTCAAGGGCGTCACCGGTGTCTCCGATCCCTACATCCCGCCGGCCAACCCGGAGCTTACCATCGACACCAGCCGCATGACCCCGGCCGAGGCCGTGCAGGAGATCCTGCTCTATCTCGAGGAGCAGGGCTACATCACCTAGGCCGGGTCGTTGTGGTGTCAGGAAGGCGATAATCCGGTCACCGTATGCGTACCGGTCGCGCGGCAGGCAACGGCAGGACTTGCAATGGGAATGGTGGCATGCTAAGCTGATACCTGCTGCTTTCATCCTACTGCAGAGCGATCCCCATGCGCCGGATTATTCCTTTTGCCCTTCTTCTCGGCTTTCCCTTTTTCTTCTTCGGCGGCCCCGGTTATCATTCCAGCCGTTCCTTTGCCGCGGCCTGGGACCTTGGTCATATCCTGTTTTTTACTCTTGCCACCTGGCTTCTTGCCCGCATTCTGCTGGCGAGAAATCCCGGCCGGACATTTTTTTTCCTGTTTCTGCAGGTTTTTTTTGGTATTCTATTGGCCGGGATCGGTGTTGAGCTGTTGCAGATGGGCATTGACGGACGGTTTCCCGACCTGCGCGATGTCATGCGCAACCAGCTTGGCTGCCTGGTCGGTTTCGCCTTTTTCTCTCCTGTAGCTGTTCCTGTGGCCGGTGTCCGGCTCAGGATGCTGCAGGCCGCTGTCGTCGGTCTGGTGCTGCTTGCGGCATGGCCCCTGGCCAGGGCGGTGATCGACGAGCGGCTGGCCAGGGACCGGTTCCCGGAGCTCTCGGATTTCGAGACCCCTTTTGAGCGGCTGCGCTGGAAAGATACCCGCCAGCTTCGGGTCGTGACCTCCCCGGTCCGGCACGGAAGGCATGCGCTGCGGGTACAGCTCTCCACGGCCACCTACTCCGGTACCAGTCTCTTCTATTTTCCCCATGACTGGCGGGGATACCGGTGGCTCCGTTTCAGCGTCTACAATCCGGGCAGCCGGGAACTGGCCCTCCACTGCCGTATCAACGACACCCTGCATCGGGATCATGGGCAACGGTTCGAGGATCGGTTCCACAAGCGCTTTCTGCTCAAGAGCGGCTGGAATGACCTGGCCCTCTCCCTGGACGAGGTGAGGACGGCGCCGGCCGGCAGGACAATGGACATGCAGAGGATCGAGGGTTTTGGTATCTTTGTGGTCAGGCAACCCTTGCCGCTCGTGCTCTATATCGACAATGTGTACCTGGCCAGATGACCACCGGCAAGCCGTGGGCCTGGCAATATATCTATCTCTGCGGACCCGGTGAGGTGTCACGGTGAGATTCTATCGACCCCATTCTTTCTACGGCCTGCTGCTGACAGGGTTCTTTTTCGTCTCCCTGCCGCTCATCGCGGCCCTGGTCAGCTCGGTGCGGATCCTCGATGGCCTGGTCCAGCAGAGTGCTGTTGCCGTGTACAGCTCGGTGGACCGGGTCAGCAGCAGCCGCAAGATCGCCGGCCTGCTCCAGGACCAGGAGCGCAAGGCGCGCCTCTACAACGTGCTTGGCGAGGCCTCCCAGCTCGCCGAGGTCAACAGGATGCACGAGGAGATCACCCGCGTCCTGGACCATCTCGCCTCTTCGGTATCAGACGAGGAACTGCTGCAGCTCATTGCTCGGCTCAGGGCCGGTGAAAGCTACCTGGTCGCGGCCCTGAATCGCACATCCAGCGGTCCGGAGTCGCTGAAAAAGGAGCAGGAGGAGATCTTGTCGCGCTATCGCGACATCGACCGGCTGGCCGCTGCCGTGGAACGGGCCAGCAACAAGCTGATGATCGACCAGGTCGACGCGCTTAAGGAGAAGGTGAGCCATGACAAGGAGACCCTCATATGGCAGACCTCCGGCCTGATCGGCTTCAGCGCCCTGCTCATTGCCGTGTTCATGGTCCTGATCTCCAAGCCGGTCCGCCAGATTGACAAGGGCATTGAGCGGCTTGGCGACGGTGACTTCAAGACACCGGTCGAGGTCTTCGGTCCCCGGGACCTGGAGGCCCTGGGCCGCAAGCTGGACTGGCTGCGGCAGCGGCTGGCCAAGCTGGACCGGGAAAAGGTGAAGATGGTGGCCCATATCTCGCATGAACTGAAAACCCCGCTGGCCTCGATCAAGGAGGGAGTCGGACTGCTGCGTGACGAGCTGGTCGGCCCCATGAACCGCAGCCAGGAAGACGTGGTCGCCATCCTGGACAAGAACTGTGGCAAGCTGCAGAAGCTGATCGAGAATATCCTCGACTTCAACATGGCCCAGGCCCGTAAGGGCACGGTGGAGAAGAAAGAGGTGCGGCTGGACGAGCTCATCGACTCGGTGATCTCCGACCACCGCAACTCGATCCTGGCCCGGCACATCCGCCTCGATGTCCGCCTGGCCAACACGCGCATCGACGCCAATCCGCAGCAGTTGCGCACCGTGTTTGACAACCTGCTTTCCAATGCGGTCAAGTTCACGCCGGAGGAGGGGACCATCCGGATCCGGATGAAAAACGAGGGCGGCCTGGTCCATGTCCTGGTCGAGGATTCCGGGCCCGGTATCGACGACGAAGACCGTTCCCGCATCTTTTCCCCTTTTTTCCAGGGAAAGGGCGCGAAAAACGCCATTGTCAAGGGATCAGGCCTGGGGCTTGCAATAACCAAAGAATACGTGCAGAATCATGGCGGCGAGATTCGCCTGCTTGCCAGGAAAAAGGGAGCGTGTTTTGCCGTGACCCTGCCGTTATCCACGTGAGCTGAAAAATGAAAAGAGTGTTTTTGTGCATGATTGTTGGTGGCGGCTGCCTGCTGCTGCTTTCCGGTTGCGCCGAGTTGACGAACCGTCGCGTCGTTGCCGGGGGGACCATGGATCCGACCATTGTCTTCCGGCCCACCGATTGCTCCTACGTCCTCTCCTGCCTCGAGGAGCTGCAGTCGGTTCGGAGCAAGGAGTTTGATCTTCATTTCAGCGCGGCCGAAAAAAAACTCGGCTCGGGCGATGACCGGGACAAGCTGCGGCTGATCTGCCTCGCCCTGAACAGGCGCGCCGACTACAAGCAGTTTAAGAAGGGTATGGAGGTCCTTGCCAGGTATATCGAGGAACATCCTGAGTCCGGCCAGGACCTGCAGGGGCTGAAAATCCTGATGGACCGGCTGGACCAGGCAAAGATTAACCGCTGGATCGCGCGCAAAAAGCTCCTGGACCGGCAGGAGGAGCTTCAGGCCGGGAACGAGCAGCTCAAGGCGGAGCTCGCCCAGGCCCAGGTCCGGATCAGGGAGCTGCAGAACCAGATCGAACAGTTGAAAAATATAGAAAATATCATCAAGAACAGGGAACGTTGAAATGAGTGACCAAGGATATCGCGTTCTGCTCGTCGATGACGAGGAGGACCTGCTCAGCCTTTGGAAGCTGCGGCTGGAAAGCAACGGCTACGAGGTGACCACCGCCCTGAGCGGGGAGGAGGCGCTGGCCAAGCTGGCGCTGATCAATCCCCACGTCGTGCTCACCGATCTGCGTATGCCGGGGATTGACGGCATGGCGCTCTTCGAGGCGATCCGGGAACGGAACAAGGCGATCCCGGTGATCATCATCACCGCGCACGGCTCCATTCCCGAAGCGGTGGAGGCCACCCGGCAGGGTGTCTTTTCATTTCTCACCAAGCCGATAGACGGCAAGGAGCTGCTGGAGGAGACGGAAAAGGCGCTCCAGTTTTCAACCGGTGGCGGCAATGCCTCTCCCGAGGACCAGGACGAATGGCGACGCGACCTGGTTTCCAAAAGCGCGGTCATGGAAGAGCTGCTGTCACGGGCCAAGCTGGTGGCCGAGAGCGAAGCCACCGTCCTGATCCGCGGCGAATCCGGGACCGGCAAGGAACTGCTGGCCATTGCCATCCACCGCGCCAGCGCCCGCAGGGAGGGGCCCTTCATCCCGGTCAACTGTACCGCCATTCCGGAGACCCTGCTCGAGTCCGAGCTGTTCGGCCATGTCAAGGGCTCCTTCACCGGTGCCTCCCGCAGCTATGCCGGTCTTTTCCAGTCCGCACACAAGGGAACCCTGTTCCTGGACGAGATCGGCGACATGCCCCTGCACCTGCAGGTGAAGCTGCTCCGGGTGCTGCAGGAGCGCAAGATCCGGCCCGTGGGCTCCACCCAGCCGGTGGACGTGGACGTACGGATCATCTCGGCCACCCACCGCGACCTGGAGGAGGCCATTGCCGAGAAGAAGTTCCGCGAGGATCTCTTCTACCGCCTCAATGTCGTCAGCCTGGAGCTGCCGCCCCTGCACGAGCGCAAGGAAGACATTCCGCTCCTGGCGGAACATTTTGTCGAGATGTTGTCCGCGGGTAGCGACAAGCCGGTGAAGAAGTTCACGCCCGAGGCCATGCAGACCCTGGTTGACGCCGCCTGGCCCGGCAATGTCCGCCAGCTCTATAACGTGGTTGAACACGCCGTGGCCCTGGCCACTTCGCCGCTGATCTCGGAGGACCTGCTCCACGACGCCATCAAGCAGCACCAGAAGAAGATCCTGCCCCTGGCCGAGGCACGGCGTCAGTTCGAGCAACAGTACCTCATCCAGCTTCTCCAGACCACGCGCGGTAATGTCTCCCAGGCCGCCCGCATCGCCCACCGTAACCGAACGGATTTCTACAAGCTTCTCAATCGCCACCATATCGTTCCTTCGCTCTTTAAATCTTGAGCAGAATATGGTATAGGCTCCCACAACGTGTGCCGTCTCTGAATGGAGACGGCATGCGGTCTTCTTAATCTATCTGTTTGATTTCAAAGATTTTTAAGTGTCGTCTTTTGGCGACAAATGAATAAAATTCTCAGGAGTTCCGGCCAGCAGGCGGCGAAAGGACGCCTGGCAGCTGTCCGGCCTGGCACTGACCGGTTCCGGGGTGCCTGCGTATCATCCTGATTTTCTGTGATGTTCAGGGATGAGCGCGGATCCGTGTTCCTGTCTGCCTCCTGGTATGAAAGATGCTTTAAGGGAAGCAATGTCCCTTGGCGAATCGTCCGGAGCCGAAGTGTGTACGGGCGATTTTTTCGTGTCCGGGCCAGGGGGAATTCATGACGTCCGGACGGTCCGGCCGGTGCCGGGTACGGGCACCGCGTGCAAGGCGGCCTGAGCCGTTTCGTGTACATCCGCAGAATGGAGGAGTGATTCCAAAGTGAATACCGTGTCCCTGTCCGAGCTTCCCCTGCCGGACTGCCTGTCGGCCTTCTGCTGTTTCCTGGTCCTTGCCCTGCTCCTGTTGTCCGGCGGCCTGGCCGACGCCCTGGCCGCCGGTGAGGTCACCTTTTCCTGGCGGGCCAATCCTCCTGAAGACAATGTCATCGGCTACCGGCTCTATTACGGCACCACCAGCCGCTTCGACAGCGCCGGCCGCCCGAGACCGGGTTTTCACTACGACAGGTTCATCGACTTCACTGAGTGGGAGCGGTGCGAAGGCGGTGATCCCCAGCTCTGCCAGGCCCTGGCCGCCGGCGAGGTGGTGTGTGAAAATCTCTGGAGCGATACGCCCCGCTGCACGCTCTCCGGTCTGACCGGTCCGCTCTATTTCGCCATGACCGCCTACAACGCACAGAGCGAGAGCAGCTATACCAGGGAAATATTCCTGCCGCCGCCGACCGCCTCCGCCCCGGCCACCCCGGGCACATCCCTGCCTCCTGCCCCGGGACAGGTTTCGCCTGCAATTGCGCACACCCTGCAGCAGATTTACTCCCTTCTCCTTCTCAGGGACTGATCCCTGATCTGCCGGGACGATACGTGTCACGGCAGGATGATTTTTCGCCTTCCCCTTCCTCCATATTGACAGGATGAAAAAAATACAGTAATTTTTCTTGATTTATCGGGTTCGGGTCGGTGCATGCCGTAGGTCGCCGCCAGGCCCGGGAAAATACGTGTATTCAAACCGGATGTCTCCGGCGCCATGGCGGAAGCTGCCAGGGTGTCCCGTGGCCGGGTTTCCCGGAGACACCGCAAGCACTGGTGGTCATATGG
>DRKI01000041.1 GCA_011051875.1 Desulfobulbus sp. | reverse complement strand
CGGCGCTCCCGGGGCAGGTCCGGGTTGGGCTGGAAGAGGATGATGGTCTTGCCGATGAGCTGGACCAAAACAGCGCCGGTCTGTTGGGCGATTTCCCTTGCGGCCTCTTTTTTCGCCAGGGGACAGTTCTGGCCCAGCTTGACCTTGATCAGTTCCCGCGCCAGCAGGGCCTGCCTGGCGGAGCGGATCAGGTTTTCGGAAAGGCCCTCGCGGCCAACATGGACCACCGGCTCAAGGTGATGGGCCAGGCCGCGCAGGTGTTGTTTCTGTCTGCCGTTGAGTGTGGGTGCTGTCGTCTCTTGTTTCATGATCGTGCGTGGTCGGGATTGTTCGTGGATGGAGGGATCAGGCAATGGCTCATGCGCAATGGATGAACGTGGTCAACTGAAGAGATTGGTGACGATCCGGTAGCCGCCCACCCAGGTGCCGATGGCCGAGCCGAGTCCGGTCAGGATGAAGACCAGGAAGACGCGCAGCAGCTTGTTCTGCCACCAGCCGCGCACGGTGGCGATGTCACTGCCCACGGCCTCGAATTCGCGCACCACCGGCGGCCGCGTCATGACCTGGACAAAGGCACACACGTAGCCGGCGCCGATCACCGGTGTCAGGCTGGTGACGGGCGCGGCGGCAAAGGCGGAAAGGATGGTGGCGGGGTGCGCCCAGGCGGCCACGGCACCGATGGCCGAGGGAATGCCGTTGGCCAGGATCCAGTAGAGGGCGTTGGCGCCGGCCTCGCCGGCACCCTGCCGGAAGCCGATAGCCACGACCGAAAAAATAATGGCTGCCGGTATGCCCCAGCCCACGATCTTCCAAGCCTTGGAGACGGGTGGGATGGTGTTGATCGCTGCCATCTCGTCCGCATGGTCCTCGTCCATCACCCGCATGATGCCCGCCATGTGGCCGGCCCCGACCACGGCCACGATCCTCCTGCCCGGCGCCTGCTTGATCTTCTCGGCCATGTAGATGTCGCGTTCGTCGATGAGCACCTTCTTGGCATCGGGCAGGGCCTCGCCCATCTCCTCCATCAGTTCGGAGAGCACATCCTTTCTGCGCAGTTCGGCCAGCTTGTTCTCATCCAGTTCTGTTGTGTCGAACAGGGAGGCGAACAGGGTGGCCAGCAGGTAGCCCTTTTTGAAGAACGATGTGGCGTGCCAGGCCCGGCGCAGGGTGACCCGCACGTCCCGGTCACAGAGCTGCACAGGGATGTCGTGCCGCTCCGCGGTGCGGGCCGCGGCCAGCAGCTCGGTGCCCGGCATGATGCCGAGTTGGCCGCCCAGCTTCTTCTGGTAGGAGGCCAGCACCAGGTTGACCAGCAGGGTGGAGAGCTGCTTGCTGCGGATAACCTGTTTCAGGTCCAGGTTCTCCCAGCGCTGCCGCCTGGACAGGGCGGCATAGCGCTTTTCGTCCAGCTCGATGCAGACCGTGTCCGGTTGTTCCTGCTCGATGACCTGTTCCACCAGGTCGGCGGACTGCTGCGAGATGTGGGCCGTGCCCACCAGGAGGATGGTCTTGTCGCCATGGTGGATAACGGCGACGTCGTCGGCATAGTGATGCCGGGGAAATACTTCGTCTGTCATGGGTCCAGCGGTTTTATGGTGATCATGGTGGGCAGCCGGGGCCTGCCGTGGTCCTGTCTGGCCTGGCCGCGCTCCCGGATCGCCTGCAGCATGTCCCATTCCACGGGAATGATGACAATGGTCAGGAAGGTGGCCGTGCAGAGGCCGGTGACAAAGGTCATGGCCATGGTGCCCCAGACCAGCGAGTACTCGGGAATGCCGATGGCCATGGGCAGCAGGCCCAGGGTAGTGGTCAGGGTGGTCAGGATGATGGGGCGTAACCGGATATTGGTGCCTGCAACAATGGCCTCGCGTCTTCCCAGGCCCCGGGCAAAGGATTTGTTGATGAATTCGATGAGCACCAGGGAGTCATTGACCACGACCCCTGTCACACCAACAATAGCCATGAATGAATTGATAGTAAAGAGGGAACGGGAAAGAAAAGTGCCGTAGGTCACCCCGGTCAGGGCAAAGATCACCGCCGAGATGATGATCAGGGGCTGGATGTAGGAGCTGAACTGGGTGGCCAGGATCAGGTAGATCAGGAGCAGGGCGATGAGAAAGGCGTAAGTCAGCGAGGTGTAGGAGCGCCGTGTGGACTCGTATTCACCGGCAAAGTTGAGGGCCACGCCCGGGTAGTGTTCCTGGATCGAGGCAACGTGTCGGCGTACCCGGTCAACCACCATCTGGGTGGAGACGCCGCTGCCATCCCGGATATTGGCCTTGAGGGTGATGGCCCGCTGGCCCTGGAAGCGGTGGAGAAATCCCGGCTCGACGGTAAACTGCGGCCGACAGACATCCTGCAGCCGCACCGGCCCCTCGGTATGCTCGATGAT
Source organism: Desulfobulbus sp. (assembly GCA_011051875.1). GTDB lineage: Bacteria > Desulfobacterota > Desulfobulbia > Desulfobulbales > Desulfobulbaceae > DRKI01. The sequence continues at coordinate 1,504 of DRKI01000041.1, read as the reverse complement.
GGGAGTCGCCAGGGCGCGGGCAAAGGGGAAGCGGCCCTGGCCCTGGACCATGAGCTTCAGGTCGATCTCCTCGTCCTGCAGGCGGTACTTGCCCACTATCTGGCCGTTGAGCACCGATCCGGCGACCAGGGCAACCTGGCGCGGGTCGAGGCCGTACTCGGCGGCCCGCTGCCGCAGGATGCGGAAGCGCAGCACCCGGCCCGGCTGGCCCTGGTCGTCCTGGAGATCGACCAGGGCCGGGCCCATGACCGGATCGTTGCGCAGGTAGTTCTTGAGGGCAACGGCCAGATCCTGCACCAGGCCCATCTGTTTTCCCAGGACCCGGATGTTGACATCTTTTCCCGCCGGCGGTCCATCCTTTTCCGGCCTGATGCGCAGGGAGAACCCGGTGTCCGCGAAATGGGCCAGCTTGCGGCGCATGGTGTCCAGGTGACGGAGGATGTCGTTTTCCGGCGCATCCTCGAACCTGCGCTCTCGGACCGCCGGCAGGGTCACCACCACGTGGCCGCGGTTGTTCCCCCATACCGGCATGTAGTCCTCGTTGAGGTAAAAGCCGGCCACGCCCTGGGCCGAGGCAGCCATGCCGGGTCCGTCGGCCATGACAGCGGCAGCGATCTTGCGGACCAGGGCATGGGTACGCTCGATGGGGGTTCCCACCGGTCCGTCCAGTTCCACATAATAGATGGAGTAGTCGTCGGGAAAGAAGGTGACCCGGATCAGGTTCATCCTGCCGCTCAGGGAGAGGGCGCCGATCACCATGGCAACGACAAAGGCCAGGGCCAGGATGGTCAGGGTCGGCAGCCGGTGGCGCAGGGCCAGTGCGAGCAGACGGTTGAAGAATCGCCGGTTGCAGGCCATGAACCAGGTATCCTCGACCACGAAACTGTGGCTGCCGCAACTGATCCGGTAGTGGCGGCCACGCCGCCTGGCCTGCCGCACGTCCGGGCCAAAGTCCAGGTAATGGATGGGCAGGATCAGGAGACACTCGAAGAGGGAGGCGGCCAGGGCATAGGAGACGGCCTTGGGAATAACGGCGAAGAATTCGCCGATGGAGCCCGACATGATGAGCATGGGCAGGAAGGCGGCGATGGTGGTCAGGGTGGCGGAGACCACCGGCAGCATGACCTCGGCCGCGCCCTCGATGACCGCGGTCTTCCGGTCACTGCCGGCCTGGATGTGCCGGTAGATGTTCTCCACCACCACGATGGCGTCATCGACGATGATCCCCGAGACCAGGACAAAGGAAAACAGGGACAGCTCGTTGATGGAGTTGCCGGTCATGTACATGATGGCCATGGTGACCAGGAAGGCAAAGGGAATGCCCACCGTGGTCAGGGCGGCGTTGCGCAACCCCATCACCGCCCAGATGAGGATGGAGACCAGGACGACGCCCAGGAGCAGATTGAAGCCCAGCACCCGCATGGAGTCGCGAATCTTGACCGTCGAATCCTGGGTGAGGACCAGGTCGACATTTTCGTCGCGGTAGCGGTCCCGGCTGGCCGCG
>DRKI01000040.1 GCA_011051875.1 Desulfobulbus sp. | reverse complement strand
GCATGTGCATCTTCATCTTCATGCCCGAGCGCATGGACTGGACCAGGTCGTCGGTGATCTCGTCAAAGGTGAGGACCTTGTGCCCCTTGTGGTCCTTGAGAAAGGTCTCGGCTGCATCGCGGCTGGCAAAGGGGATCAGCTCCTTGCCCATGGGGCCCATGACGTCGGAGCCGACAACATAGAATGCCTTGCGGCCGTCGATCCACTGCATGGTGTAGTAGTCCCGGACCTGGATCTTTTTGATCTGGTCCCGGCCGGAGACACCGTATTTCTCCGGGGAGAAGTAGAAGACCATCATGTCCTTGACCCCGTCGAAATATTTTTCCGTTCCATCGGCAAGCTGGATGCCGGTTAGCCAGTTCTTGTACTTGGCGACAAACATGCCGCACACGGCGCAGCGGCTCTTCGGGGTCACGGTCTCGTCCGGCGTCGCTGCTCCGGCCGGAACCGTGGAGAGCGCGAACAGGCCAAGGACAACGGAGAGCAGGATTTTTCTGAAGACTGTTTTGGACATGGATTCCTCCTTTTTTTTGGGTCTGCCGGGGGCGGTGGCAGTGTTCTCGTGCAGGCGCCGCTACCGCTTCTGTGCAGCCGGCAGCCAGGGCGCGAGCAGGCTGGTCAGCTCGGCCTTGCTGATGCCGCCGAGGATGGCGCCGATGATCTTGCCCTGCGGGTCGATGACCACGGTGAGCGGCAGGGACTTGACGTTGTAGCGGCTTGCGATGCCGGCGCCCTTGTCCCGGACCACCGGGAACCTGATGTCCAGGTCGTGGACAAAGCGCCGGATATCGTCGTCAGGAACACCGAGGGTCTCGATATAGACGACCGCTAGACCCGAATCATTGTACTGCCTGTAGAGGTCGTTGAGTACCGGTGTGTCGGCCTTGCAGAACTTGCAGTCGATGAGGAAAAAACGGAGAATGGCCGGGTGGCCGGCAAGTTGTGTGCTGGATATGGTCCTGCCTTCCATGTCCGTCGCGGTAAAGGCCGGGGCCGGGTCGCCCACCTTGAGCGGCGGCGTTTCCTGCCGGGAACAGCCGCTGAGCAGGCAGATGGTGAGCAGGAACCAGAACGCGGGCAGGAGTGCGCGGTGCAGCATGGCGGTCACCCTATGCCGCCCGGACCCGGGCCGGGTTCTCTTCACTGAGGACGCCCTTGCGCATGTGCAGGATGCGCGGGTTGTCCTGGGACTCGGCCAGGTGCACGTTGTGGGTCACGACGACAAAGGTCGTTCCCTGGCGGTGGTACTCGCGGAAAACCGAGAGAATCTCCTGTTCCGTGTCTTCGTCGAGATCGCCGGTGGGCTCGTCGGCCAGGATGATGGCCGGCTCGTTGATAAAGGCGCGGGCAATGGCGATCCGCCGCTGCTGTCCTCCCGAGAGCTGGGCCGGAAAGGCGTTTTCCCTGTCCTTGAGCCCGACCTGGGCCAGGATATCGCGCGCCTGCCGCCTGCTGGCGGCCTTCCTGTTGCCGAAGCTCAAGGGGAGCAGGATGTTCTCCAGGGCCGTCAGGGTGGGGATCAGGCTGGCAAACTGGAAGATGAAGCCGATGGTCCGGTTGCGCATCTCGGTGAGGCGGGCGTCGCTCTGGTGCCAGTTCTCGATGCCGTTGACCAGGACCTCGCCCGAGTCCGGGCTGGTCAGGCCGCCGATCATGGAGAGCAGGGTGGTCTTGCCCGAGCCGGAGTGGCCGAGGATGATGGCAAAGTCACCGGCGGCGATAGAGAGGTTGACATTGTCCACCGCCCGGACCGTCTGGCCGTCGGCGGTATAGGTTTTTTTGAGGTTACGGCATTCGATTATCACGGTGCAGTCCCTTTTTCGGATAGTCGGATTGACAGGCTCTCCATGTCTCCCGTGGCGGACAGCATGTTTTTTTTCTTGCGTCCATGCTACCACGTGGTATATTGCAGTTCCACTGCCGGGTCAGGCCATTTTTTCAGGGGCGATCGATCCTCTTTTCCTGTTCCGGTTTTGTACTACGAGGTAGTATAAAGATCAACATTTTTTGAAAAAACATCTTTTTTCGGGAGGTTCAGAGAGCAAACCAGAGATTCGAGTATCCAGTTTCGTCCGTCCGGGTTTTCCAGAGTTCCCCGACGGGTGAAAATTGTCGGGGCCGGCCGCAGGGTGTGGCCGTTCCACGCAATCCATGGAAATCAGAAAAGGAGGAGAACATGACAGTGTCGAAAAGGACATGGTTCAACACTATTATCGCCGCAGGAGCCCTGACCTGGGGACTGGCCGGAGGAATCGCCCCGGTGCAGGCGGCAACAACCTATGACGCGACCCTGTATGTCGCTGCCATGGGCGGACATTTCGCCAAGGCGGATGTGACCATCGTGCCCGGCGACGATGCACCCATCAAGCTGCACAAGCTCACCAAGATCGACATCGGTGACGAGGAAACCCATCCCACCCACGATGCCCGTATCGACAACGGCAATCGCAAACGGATGTTCTGGTCCACCTACCACATTGATCCCAACACCAAGATGACCCATGTCGGCGTGAGTGATCTCGTCACCGGCGAGGTGATCAAGGACGTCAATGTCTCCATTCCCAAGGAGGCGACCAAGACCCACCACATGTACTGCGCCTCGGCCCAGACCAAGGACTACTATATCCCCATCTCCATGTCCAACAAGGGCTATATCGACGTCTTCCGCAAGTCCGATCTCAAGCTGGTGCAGCGGGTCTTCCTCGAGGGCACCGAGGCTGACATCAAGGCGCCCTACCTGTTTTATCACGGCACCAACTCGCCGGACATGAAGAAGATTCTCATCACCATCAACGAGGCCGAGACGCCCCAGGGCAAGCCCATCGGAAAGATGCACCTCATCATGCTCGATGCCGACGCCCTGGTCCATGGCAAGGTCAAGGTTCTGGCCAAGGGTATCGCCCCCGGTGCTCCGGGCAAGACCATGAGCTTCCGCCAGTACTTCTCGCCGGACGGCAAGTACATCGCCAACTCCGGCGCCGACCGTATGTACCTGATCGACGCCAACACCCTCAAGGTCCTCGATTCCGAGATGATGGGCAAGCTGGAGGAGAACCACGATGCGATGTTCACTCCTGACTCCAAGTACATCATCGCCACCTCCAGGACCAAGACCCTGACCGATGGCAACTACAAGAATATCTCCTACAAGACTCCCTTCTGCGCCGAAGAGGTTGCCGACAAGGAGCTGGGCCCGGACGACTACATGATGGACGGCCAGGTCAAGCTGTATGACGTGGCTGCCAGGAAGTTCGTCGGCAAGGCCACCTCGGTCTGCACCCCCTGCCACAAGGCGGAAGAGGTCGACCAGCACGCTGTCCTCTGCGGCATCGATGCGAACTGGAAGTAGCGCCTGATCCGTTTTTCATGCGGCATGACCGGAGAGAGGGGAACTTCTCTCCGGTTTTTTTGTGGTGTTTCCGGGAGGCTGATGCCGTTCGGGGCGTTTGGTGTTTTTTTTTCGCAAGCAGGTCCTTATGTCACGGGAAGGAGTTTCTTCGATTTTCGCGGTGGCCTGGAAGACGGTCATCCGCAAGCTGTTTCGCAACTCGGTGCTGGTGCTGGCGGTCGGTCTCCTTGTTGCGCTGCTGGTCTTTGCGTTTCTTTTCAACGATATGGTCCAGGAAAACCTGGAGGCGGCCTCGAAGAAACTGGGGGCCGATATCGTCCTGGTACCGGCCGAGGCCATGGGCATGGCCGAGGAGTTCATCCTGGAGTCCAGCGAAAAGACGTTCTACATGGACAGGTCCATCCTTGATTCTGTCCGGAAAATGCCGGAGATCGACAAGGTGACCTTCCAGGTCTACCTCAGGACCCTGGAATCGGGATGCTGTTCCATTGTCGCCGGCCAGGTGGTTGCCATCGATCCGGCAACAGACTTTGTCGTCAAGCCCTGGCTGCCTCCGTCCGTGCCGGCACTGGGCGAGGGCGAGGCCTACGTGGGCAGCTATGTCTGGGAATACCTGGGACTGATCTCCACCGCAACCCTGTTCGGTCACCCCATCAAGGTGGTCGGTCATCTCGAAAAAACAGGCACCGGCCTCGATCACGGCATCTTCATGCGTTACGCTGACCTGTCCCAGGTGACCGAGACGGCAGCGGGCAGTTATTCCAAGGACAAGATATCCATCGTTTTCATCAAGGTCAGGGAGGGCGTGGATGTGGAAGACCTGACCCGCAAGATCCAGTCGGAGAACCCCACCGTGGGCATCATGACCAGCGGCACCATCGGCGCTGACATCCGGGCAACGCTGAAGGACATCCTGCGGGTCTTTTCAGTCACCATCCTGGTCTCCTCGCTGCTGGCCATTCTCCTGGCCTGGTCCACCTTTTCGGCCATCACCAACGAGCGGAAACGGGAGATCGGCATCCTGCGCGCCATCGGCGCCCGCCGCTCCCACATCATCAGGATGTTCATGGCCGAGGCCGCCATCATCTCCTGCATGGGCGGGGCCCTGGGAATCGTGGGCGGCCAGTTCCTCATCCACTATACGGCCGGTGACTTCGACCTGCTCAACCGGCTCGGCGTATCCATGGGCATCACGACGGCCAGTGTGCTGTTCAGCCTGCTGGCCATGGCGGCCGGCATTGTGGTCTGTCTCCTGGGCGCCCTGGTTCCCATCGTCCGCCTGGCCCGGATGGAGCCCCTTCTGGCGATCAAGGAAGAGTAGGAGACAGGAGGTTCTCGAGACCCGCCAGGCAGACCGCTCACGCGGCTTGGCCGGGGCGGGCTCCGTGCGGAAGTCCCGGCGCCCGTTGTCCGCCCGGGTCAGGTTCCGGTGGCCATGATCCGGTCGAGCGCGAAATAGAGGGTGGCCCGGGTGCCGGATCCGGGGCGGGATTCCAGCAGCAACCCGCCGCCGTAGCGTTCTCCCACGGACCTGGCCAGGAAGAGGCCCAGCCCCATGCCCTGGCCGGGTTCCTTGGTGCTGAAGAAGGGCTCCGTGGCCCGGGCCAGGGTCTCCTCGTCCATGCCGATCCCGTTGTCCTCGACCAGGAAGGCGAGCCGGTCCCCTTCCCGGAAACAGGTCATCCGCACTTCCATGTTTTCTCCCGCGTCAAAACCATTCTTGATCAGTCCGCTGAGGGCGCGTTTCATGGTCCTCCGTGGCACCTGCATGGCCAGGTCACCCGCCCTGTTGACGATGTGCAGCCTGTGCGCCGCAAAGTCACGTTCCAGCTCGGACAGCAGGTCGCCCAGCTCGAGGAGTATGGGCTGCTCCCCCATTGGCTGGCCGGCATCGGCGGTCATGTGGTAGAGGATCTCCTTGCAGATGTCGACCTGTTGCCTGATCAGCCGGGCGTCCTGGATCAGCTCGTCGTCGTGTTCCTTGTTGAGCAGCGTGTGGTACATCTCGCCGGAGATGACCGCGATCAGGGAGAGTGGGGTGGCCAGTTCATGGGCCGCACCCGCCGACAGGGTGGCCAGCGAGGCAAGGCGTTCGCTGCGGTTCTTTTCCTCGTTGAGCGAGGCCACGGTCTCCTGGTAGTTGTTGAGCGACTGCTGGATCTTGCTGACGAAAAAGACGATGAACAGGGCGGTGAGCACAAAGGCCAGCAGCATGCCCTGCAGGTGGATCTGCATCTTGTCGGGAGTCGAGCCGGTGGTGGCATGGCATGCCGGGACCGGCGCTGTTCCGCCGATGGGAAAGGGCGCGGCGCCGCTCTGGTCCGGAAGCTGGAACAGGGCGGCATAGCAGGAGACCGTGAACAGGAGGAGAATCCAGGTTATCTTCGGCCGCAGGATGATGGAGGCGATGACGATGTGCACCAGGTAGAGGGAGGTGAACGGATTCATGGGGCCGCCGGTATAGAAGAGCAGCAGGGTCAGGAGCAGGATATCCATGAACATGCCGGTGACGAGCATCCGGTCGAGCCATTTCTTCTTTTTCTTGAAGGCGGCGAATACCAGGTTGCTGGCCGCCTGGAAGAGAATGATTGCCGAGACGATCAGCAGGGGGAGCTGGATGCTGAAGAGAAGGTGGATGGCCGTGATCAGCAGGAGCTGGCAGACCACCGCGCCCCAGCGAAGGTGCAGGAGCCAGGTAAAGGCTATATCGGCGGTTTCCCGGCTGCCGGGGTGGCCTGCGGAAGTGGCTGGGAGCATGGGTGTGAAGGGAATTGTTCAAGAAAATGCGACAATATGCCACATTGCCAGGTGCGGGATCACGGAGTATATAACAGGCTACCCTATGACATGGCGGCGCGGAGAATACACCGCCATGCCATAGGGGCCGACAGGATTGCAGCCACAACCATCCTGGAGCGGAGGATACCGAAAACTCTGGAAATGTTCTCCTCTCTTCCGCTCCGGATGGTTGGTCCTGTCATTTTTCGGCACAGGAGCACCGGCAACCTCAGGCAGTGGTCTCGGGCGAAGCGGCCGGGGCTGCCTTGGGATTGGTCCCGCCTTTTGTACCGGCCGATGCGGCGGCCAGGGGTGCCGCTGCCTGCTCTCGGCGCGCGGCCCTGATTTCGCCTTCCAGGGTGGCGCCTGCCTCCACGGTCAGGTTCGCCGCCGTAAGGCAGCCGTTGATGCTGGCAGTGCTGTGTGCCGTGATCAGCTCGGCCTTGACGTCTCCCTCCACCCTGCCGTGGCAGACCAGGGTCTCCAGATCCAGGTTGCCGTGGATCGTTCCGCTTTCACTGATTACCAGGTACTCGCCCCTGATGTCGCCCTGAACCGTGCCGTCGATCCGTGCCTTGCCTTTGAACCTGATATCTCCCTGCACCTGCATCTCGCTGGAGATGATAGAGGAGATGGGCATGTCCGAGCCCCTGGTTTCCGCTGCCGGTGTCCGGGTTTTCTTTCTGAACAGTGCCATGGAATCTACTGCCGCACGGTGAGGCTGAGGCCGGCCACCTGCATGTATTTCATGGGGTTGATCGCCCTGCCTTGGTAACGCAGCTCGTAGTGGAGGTGCGATCCGGTGCTGCGGCCTGTATTGCCCAGCAGGCCGATGACCTGGCCCCGGCTGACCCGGTCGCCCCTTTTGACGAGCTGCTTCTGCAGGTGGGCAAAGACCGATTCGTAGCCGTTGCCGTGCGAGAGGATGACGTAGCGCCCGAGCCCCTTGTTATAGCCCACCTGTTTCACCACGGCATCGCCGGTGGCATGGACCCTGTCCCCGGTGTTACCCTTGAAGTCGACACCGGCATGAAAGGCCCTCTTGTGATTGATGGGATCGGTCCTGGAGCCGAACCCTGAGCTGATCCCGGTATTGATGGGCTTGCCCAGCGGGATCTTCTGCAGGAGTTCCAGGTACCGTTCGGTGGATGAGATGAGGCTGTCGCCGTAATCCCGCTTTTCCTCGATGAAGGGGCCGCCGCTGTGGCCCGGGTCCTCCTCCACCTTGACCTTGACCCCGATGTGGTCCATCACCGTCTGGATAATCCTGCTCCGTTCGTCCAGCCTGCTGATGCTGCCCTCGAGCCGGCTCTGTTCCTCGCGCAGGTCGGCCACCTGTTCCTCGTAGCTGGCAACCAGCCTGGCCTTTTCCGCCCGCACCGAGGCCAGGGCGGCCTCTGTCTCGGCCAGTCTGGCCGCCTGTTGTTCGAGCTGGTCGGCCATGGTGGCGTACTGGCCGCGCAGGGTCCTGTAGTCTCCGAGCGTGCGGATACCCAGGGTGCCGGCGGCGAGGAGCAGCAGACTGCACAGGATTGTGCCGGAAAGCAGCCTGTGGGCCAGTTTCTTCCTGAGGACCAGGGTGCGTCCCCTGCCGTTTTCACCGGTGATGATGATGTGGTACCTGTCGTTGCTCATGATGATTGGATGACACCTCCGCTCGGCAGGATGGGGATTCGGGAATCCTTTCTCGCTGGAATGGCGATAATTCTTCTATTTATACCCGGAGGAGGCCGCTTTTGCAAGCTGATTGCGGTATATGGCCGTTGCAGGATGGTACCGGTCGGGGAGGCCGGACAGGGAGGAGGCACCGTCCACTTCCCCTCCTGGCAGGGGGTTGCAGGGGAGAGAGGAGCACTTCGTCGCAGGGTAACCGATCACGGGATATCCAATTACCCCGAATCAATATAGGCTTTGCAAGCGGTCACGGAGAGGACGGTGCCAGTACCGGGTTCCGGGGGAGATTCAGTCGGCGAAGCTGTCGGCAAAGAGTTTTTCAATGGCCTTGTGGCCGTCTTCGCTCAGGTAGCGGGTGCCGGAGCCGACAAAGGTGTCGTAGGTGATCCTGGGGGTGTCTTCCTGCCAGCCGCCGTCGGTCCAGGTGAACCACTGCTTGCGGCCCTGGTCGAAGACATGCAGCGGCCGGTTGAACAGTTTGGCAAGCTCCACGGCCCAGCCGGTGCCGCCCTTGACCGAATTGTCCTCCAGGATGGTGCCGACGACGAACACCTGGTGGCCGCGGTTGACCATGTGGAAGATGCACTGCAGGACCTTGCGGATCTTCTCGGTCTCGTAATAGGTGCGGTTCATCATCCTGGAGGCGATCTCCATGCTGATGTCGCCGCGCTGCAGCTCCTCCTCCGACAGGGTGATGGAGTTCCTGTCCCGGTTGAGCTTGTGGCCCTCGAAGGTAAAGATGACCTCGTTGACCCCGTACTTTTCCGCGTTCTCGCCAAAGACAGATTCCGCCCCCTTGAGGCCGCCGTGGTACAGTGTACATTCACTTGCATTCATAATCCGATCACCTCGTTATCAGAACGTGATTGTTTTGTAATAGTGGACCGTTGTCTGTATGCAACAGGCCGGATTCATTGAGATCCCGAAAGAGTCCGGCTGCGCGCCGGATGTGCGTGCTCGTGGCTGTCCGCTACGTGGCTGTCCGCTATGGTACAACACAGCCGCGGACGGGTGCAGATGGCGTGCTGCTGAACTCTTGCATCATTTTTTCGTTGCCTTGAAAAAAACCCGCCAGGGAGCGGGGTATCCCTCTATAGTAAGCTCAGGGTTCTGCTTGTCAATAAAATCTTGATAGGATTCAAAGGGCATCCAGTCGGTGCGGCGCTGTTCCAGGCTGCTCATGGGGTGGCGGCAGAAACAGCGGATATCGGTAAACCCGGTCCGGCCGAGCCAGTTTTCCAGGCAGGCGGCGGTGGGGACGAACCAGGTCCCGGGCACCTTGGCATAGGTCCGGGCCGGAAAGAGGGCCACCGGCGCATCGCCGGGGATGGCCTGGGATTCGATGATCGCGGTGCCGCCGGGCCTGAGGGCCGCGTGCAGGGAGCGCAGCGCCTGCACGGGGGAGGGGCGGTGGTAGAGAATGCCCAGGCAGAAGATGACATCGAAACAGTCGGGGAAGAACTCCAGGTGCTCGATGCCCAGCAGCTCCAGGGCCAGTTCGCTCTGCCCGGCCAGGCGATTCAAGGCGTGGAAGGTGTGGTAGTGCTGGACATAGGGCTCAAAACCCAGGACCAGTCCCGGTCGGTGCGGCACCATCCGGAACATGTAGTAGCCGTTGTTGCAGCCGATGTCGGCGATGATTCTCCCCTCCAGGTCCGGCAGTTCGGGCACGAGCCGGTTCCACTTGCGCTCGCTGCGCCACTCGGCGTCGATGTCGATTCCGAATACCGAAAACGGCCCCTTGCGCCAGGGCATGAAGCCGCGCATGGCCTGCCGGACCTGTTCGCGTTCCCGGCCGGAGATCTCGTCCCGCCGGCCGATGCGGACCACGTCGCCGGTAAAGTCACAGTGGATCGCCCGCAGGTGGCTGATGGCGAGCATGGGCTCCCGGTAGCGGAGAAAGCCCTTCTTGGGCCGGCTGACCCAGCGCCGTTTTTCAAGGATCAGGGCGCGCAGCCGATCGCGGCGGGCCAGCGGCAGGAGATCGAGAAACGGTATGCTCTCCAGGTGCGGGTCGTTCTGGTCAAAGGGAAAGGTCATGGCCGGAGATGGGACGTGCCGTTGAATGGTCGGGTTACCTGATGGCAATAAAAGAGGCAAAGTTGAACCAGCGGAAAAAGACCTCCTGGGAAGCGAAACCGGCTCTCCGGAGCAGGGCGCTGTTCTCGTCCACCGAAAAGGGGACCAGGACGTTTTCCAGGGCCTCGCGCTTGGCCGCGATCTCCAGCTCCGAGTACCCCTGCCTGCGCTTGAAGCCGTGGTATATCTCGATGAACTGCCGGTTCAGGTCCGGCGCGTGCGAGATCACCTTTTCGCTCAGCACGAGGATCCCTCCGTCGGGCAGGGCATCGTGGATCCGCTGGACAAACTCCTGGCGCAGCAGGGGCCGGATGAACTGCAGGGTGTAGTTGCAGAGGACAACGTCCGCTCCTGGCAGGTCACAGGTGGTGATGTCGGCCTGGCGGAACTCGATGACATCGGCCTTGGAGAACATCTCCGCCTTGCGGCGCGCCTTGGCCAGCATTGCCGGTGCATTGTCGATGCCGACGAAGGAGAGCCCGAGATCGGGCAGCCGCCGGGCCAGGGAGAGCAGGGTGGTGCCGGTGGCGCAGCCAAGGTCATAGACCGTGGCGCCCGGATTGAGCCGCAGCCGGAGGAACTCGCCCATGGCGTCGATGACTGCCCCGTAAAACGGGATCGAGCGGTCGAGCATGTCGTCGAATACCTCGGCGACCTCTTCGTTGAACCTGAAGTCTTCCCTGACCGTTCCGGTCCTGTAGAGTTCATCCCTGGGCATGGTGTTTTTCGGATTTGTCGGTTTCCCCGGGGCCGCTTTCCCTGTTGCGGCAGCAGGTCGCTCCCCGCGGTCGCTGCCGGTTCATCCACGGCTGACAGGTGTAAAATAGCCTTGCTATCTTGTCAAACTGAAAGTATAAACTGACGATGTCAGGGACCGGATTGAGCGATTTTCATTCTGCCCCGGGATGCGGGTTTTGTGCTGGTTTCTTTTTTCGTCTGCAAAGGGGTGAAGTTCAATTCCGGAGGGAGTGATTACAGGGTGCAGGATGGTCTCGGCATCGCTGCGGCACGCCGGCGCCAGCCTCGGCCCGGGGAGAGAATTACCACAGGGAGGGGAAGATGGGCAGTAAATTCTGGGCAAACGTGGCCTTGTGTGTCTTTCTGGGGATCGTGACCGTGCTGGGATTGAGCCGGTTGAGTTCGGCGCTGACGCCAAAGGGACTGTTCGTGGAGGACCCGAAGCCGTCCCCCGAGGCGGCGGCCCTCATGGACAAGGTGAAGCTGGTGGACTACAGGCTCTCGGAAAAACCGGGCCAGGTGGTCAGTGCCGAGTTTTACGTGGAGAACCATTCGGACAGGGATATAAAGGATCTTGATGTTCTCTGTGAATTCTATGATCGCAACGGCAGGCACGTGGACCGCAAGTTCTGGCTCCTGGCCGACACCGTGCCCGCGGGCAAGGCCGTCCGGCATACCTCGGCGGAAAGGATGTTCGTCAATACCCGGGCCAGTGGCCTGCGGTGTCAGCTCGCTGATTTTCGGCTGGTGAAGCCACCGTTTTTCAGGCTGCATCGGGTCGAAGGCGGCCATCATGGCGGAGAGCATGGCGTGGCAGAGGGCGGCGTGCACGGCGGGGCCGTGCATGGCGCGGTTCACCATGGCGGCCATGGCGAGGGCGGCCATTGATCTGACCGCCCCGGGCCGCGCGGCCCGTCTCCATCGGTTTAAGTCTCGGGCGCCTGGAATTCCAGGCGCCTTTTTGTCGTCCGGGCGGGGCCGGGTCCTGCCGCGCCGTCCGCTGCCGGGGAACCGGCACGGGATTCCCGGCTTGTGATCGCGTGCCCGGGTGAGCCCGGCGGAAGCAAGGAAAAGAATAGAAAAAATGGCCCAGAAGATTCATTTTGACGAGATCATCAGCAAGTACCGTTCCGATCCCTACGATTACGTGGACATGTATGCCCTGCATACGGGGAAGGTACGATTCCTGGTCGATGAACAGGCCGAG
>DRKI01000039.1 GCA_011051875.1 Desulfobulbus sp. | reverse complement strand
GGAAGTGTATCGGTAAAAAGGGGCGACCGACAGGGTGGAAGAAATAAACGGTTTAATTTTACCCTGACCCCTTTTTTCTTCGGGCCGGGCCAGTGATGGCAGCCGCTGCGCTCGTCCCTCGCTCCGCCTGGCTGCCACCACGGCCCCGGCCCCCTGCTGCTCCCGGGCTCCCAGGACCTCGGGCAAGACGAAAACCGAGGATGGCGCCGAAGAAGCCGGCATTAACGCGGTGGTCGTGGAGGCGGCACGCCGACCGCAGGTGCCTGCCGCCGAAAATCCAGGAACCACCGCGGAGCACGGCCCGCTCACTGTCTCCGTCTTTCTCCCAGGCCCGGCCATCATCCGGTGCACCCTCGTAGGTTGCATGCCACGGGTCAGCGCACCACTCCCAGACATTGCCATGCACCTGGTACAGCCCCCAGGGATTGGGCTGGAACCGCTTCACCTCCACGGTCTTCTCCCGGTACTTGCCTTTTTTCCCGCCCGCATAGGGGGAGCGGCCATCATAGTTGGCCCTGTCCGTGGTCAGTTCCGTACCAAACCAGAAGGGCGTGCTGGTCCCGGCCCTGCAGCCATACTCCCACTCAGCCTCGGAGGGCAGCCGCAGGGCCAGCCCCGGATAAGCGCGGTTGACCTGCTCGATGAACTCCTGGGCGTCTGTCCAGCTCACGTTCTCCACCGGAAGCTCCACCCCCTTGAACTCGCTGGGGTTCTCACCCATGACCGCCTGCCACAATGCCTGGGTGCATGCGGTCTCGGCCAGCCAGAACCCCTGGGCAAACCGCACCCGGTGCTGAGGCCCTTCCCGCTCAAATCGCTCCGGCTCATCCCCGGGCGAGCCCATTATGAATTCACCCGGCGGTATCCAGCGGAAGCGGACCTCGATGTCATGGAGATAGACCCCCTGCCACAGACCATGATCGTCCTGGCCATAGCTCTCGGCCCAGGGCTCGGGGATATCGGGCAAGAGATGGCTTGCGGTCGTCATGACAGCGAAGAGGAAATCCAGGTAACGACAAGACAAACGCCGCAATTCTGTTTCGCATGCAGAAGCTGTTTCTCCACCGAAACAATCCGGTGCGAGGCCAGGAAACGGTTCAGGGCCTCTTCAGCCGCTTCTGGGTTGAAAACCGGAACAAGGAATGTCTTGATCTTCATGGCATCCAGGTCTTACGCCTCTCGTGGTTGTTCATTTCCTGGCCGGGCCGGGCCAGTGGTGGCAGCCGCTGCGCTCGTCCCTCGCTCCGCCTGACTGCCACCACGGCCCCGGCCCCCTGCTGCTCCCGGGCTCTCAGGACCTCGGGCAAGACGAAAACCGCGGGAGTCGCCGATGATGCCGGCGCGGTGGTCGCGGAGACGGAACGCCGACCGCAGGACCCAGCCGTTGTTGAACCAGGAACCGCCGCGGAGCACGGCCCGCTCACTGTCTCCGTCTTTCTCCCAGGCCCGGCCGTCATCCGGTGCGCCCTCGTAGGTATCATGCCACGGGTCAGCGCACCACTCCCAGACATTGCCGTGCACCTGGTACAGCCTCCAGGAATTGGGCTGGAACCGCTTCACCTCCACGGTCTTCCCCCGGCGCTCGCCTTTTTTCCCGCCCGCATAGGGGGAGCGGCCATCATAGTTGGCCCTGTCCGTGGTCAGTTCCGCACCAAACCAGAAGGGCGTGCTGGTCCCGGCCCTGCAGCCATACTCCCACTCAGCCTCGGAGGGCAGCCGCAGGACCAGCCCCGGATAGTCACGGTTGACCTGCTTTATGAACTTCTGCACCTCATACCAGCTCACCCGCTCCACCGGGAGCTCCTCCCCCTTGAACCGGCTGGGGTTCTCACCCATGACCGCCTGCCACAATGCCTGGGTGCATGCGGTCTCGGCCAGCCAGAACCCTTGGGCAAACCGCACCAAGTGCTGCGGCCCTTCATCCACATCACGCCCCGGCTCATCCCCGGGCGAGCCCATCATGAATTCGCCCGGCGGTATCCAGCGCATGACAAACTCCACCCCCCGGACCGTGACCTCGACAAAGAGCCCATACCGGTCCCGGCCAATGCCCCTGGCCCACGGAGGGCAGGTCAATGGTTCTAAGTGTATGATCTGGGCGGGTGTATTGATCTCGATTGCCTCGACTGTTTCCGGCAGCAAGACCTGGACTCCTGGCACCAGGGAAAGTTTTCGGGTCCTGCCCTCCGAGATGAGGGCGAGTTCCGCAGGTTCGGACCAGTTAAACCCTGCCAGAACTATCCCCTCTGCCTGCCCGTTTGCATCGCTCTCACTGACGACCAGGTGGCCGCGCCATTGCCGGATGGTCATTGGCCGGGCTGTATGCTGCGTGCCGATGAGCAATTCCGGCAACCGTGTGGTATCGACACCCTGGGGAATGATACAGTCCGGTTTCCTGTTATGCAGCTTCCAGTAGAGCCCATATAACAAGACAGTGTCTTCGAGCCAGGCTTCTCCCCCGGCACGCGCTGCCATGCGGCCGATCCAGCCCATGAGCCTCTCTGTCGCTGATGGCGACAAGGTGCCTTGCACCTGCGACTTGACCAGGCGGCGCAGGTAGTCCTGTTGCTGTGGCAGCAGGGACCGGCCCAGCTTCTGCCGCTGTTCGACCTGCAGCTCGACCGGCAGGCTTGGCTCGAACTGCTGGATCGTTTCCCAGGCTTCATTCAGGTCATGGCCCCGCTCCCTGAGCCGGTGACGATAGGTTTGCTGGATCTCGGCGCTGCGCCACTGAAAATGGACAGCAAACCCTCTCAGGGCCGGGTGCTGAAGCAGCAGGCTTTCAACAGAAACCCCGTAACCGTGCCTGGTCCGCAGTTGGCGGACCAGGGCCGGGTGGATCTCTATGGCCGGGGAGAGCAGGACCAGCAGGTCCTCGACCTGCGATTGGCTGGAAGGGCTGATGCCGGCATATCTTTCCGCCAACCGGCCCACGGGCCTAATGCCGTTGTTGTCCCAGGAATAGAGGCTGAACCAGCGCGAAAACCCATGCCTGCAATCCGCCGGGCTCACGGTCAGCAGGGCGTGGAGGCGGACAGACCGTTTGTGCAGTGTTTCCCCCAGCCCATACCATTGCGCCGGGCTCAACCCCTGCCGGTCCAGGAAACCGAGGTCACCCAGGTAGAGAAGGTCGGTGCCGGCGATATCTGCCGGAAACCCATCCTGCTCCCGGCCATCGACAAGGTAGCGCTGCTGTTCACCATCCGTGCATATCACGATGCGCAGCTTGTCGCGAAACCACTGTTTCAGCTCCAGGGCCAGCCACTCGTAGTCGCGAACATAGGGGGCAAGGTGGCGGCTGGTGTCGATGAGCAGGACGATCTCGTAGGGCCAGCGGCGTTTCTTCTG
>DRKI01000038.1 GCA_011051875.1 Desulfobulbus sp. | reverse complement strand
ATCTCGTTCCTCTTTCCTTGTTCTGGTGCCCGGAACATTCTCCGGTCCCGGCCACGTTGCTTCTATCAACCGACAGTAAGGCTTTTTAGTGATCCTGCCGGGAATTTGCAACCTAAATCCTGCAGTTGTTCGTGTGCCAGGAGCATGGCCACGGGTGAAGATGGCGGAAGAGAGACCATCTCCCGGCCAACCATGGTACCGGCGCACCGGTGGCGAAGACCCGGCGCCGGAGGCAGGGGAATAACGGAATTGACATCCTGGCGAGAAGAGGCGGCGGGCCCGGGCACAGGCGGGGAGGGGGAAACGGGAACAACCCGGCTCCCGGGTCAGGCGGCAGGAAGCTGCAGGATAATGGGCGTCTGTGCGAGATCATCATGCCGGCCGGGCGCCAGGGCCTGTCTGGACAATACCGGCCGGCAACGGTTCAGCAAAAGAGAAAGGCGGGCAGCCGCCCATGATGGCGCCGGACCGGCGGCCGCCTGACTCGGCCTGCCCGCGGTTACCGGAGAAGGAGCCGTAAGACACCACTCAAGGGCATCCGTCCGCCCCTGTGCCCGCCACCGGGAGGCGCTGAGCAGAGGCGAACCGTTACCGTGGGCGAATAATCGGTTATCTCCCCGTTGACCACCGCCCGGACACGCAGGTAATAGGTGGTCTCCTCCTTCAATCCGTAGATATCGAATCCTGTCGTCGCGCCCACGTCCAGGTCATGATAGCCGGGCACAAAGGAGGAGAAATCGGAACTGGTGGAGAGATCGAGCAGGTAGGTATCGGCACCGGCAAGCTCCTGCCAGCGGGCAGTGAAGCTGTCGGGCAGCATGAATTGCGGCTGCAGGCCCGGCACCTGCAGGAAACCCGTGATGTCGGCCACGTGGACCTCGCCGTCAGCGACCCAGGCAACGTGGTTCTCACTGATCACGGGGTAATGATCGTCGCTCCCGTTGTCCGTTACCCTGGTCAGCCCCTTGTTCCTGCTGTAGAGGAAGATCTCGGAGTCACTTCCATCCCGGCGGGCCAGTACATCGACCTGCCCCTCCTCTGCGGGACTCCGGTTGCAGACGAATCGAGCCGGCGCCGGCTTGGCCACCGGTGATTCGTCGGCCAGGTCGTAATACCAGAGCGTGACGCTGCCGTCTGCTTCCTGCTGCCTCCAGATCACCCTGGTGGTGTCAATGCGGGGGTCGCCCGCGTCCATGGCCGGGTCGGAGATGGGCAGTGCATCCTGCCGGCTCCCGGCCTCGTAGAGCATGATTCTGCCGGGATGGTAGGAATCGGTGACAAGCTGTGACGTCCAAACCACATGTCCGGCCCCGATCCTGGGGGCATAATTGTCGCTGCCGTCGGCAAGGGAGATCATCTCGCCCCCTGCCGGACCAGCGCCACCGATCCGGTGGATAAAAATCCGGTTGCCATGGGCCGGATCGTACTTCTGCCAGACAACATAATCTCCATCTGTCTGCGGCAGGGTGTCCTCACTGTCATCATCGGTGAGCTGGCTCACCTGCAGGGTGTCCAGGTCACAGGCGAAGATCTCCCAGTCAGCGCCACCCGATACCGAGCCAGGCAGCCCGCCCCTGGCCTGCCAGACCAGGGTCATACCGTGGAGCGCCGGGAAACTGCTGGCCGAGAGGGTATCGAGGGAACCGCTGTTCCATATCTCTGCCGCCCGGGTGCGGTCCGCACCAGGACCGCCCAGGAGACAGGACGCCAGAAAAATTACGAAGATAAGCGATCTTGGTTTCATAGGCCCGGTTTCCTGCAAGAGTTCATTGATACGGTTCACCAGGTAATGGGATCAGTGCCGCCATAGGCCCCCAGGTCATTGTTGTCGTCACCCGCGTTCCTGGCCGGAGAGGAGGCCTGGAGATGATAGTCCTCCCCGGCCCGGTCCACGAAGAGAGGATCGGCAAACTGCTCGTTGGGATTGCCGGTGAAGTTGGGGCCGCTGCCCTGGACACAGCCGCCGGTCTGGGCGGGGACCGAGGTCAGCCTGCCGAAGTTGCCATAGTAGAGATTATAGTCCCGGGCTGCGCCGCAGACCGCATCCCTGATGCCGGCCCTGTTGTTGAACGCTGCGATATTGTTCTTGATCACCCGCGCGGGCTGGGCGTCATTCCTGATCGGCGGCGAGGCAAAGGCACGCGGGCTCCCATCCACCACGGTGACATTGATATCATCATAGACGATACCGCCGCCTGTCTCCCCGGAACCGTTGTCCACCACCGTGTTGTTACTGATCTCGGTGATGCCCCAGGAGGAGCCGAAAGGACCATAGGGTGAGATATTGTTGCCGGAAAACCGGATACCGCTACGGGCATTTCCGTATACAAGGTTGTTGGTGATGACGCCGGAGGCGTGGTCAAGGCGCATACCCACCAGGTTGTCGTGAATCTTGTTGCGCCGGATAGTGAGGTCGGCCGGCCCGTAACTCCGGTCGAAGCCCACCACTGAAGGTGGTGCATCAGGGTCCGGCGCCGTATACCCGGACCAGTCGCCGGTGAAGATACCGGCAGCACCGGTATGGCCATGGATATCGTTATCAGTGATCACCGCGGTGCAGGCCTTGGTGATGGTTATTCCGGAGCGGGAGTTCAGGTAGATGTTGTTGGCATCAATGGTGATCGTTCCTGTCACCCTGTCGAGGACCGAAATTCCGGCCTTTGCATTGCCGTGGATGGAATTCCCGGTGATCAGTACCGGTTGTGAGGAGGCTGGCGGGTTGTCGAACACGGGTGGCTGATGCAGCAGGGGATTATTGTCCACGAAAAAGGTGATTCCGGCAATACCATTATTGTAGATTTCATTGCTGCTGCCGATGGTCAAGGTGGACGCCCCGCCAATATTGATGCCGGAAGCCCCGTTGTCATGAATCATGTTCCCGCTGACATGGGCACCGGTGCTGCTTGAATCGATCAGCAGGATTCCGGCCCGGCGGTTGTTCCGGATTGTGTTATTTTCAATACTGAACCGGTCGATGTTGTTGAGCCATATTCCACTGCCTTCCTCCTCGGCACTGGCACCGTTACCGGTAATCAGATTACCGTCAGCGGCACCACTGCCGCCGATGATGACCTGGTTACTGCAGCCGCTTTCTCCGGCAAGGCGGATGCCTGCCGCACCGTTACCCTCGATGGTGTTGCCAAGAATCGTTATGGTACTGTTGCAAATACCGCCGCTGCTGCCATACCCAATGGTAATCCCGCCCCAGTCAACATTGCGGATGGTATTGCCGATGATCCTGAGATCCACCTGGCTGTCCACTCGTATGCCACCATAAAAACTGGATGCTCCCGGAGTGGCGGCTCCTATGAGGTCGCAGTTACTGATCGTGACATTCGTGCATGTATAAAAAACCCTGACAATGGCAACATAGGGCATTCCCCAGTTACCGCTTGCGTCCAAGACAAATCCGTCCAGGGTGCAGTCATCGACATTGTAAAACTTGACCAGGGTCTTCCTGGTTGGCCTGATAACCGGTTTCTCAGTGGTGGCCCGACGAACGTCCACCCCTGTTTTCATTATAATACGTTCCGAGTACGTGCCGGGATAAACGAGAACATCATCGCCGCTTGAAGCAGCCGATATTGCATAGGCGATGGAACAGTAGGGATTGCTCGCAGTGCCTGCTCCTGTGCTGGGGCAGGTGTCGTCATCAACATAGATATTGGCTGCGCGTGAAACATCCGGCAAGCTGATGAGCAGGATAACGGCCACAACAGCTGGCAGCGCAACCAGCCTGAGCGTCCGATACAGCCTGTTTCTCGGTCTCATACGGGCCCCCTTTTCCGAAGTCTTTCATCCGGGGTGCAGCAGCAAACTCAACACGTCAGTTGTCACAGGCACTCCGCCCATGCACAGTCGCGCTGGTCGGCATAGAAGGCCTGCAGCGAACCGGCACGCCTGCACAAACACGGGGCACCTGGGCAATTTACAAATTTGAGGACATGAAAACAACGAGTTATTAATCTGTGTTCAGGTACATCACCACCTGGGCAGGCGGGAACGATCATCTTCCCTGGAGTTACAATATAGTAACTCGACCACGAAAACTGCATGCCATACCACTCGCTTCAAGACGAGCAGTGATCGACCCCCACGCCACCTCCGGCGAAAACATACTGTTTAATCAAATAGTTATCAACTTAACAAACGGTCGGTAACACTGCGGCCACCCTGGAGTCCACACTCCTTCCGTCTTTAATGTTGCAGCTTTCATACCGCGGGACAGATTAATTACCGCTTCACTACAGGGCAATTTCCCATTAGGGCGAAAAGGATGCAACAAAAAAATAGCACCGCGGTCATACGACCGAGGTGCCTTGGTTTCTCATCATATCCTGCGTGTTGGCCGGCATCTCGGGCTCCCTCATGAAGACCCGGCTCCTGCACCGGAAGAAATACGCTGAAAGAGAGTGAGCTTGATTTCACAGCCCCGGTTTCTTTCAACAGCCCCCTGGCACGGTTCTCCATGTTCACCAGGTAATGGGATCAGTGCCGCCATAGGCCCCCAGGTCATTGTTGTCGTCACCCGCGTTCCTGGCCGGAGAGGAGGCCTGGAGATGATAGTCCCCCCCGGCCCGGTCCACGAAGAGAGGATCGGCAAACTGCTCGTTGGGATTGCCGGTGAAGTTGGGGCCGCTGCCCTGGACACAGCCGCCGGTCTGGGCAGGGACCGAGGTCAGCCTGCCGAAGTTGCCATAGTAGAGATTATAGTCCCGGGCTGCGCCGCAGACCGCATCCCTGATGCCGGCCCTGTTGTTGAACGCTGCGATATTGTTCTTGATCACCCGCGCGGCCTGGGTGTCATTCCTGATCGGCGGCGAGGCAAAGGCACGCGGCGACCCGGTCGTCGGGTCAGTGGTGGTATTGATATCATCATAGACGATACCACCACCCGTGTCCCCGGAGCCGTTATCAACCACCGTATTGTTGCTGATTTCGGTGATACCCCACGAGGCCTTGATGGCAAAAGGATCATAGGGAGAGGCATTGTCGCCGGAAAAACGGATACCACTGCGGGTATTTCCATACACCAGGTTGTTGGTGATGACACCGGAGGCGTGATCAAGACGCATACCCACCAGGTTGTCATGGATCTTGTTCCGCCGGATGGTCAGGTTGACAGGGACATGCCCCCGGTCGAAGCCCACCACCGATGGCGGCGCATCCGGATCCGGCTCCGTGTACCCGGACCAGTCGCCGGTGAATATACCGGCGGCGCCGGCATGATCATGGATATCATTGTCCGTGATCACCGCTGTGCAGTCCCGGGTAAAGGTGATACCAGAGCGGGAGTTCTGGTAAAT
Source organism: Desulfobulbus sp. (assembly GCA_011051875.1). Taxonomy (GTDB): domain Bacteria; phylum Desulfobacterota; class Desulfobulbia; order Desulfobulbales; family Desulfobulbaceae; genus DRKI01. The sequence continues at coordinate 14,792 of DRKI01000038.1, read as the reverse complement.
ATGGTTGGCTGTGATGGTGAGCAGACCGGTGATCCGGTCAAGCACGGCGACACCGGCCCTGCCGTTGCCGTAGATCGTGTTGCCGGTGATCAGCACCGGCTGTGACGCAGGGAACTTGCTTACAATGGGGTTGTTATTCACGTAAAAGGCGACACCGGCGATGCTGTTGTTGTAGATCTCGTTGCCACCACCGATGGTCAGGGTGGAATCGCCGCCGATATTGATGCCCGAAGTCCCGTTGTCGTGGATCATGTTGCCGCTGACATGGGGACTGACGCTGCTGGAGTCGATCAGAAATATACCGGCCCGGCGGTTATTCCGGATGGTGTTGTTCTCGATGCTGAGCCGGTCTATGTCCTTCAGCCAGATTCCGCTGCCCTCTTCAGCGCTGCCGGTCCCGTTGTTGTTGATGATATTTCCATCAGCCACACCGCTGCCACCGATGATGACTCGATTGCTGTAACCACTTCGGCCGGCAAGATAGATACCGGCCCGCCCGTGGCCTTCGATGGTGTTGCCCTTGATAACGACTGTGCTGTTATAGATCGTATCGCCAGAGCGGGTCGTGATACCGCCGTAATCGGTATTGTAGATGGTATTACCGATGATACTGACATCCACCTGGTCATTGATCCTAATACCGGTCCTGAATGAGGATGCACCCGGGGTATCTGCCCCCTTGATCTCGCAGTTACTGATGGTGATGTTATTGGATCCGGAATAGATCCGGATCATGGCAACATTGGTTCTGAAGCCACCGCCCGAACCATCAAGGATAAAGCCATCCAGGGTACAGTTGTCGACACCGTTAAATTTGACAATGGTCTTGCTGGTGGAGGTGATTACCGGCCTGGTCGCAGTCGCACTGCGCACATCCACGCCTGTTCTCATGTAGATCCGTTCGTCATATGTTCCCGGATAGACAAGGACCACATCACCGGAAGAAGCGGCGGAAATGGCATCTCCAATGGAGCAGTAGGGATTGCTCGCCGTGCCCGAGCCGGTGCCGGGACAGGTATCGTCATCGACATAGATATTGGCGGCGCAGGAGATGGCCGGCAGGCAGATGAGGAAGAATAGGAGCAGGACAGCCGCCGGCACCGGCAGACTGCGCTCCTGGAGCGGACGGTTTCTCGGTTTCATTGGGAAACTCCTTTTTCTGCCTGCCTTTCACCCGGCGGACGGCAGAATGGCCGATATTGACCAGGGACCGGTACCGGATCTCATCGAGTTACAAAACAGTAATCCTGATTTCAGCCCCATACCCTCCGGGGTTGATAACGACCGGCAACCTCAACCGGTGGCATCTGGCGGTGTTACCGTATCATTGCCGCCAGAGCAGGCGCTCGGCCACAACAGCCATCCCGGATCCCGGGCTGCCCTGCCTTGTTTGCTGCATCTTTCATACCGAGGAACAGGGAAACACCCGGCCGGCTGCGGTCGTTCTCTTCCTCCCGGCAACCGAGTACAAAAAAAAATGGCGCTCCGGTCAGATGACCGGAGCGCCAATATTTTCACGTCTTCTTCCAGGCAACCGGAAGAAGAAAGGAGTCAGACGACAGGAGCGAACTCAGTTTACGCCTGCAGCGATACTGATCGGAATTCTTCCCTCCCTCGTCCGGCCCCGTCCCGTTCTCGTGCCACTGCTCTGCGGTGTCACGCCCGGGCACGTTCTGTTTGCATCATTGGTTGGCCGGGCCCCGATTCATGGGCCCGGCCCGCGATTTACCGGTTCGGCCCGGGCCACATCCTCCCCGGACATCCAGGCGCGATCTAGCTGCGGCGACCGGTGCCGGGAACCCGGATATCCTCGACCAGGTGCTGAATATGCTCAGGCGGCGGTGCAGTCATGTTGGACACGATCATGGCAACCACAAAGTTGATCAGGGCGCCGACAGCACCAAAGGCCTCGGGCGAGATGCCAAAAAGCCAGTTGTCCGGCGTGTTGGCCAGCATCTCGGTACCCTTGATGAAAAACCAGCCCTTGTACCAGAAGATGTACACCAGGGTGGAGCCGAGACCGGCCAGCATACCAAGGACAGCGCCGGCATTGTTGGCCCGCTTGGAAAAAATTCCCATCATCAGGGCCGGGAAGATGGAGGACGCGGCAAGACCAAAAGCCAGGGCAACGACCTGGGCCGCAAACCCGGGGGGATTGAGCCCCAGGTATCCCGCCACCAGGATGGAGCCGGCCATGGCGATACGGCTGGCCATCAGCTCGGTCTTGTCAGAGATGCCGGGGGCAAAGATTCCCTTGAGCAGGTCATGGGAGATGGAGGAAGAGATGGCGAGCAGGAGCCCCGCAGCCGTGGACAGGGCGGCGGCGATACCACCGGCGGCCACCAGGGCGATGACCCAGTTGGGCAGTTTGGCGATCTCGGGATTGGCAAGGACCATGATATCCCGGTCGACCTTGATCATCTCGTTGCCTTTCCAGCCAAAGGACTCGGCCTTGGCGGCAAACTCCTTGCTGGGACCGTAGTACTGGATGCGGCCGTCACCGTTCTTATCTTCATGCTTGAGCAGGCCGGTCTTTTCCCAGTTGATGAACCAGGACGGCACATCGGAGATCTTGATATTGCCCTCAGGTGAGCCCACCGGCCCGATCTGGATGGTGTTCATCAGGTTGAGCCGGGCCATGGCACCGACAGCCGGAGCCGTGGTGTAGAGGATGGCGATGAAGACCAGGGCCCAGCCTACCGAGGAACGCGCATCCTTGACCGTGGGCACGGTGAAGAAGCGGATGATGACATGGGGCAGGCCGGCGGTGCCGATCATCAGCGACAGGGTGAGAAGGAACATGTTGATGGTCGTCCCCTTCTGCACCGTATAGGCGGCAAAGCCCAGGTCGACCAGGATCTTGTCCAGCTTGTCAAGAAGGTACATATTGCTGCCGTCGGCCATGGTGGAACCGAGGCCGATCTGGGGCAGCGGATTGCCGGTGAGCTGCAGGGAAATGAAAACCGCTGGTACGGTGTAGGCGAAGATCAGAACGCAATACTGGGCGATCTGGGTGTAGGTGACGCCTTTCATACCGCCAAGAACCGCGTAGATGAACACGATGACCATTCCCGCGACAAGGCCGACCGAAAAGTCAACCTCGAGAAAGCGGGAAAAGGCAACGCCGATACCCTTCATCTGGCCGATGACATAGGTCAGGGAGGCGGTGATGAGGCAGATGACCGCCACGACGCGCGCCGTATGGGAATAGTACCGGTCACCGATGAACTCGGGAACCGTGAACTTGCCGTACTTACGCAGATAGGGGGCCAGCAGCATGGCCAGGAGACAGTAACCGCCCGTCCAGCCCATGAGGTAGACCGAGGCATCATAGCCCTTGAAGGCAATGAGACCGGCCATGGAGATAAAGGAGGCCGCTGACATCCAGTCGGCGCCGGTCGCCATGCCGTTGAGCACGGGCGGTACACCCTTGCCGGCCACGTAGAACTCGCCGGTGGTGGCGGCCCGGCTCTTGACGGCGATCAGTATATACAGAGCAAACGTCGCTCCGACAACGAGATAGGTCATTAATTGCAGGCTCATTCTTCCCCCCTTTATTCTTCGTGCACGTTGAATTTCCGGTCCAGCTGGTTCATACGCCAGGCATAAAAGAAAATCAGGACCACGAAGGTGTAGATTGAGCCCTGCTGGGCAAACCAGAAACCGAGCTGGTATCCACCCAGACGGATGGAATTGAGTTGCCCGGCAAACAATATCCCACAGCCGTACGACACGACAAACCAGACGACGAGACAACCGATAACCAGCCGGATATTCGCCTTCCAGTACTCCGCTTTTGCAGCGTCACTCATCTTTTCCTCCATACGTTGTGTTGACAGGAATGCAGTCCCGGCTCCCTTGCGCAGCCGGGACCATCCCGGCCTTCCCGGTCAGCGAGTCCCGGCGGCTCCTGCAACCGGCACACGCCGGGAACGACCCCATGCAGTGCCATGTGGTGCTTCCCGACCGGATGCGGCGGCGGTTTCTCCCCAGAGACACACCGACCCGCCCTGCGGGTACCATTCCAGCGACACCAGGACGCCTACCCTCCCCTTTTCCGTACAACATGACCCAGCCCTCCGGGCCGACCGGTTACAGCACGCGGTCATGGCCTGGAAACCGGTGGAAAACTGCCGTGCCGACAGCTCCTTTCCAGCCCGAAGCGAAGACCTGTATCACACAGTACGACAGTTAAAGTTTATACTTTTTCATCTGTCAGCTGTCAAGCAAATAGGTGCCTGAAAACCTGATCAGTTCTACTGAACAGACGATACACCATTGCTGACTTGACATATCTTGAAGGGTCACAGCGTAGTACAACGAAGTTCGAATCACTCTTGTGCCGACCACCATCGCCACCGATTTTCCGGAACCGCACCCGTCTGCATGTCTCCCGAAAAAGACTCATCCCTCCATTCCTGAATTGGGCGATTTTCAGCAGCTCATACCTGAATCGACTCCATTCAGGTCAAAAGATGCGGTCCAGGGTACGGCCCGAACGGTAGAGTTCCTTCAGGGTGCGGATGCCGCCGTGCCTGAATTTTTTCAGCAGGAAGAGGAAGAGATAGGCTGTCTGCAGGGCATCTTCGAGGGCATCGTGGGGTTTGAACCGGGGAAGATGGAACTCTCTGCTCAAGTCATCGAGGTTGTAGGACATTGACTGGTCGCAGTAGCCGTAATAGTCGCGGCAGCGCGCCTCCTTGTAGGCCCTTGCCAGGCGCATGGTGTCGATGCCGGGGTTGGACAGGGTTCCACCGAGCACACGACGGGCGGCACGGTTGAGAAAGTGCATGTCAATGGCAACGAAATGGCCGACCAGGAGCGCATCGCCGCAAAAACGGACAAAGTCAGGCAGAACATCCTCAATGGAGGGTGCGTCGCGGAGCTGTTCCGGGGTGATCCGGTGGATGAGGGTGGCCTGGTTGGGATCGGTGTTGCGGGGCCTGATGTAGCGGTGAAAGGTCTCACCGGGCACGATCTGCAGATCCCTGAGACGGACGGCACCGATGGAGATGATCTCGTCGCGGCGCCTGTTGAGCCCGGTCAGCTCGGTATCGCAGACCACGAAGGTGTATTCTCCCAGGGGACGACCCTGGTCAAAATCCCTGAACAGCTCCCTGTTCTCGAGAAGAACCGGGTGCGGCGCAGGCAGCCTGAACAGGGAACGAAAGAAAGCAGCCACGGCTCAGACGACCGGGAACAGGACCTTCAGGACCCCGTGCAACCGGTCAATCACTTCAAACGCGTCCCGGAGCATACGTTTTTCAAGATCGGACAGCTGGCCCGGATCAATGTAGTTGTCCGGCTCCTCGCCCCTGTCGATCTGGTTGAGCTGATGGATGATACGCAGCTGCATCTGCATCTCATAGGCGGCATTTGCCGCTGACCACAGATCCCGGGAGATATGCCCCTCGTCCGCCAGCACATGGAGCCGGGCCAAGGTATTGGTCTCGTTGACGCTGTACCTGAGAGCCAGTATCCTGGCGAAATTGACAAAGGGCGTCAGCCCCTGGCGCTTGATGTCGAGCTTGTTGCGGTGTTCGCCATCCTTCTCAACAATGAAATTCTTGAAAAAGGAAAGCGGCGCCCTGGTGGCCATACACTCCCGCGCCATATGCAGGAGATAGATCTCCTGGCGGCCGGTTATCCGGTTGAGGTGGGCCCGCAGCTCATCCGCAAGCGAGGTCTTGCCGTAGCCGGCTCTGAAATCAAAAAAAATCGTCGCATGGAGCAGCTCCTCCGGCTCAGGCGCTTCGACCCAGGACGAGAAGTAGCGCTTCCAGGTAGAGAGCGGCTGACACCAGCGGGGATTGACAGCCATGATCTCGCCGGGACAGAGAGGATAGCCACACTTGACCAGGTGGTCAATGGCCTGCCGGGCAAAACGGACGAAGTAGTCCTCGGCTGCCAGCCGCTCTGCCTCGTCGGCCGGGTCGGAATAGATGATGGCGTTGTCCTGGTCGGTCTTGAAGGTCTGTTCCCTGCGCCCCTCGCTGCCCAGCAGCAGCCAGCAGTAGTCCACCGGCGGCGGCCCCATCTCCTCCTCCAGCAGGGTCAGGAGACGGGTCAGGATATTGTCGTTGAGGATGGAGATCATGCGGGCGATATTGGAGGATTTGGCGCCCTCGATGACCAGGTTGCGGATAATGTCGGGGATCCTGCGTGACAGGGGGTAGAGACCTTCGATGCTGCGCTGCTTTCCGATCTCCTTGAACAAGAGGTAGGGCGAATTGCCCTGCAGGAGCATGATATCGTGGGAGGTCACCACGCCGACCACCTGGTCTTTCTGCTCCACGGCCAGGTGGTGGATGGAGCTGGACATCATCTTGAGCAGGGCGTCGAAACAGACCGCTCTCGACAGGACCCGGATCACGGGCGAGGACATGATGCGCGCAACAGGCTCACTGTACTCAAGCCCGGCCGCAATCACCTTGTTGCGCAGGTCACGGTCCGTGACGATCCCGACGATCTCCTTTGCGTTCTCCGGCCGGTACACCAGGATGGAGCCGATCCTGTACTCGGCCATGGCCCGGGCCGCCTCCTGGACCGTGGCATCAGCGGGCACGGCCCTGGGCGGCTGTTTGACGAGATCCCCCACCTGCAGGGAAAAGAGCAGCAGGTCCTCGTCGCTGCGGCGCCCCATCCGGTGCCGCCGCAGCTCGGTATAGGCCGTGTTGACGATCTTTTCGGAAAAGTTCTTCAGGTAGTACTGGGCAAAGCCGGGCTGATTCTCGATCAGGTCGAGAAAATCCTCCCGCGGCAGGAGGAAGCAGAAGGTGTCCTCCACGGTCTCCACGTTCAGGTTGGCCGGAGTGCCACGGATGATGGGCAGGGCACCGATATAGGATCCTTCCCCCCGGTAATCCTTGAGGGTGACCTCACCCTCGTCGTCCACGATATAGGAACGGACTCCCCCCTGCTGAATGAGAAAGAGATGGGTCAGCTCGGTCTCGCCCGCGGTCAGCAGCCGCGTGCCCCGGGGATAGAAATCGACCCGCACATGGCGTGCGAGCTGCCTGAGTCGCTCCTCGTCCAGTTCGTTGAACGGCATGATGTTACGGAGAAACTCGACCACCACCTCCGGTGGTGCCGCCCGGGATACGCTCTTGCCCGCTGCCGGAGCCGGCAAAGGTCCCTTTGTGCCGGAAGATTTAATCATCGCTCACCCTGGCCGCTGCCGGCCCAGTTCTGTTTCCGGCCGCGATCCTCCTCTGCCTTCACGGACCGACGGCACATCAATGATACTGCGTTTTTTCAAGGCCCTGTCCCCGGTGGCCGGATGCAGGGGTTCTTCATTGCCCCTTGCGCCAAAACAACGACAGGCAGACCACCCTTACGGATGTGCCTGCCTGCCGCTTTCATGACAAAAGACCGGAATCTTTCCTGTCCATGGTCACATCAGCTGCCAAGCTCCTTCTTGCCCTGGACCAGGTGATCGACCACCGATGGATCGGCCAGGGTCGAGGTATCACCGAAATTCTCGAAGTCGTTGGCCGCGATCTTGCGCAGGATACGGCGCATGATCTTGCCCGAACGGGTCTTGGGCAGACCCGGCGCCCACATGATCACTTCGGGCGTGGCAATGGGACCGATCTCGGCCCGCACATGCTTGCGCAGCTCGTTTTTCAGCTCCTCGCTTTCCTCTGCCGATGCCATCAGGGTGACATAGGCGAATATGGTCTGTCCCTTGATGGGATGGGGCATGCCGACCACCGCGGCCTCGGCCACGGCCTCGTGGGACACCAGGGCCGATTCGATCTCGGCGGTGCCCAGGCGGTGACCGGAGACGTTGATGACATCATCGAGCCGGCCCATGATCCAGAAGTAGCCGTCCTCGTCCTTGCGGGCGCCGTCCTCGGGATCGTAGATTCCCTCGTAACGGCTGAAATAGGTCTTCTTGAACCGCTCCGGGTCTCCGAACACACCGCGCAGCATGCCGGGCCAGGGCCTGCGGATGACCAGGTGGCCGCCCTCGTTGACCCCGGCCTCGTTGCCCTCTTCGTCAAAGATGGCCGCATCCACGCCGGGCAGCGGAAAGCTGGCCGAACCGGGCTTGAGCGGTGTGGCGTATGGCAGGGGCGAGATCATGATGCCACCGGTCTCGGTCTGCCACCAGGTATCGACGATGGGCAGCTTTTCCTTGCCGATATGGACGTAGTACCACATCCATGCCTCGGGATTGATGGGCTCGCCCACCGAGCCCAGGATGCGGAGGGTGGAAAGGTCGTAGCGCGTGGTCGGCTCCTCGCCCTCCCGCATCAGGGCGCGAATGACCGTGGGCGCGGTGTAGAAGATGTTGACCTGGAATTTTTCCACGATCTTCCAGAACCGGTCCGGACCCGGGTAGGAAGGCACGCCCTCGAACATCAGCGAGGTTGCGCCCAGGCCCAGCGGGCCGTACAGGATGTAGGTATGGCCGGTGATCCAGCCGATATCGGCGGTACACCAGTAGACATCGTCGTCCTTGAGATCAAAGACATACTGGCAGGTGTGCATGGCATAGGTCAGGTAGCCGCCGGTGGTGTGGACAACACCCTTGGGCTTGCCCGTGGAACCGGAGGTATAGAGGATGAAGAGGGTATCCTCGGCGTCCATGGACTCGATCCCGCATTGGGACGAGATGTCCCTGCTCGCCATCTCGTCATGCCACCAGGTGTCACGGCCATCCTGCATGGAAACCTCGTTGCCGGCCCGCCGGACCACTATGCAGCTCTCCACGCAATCGGTGCCCTCCAGGGCCTGGTCGGCATTGGGTTTAAGGGGGATGGTCTTGCCGGCCCGGAGCACGGCATCGGCGGTGATCAGGACCTTGGCCTGGCAGTCATGGATCCGGCTCTGCAGCGCCACGGCGGAGAACCCGGCAAAGACCACCGAGTGGATGGCACCGATGCGGGCACAAGCCAAAAGCGAAATGGCCAGCTCGGGGATCATGGGCAGGTAGATGGAGACGCGGTCGCCTTTCTTGACGCCCTTCTTCTTGAGCACATTGGCAAAGCGGCAGACCTCGGTGTGCAGCATCTGGTAGGTGTACACCTTGACGTCTTCCTCGGGCTCACCCTGCCAGATGATGGCGGCCTTGTTGCGGCGGCCATCGGTCAGGTGACGGTCGAGACAGTTGTAGGAGATATTGAGCCTGCCACCCTGGAACCACTTGATCTCCGGCCTGGTGAAATCCCACTCCAGGACCTTGTCCCATTTCTTCTCCCAGGAGACCAGCTCCCCGGCACGCTCGGCCCAGTAGCCTTCGGGATCTTCCATGGAGCGCCTGTAAATGGCCCTGTACTCGTCCATGGACTTGATGAACGCCTGGTCCCGTCCATCCTCCGGGGGATCAAAGACCTTGCCTTCACTGAGCAGACTGGTGATTTTGTCTTCATTGCCACTCATGCTGCACTCCTTTTACCTGATGGTTGACAGTTCGATCCTACCAGTTCCACGACAACCGCCACTGTCCCGGGCCGTCTCCCGGACCGGGGCGATCGCTGATTTGCTCTTTGGCCGTAATAATTTCCGCTCTCTTTGTCAAGCAGAACCGCCCCTCTCCTGCCCGGAAATCCTTGTCCCGCAAAGCCATTGAACTTCACCCCCAAATGGGGTATCTGGAAAAGATATTGAAACCGAACAAAAAAAGCCGGGCCTGCCGCCCGGCTCTCCCTTGGAGAGAGATCCATGCCGGCCCCGCTTGAAAAACAGGTTCTCGGAATGCTACATAGTGGTCTCAGCAAGAAGAAGGTTCTCGACCGGCTGGCCACCAGGGACAACCGGAGCGAACTGCTGGCCATCTTGAACGATCTGCCCACAGAGGGCCGCCGCCGGCAGCATATCTGGATCAACTGGATGCTGCTGGTCTTCCTGTTCGCGGTGACCAGCAGGAAGATCTACCAGATCACGGTCCTCCTCACGGCCGCAGTCTCCTCCGGCCAGTTCTCGCCCCTGATGCTCATCAATCTCGTCGTTCCGGCCATCAACTTCTACATCCTGCGCGAGATCGTGCTCTTCCACCGGCAGGGCTACCTGTTTCTTGCCGTCATCTCCCTGCTGGCCCTGCTGCGGCCCGAAAACCGTGTCCTGCCTGATCTCTACATCTACCCTTCCATGGCGGTCCTGGCCATCTTCCTCATGCTGCGGCTCTTCCCGGCCCGGGAAAAACTGACCTGATCACCACCTGCGGCCGGGCCGCCCGTAACCATTCACCAGCACCCCGACTTCGTCCGACCAGGCCTCCCCGCATAGCGGGCCATGGACCCGTCGGCCAGGCTGAACCAACGTGGAGTACCGGTACCTGTTCACAATCCTGAGATAATGCCGGGGTGACAGGGCCCGGTGACCGGTTACGGCCATACAACCATCCGGTTTTGCTCCGGTACCGGAACACCTCTTTCCCGCACTGTTCTGATTGACGAAATCCGAATATTAGAGTTTAATTAAACACTAACCAATCACCAGGAACCCCAGCACCAGAGGAAAAACCATGCACACCCGGGAGGTAGACGAGCTGGCAGGCCTGCTCAAGGCCATATCGCATCCGATCCGCCTGAAGATCCTCTGCCTGCTCCAGGACAGCGAACTCTCGGTCTCGAGCATACGGGAAGAAGTCAAGACCACCAACGCCAATATCTCGCAGCACCTCAACATCCTGCGCAACCAGGGGATCATCGACTTTCGCAGGGACGCCAACTTCATCTACAACCGGATCAGCGATCGCCGGATCATCGAACTGATCAAGACCCTGCAGCACCTGTTCTGTACCGGTGAACCGTCCGGCAATCACCGGCAGCAGCACGGCCGGGCCACACCCGGAGGCCACTGATGTTCATCCGGCACCTGGCCCGCCTTGCCCTGGACCGCCCCGGCCCTGTCATGGTCCTGGTCCTGGCCTGGGCCCTGCTCACCGGCGCCCTTGCCGTCCGCCTCCGGGTGGACACCGCCCCCGGGGACATGCTGCCTGCTGACGAGGTTACCAGGCGTTTCACCGAGCAGGCAAAGAAGGAGTTCAACCTGCATGACACCCTGGTCCTCGGCGTGGTCAACGACAGGAACGAAAACGGGGTCTTCAATCCTGCCACCCTGCACAAGATCCTCGTCCTGAGCCGGTTTGCCGCCACGCTCCGCGATCCCAAACGACCGGAGCGCCGGGTCATCACCAGCGACATCGTCGCACCGGACACCGTCGACCTGATCGGTCAGGCCGGCCTGGGCAAGGTCCGCTTCTCATGGCTGATGAAAAAGGCACCTGCTGACGACAGGCAGGCCCTGGCAATACGGGACAGAGCCCTGTCCGACCCGATGCTCAGGGGAACACTGATCTCGGAAGACGGCCGTGCCATGATCATCTCCATTCCGGTAAGCAGTATGGATTTCGCCCGACGGGCAGGTCTTGCCCTGCGGGCGAAGATCAGGGAGATCGGTGCCGGCAGCGAGCGTTTCTACATTACCGGCCAGCCGCTGGCCGAAGAGACCTTTGCCAGTGACATGCTCCTTCAGTTTGCTGCCCTGGCACCCCTGGCGCTCCTCAGCATCTCCCTCTTCCTGTACCTCGTCTTCGGGAAGATCCGACTCATCGTGCCGCCACTGATCATCACCACCGTGACAGTGACCTCCACCATGGGCCTGCTCATCGGGTCCGGCAATGCCCTGCAGGGTGTCAACGCCATGATTCCCGTTTTTCTCCTGCCCGTTGCCCTGGCGGCATCGACACGTATCCTGTCCGCGTTCCGGGACAGTTACCGGCACACCGGTGACAGGCGCCGGAGCCTGGAGCAGGTGACGGAGAACCTCCGCCGGTCCCTGCCGCAGGCCGCTCTCCCCCCGGCGGCCGCATTCGCCTCCCTGGCCCTGGTACCCGCGCCTCCGGTGCGGATATTCGGCATCTTTGTCTCCCTGGGCATCCTGCTCGCGTGGCTGCTGACACTTGTTGTTACCCCGGCCGTCCTCATGCTGATGCAGGAAAAGCAACTGAAAGACACCGGTTCCCGTGCCCTCCTCGATCCAGCGGCGGACAGCTCACTCAGCAACCGGATCCTCCGCAGGCTGGGCCCGGTGGTCTCGTCCCGCCCCTGGCCGGTTCTCGGCTGCACCCTGGCGGTAGCTGCCATGGCCCTCATCGGCATCCTCCTGATCCAGGTCAACGATAATCCGGTCAGGCGGTTCAAGAAAAATCACCCGATCCGGAAGGGAGACAGGATTCTCAACACCCGCTTTGCCGGCACCTGGCAGGCCTCTCTCGTTCTCCGGGGAGAGGGGCCGGCAATGAGCCCGCGCCAGGCCGCCGACTGGTTGAGCGGGAAGCTGGATGACAGGCTCGTCGACGTACCGGTGATCCGCCAGAAGGTGCTGGCAGAGATCTCCGAAGCCGCGGCCGAAAGCGAAGATCCCGCAGCCATGGCCAGGCGGCTGGAACGATCCTGGTCAGGAGAGATCAAGCGGCTGTCGCCCGACGACGCCCTCGGCTTTGACCGGTGGTCCACGGCACTGGACAGCCTGGACCGGCTGCTCAACCAGGAGGAGGTCTTCAAGCGGCCCGACGTGCTCAACTACATCGCCGGCTTGCAGCGTCACCTGGAGAGCCTGGACATGGTAGGGAAAAGCGGCTCACTGGTCGACCTGGTAAAAAAGGCGCACCAGGAGCTGCTGGAAGGGGATCCACGCTACTTCACGATCCCGGCCACGGTCAATGGTGTGGCCCAGGCCCTGGACACGTACCGGCACAGTAACCGGCCCGACTTTCTCCGGCACCTGGTGACCCGGGACTATCACCGGGCCAACATCCAGGTCTGGCTCAGAAGCGGAAACAGCAGGGACATGGCGCAACTGATCCGGGATACGGACAACTACCTTGCCGCCACCCCCCCGCCGATCAGCATCCGGCATTCCTGGGCAGGACCCACTGTGCTGCATGCAGCCTGGCAGGAAAAGATGACCACCGGCATGCTCGCCTCCCTGCTCCTGGGCAGCGCTACGATTTTCCTCACCGCATCCCTCCTGTTCCGCTCCGCTGCCCTGGGAGCCATGACCCTGGTACCGGTTGCCGGCAGCATCGGCACCACCTCGGCGATGATCGGTTACCTGGGAGACGACTTCGATGTGGCGGTGGCGCTGCTCACCCTGCTGCCCATGGGACTGGCGGTCGATGTTGCCACCCACTTCCTGCAGGAAACCAGGGCGACCATGCAGCGACTCGGCGACTGGCGACAAACCGTGGAAGCGATGTTCAGGGAACCGGCCCGGATCCTCAGCCGTACCCTCATCGTCATCGCAGCCGCCGCCCTGCCACTGCTCTTTGCGCCCCTGCTCCCCTTCCGGAACGCGGGCATCATGCTGACAGCCACCCTTCTCGGTTCAGGACTGGCAACCCTCTGCACCCTGCCGGCCATGCTTAGCCTCCTGCAGAAAAGGCTCTTCCGGGACCTGGCGACGAGGGAAGGCGGAACCGCGGAGAAAGAAGAAAGCGCATGATTCGCCGGCACGGAGAGGGGCCGGGCCCCCTTCCTGCGCCGGCACGGGTACGGAAACAGAACGTCTTAAATTATCAACTCATTACAGAAGGAGAACCATCATGTTAGTAAACGACTGGGTTCATGTCTTTGCCGGCTTTTTTATCCTGCTCAGCCTGGCCCTGGGCGTCGATAGTCCGTCCAACCCGCTTTTTGTCAGCCGTTACTGGCTGTTCTTCACTGCCTTTGTCGGCGCCAACCTCTTCCAGTACGGCTTCACCGGTTTCTGTCCCCTGGCCATCATCCTGAAAAAACTCGGGGTGCCGGAATCGAAATAGCCGCTGCCGCGGACCGGGGCATCCGCGGTGCCCCGGTCCGTGAAACCGAAGCTCAAAACGGCAAGCTGGCACAGGAGCCCCGTCTCTGTGCAGGCTGGACTTCCTGCAGGCCCTCTGTGCTGGACGGCGCGACCGTGCGGAGACGGGGTGCCTTGACACAACTTCCCTGCCGTGCCGTTACCGCGTATTATCGAATACAATGGACCGTGCAGGACAGCGTTCGCCTTGTTCCGTTGCCCACCTGATGCCTGGCCGCGACAGGGCATGGATATCCCGGCCCACAGGTGGTCACGGTCACCTCGCGGCCTCTTGCCGTGCTTGCCCGCCTCTCTGTACGGCCGCAGCCACCAGGAGACACCGGGGCTTTCGGTGTCTCGGCATGACTGCGGACCACCACGCTTACACAAAGCGCGGCTTCCCTGATCCCTGACAGCGGTTAAACCGAAAAAACGTCTACTTACCAATCAATTGGCGGCTTGCGCCGGATCAGGGGCCCGGTCATGGAAGATACCATGCCCGCACAGAGCGACCGGCACCTTTCACCTCCCTCCGTCTCTCCCGGGAGACAGCCTGAAATGGAGACTGTCACTCCTTCATCACGCACCATCAACTGGACATAATCGCCTGCAGCAACAGAAAAAAGTACCCCCGGCAGCCCCACGCCGCAGACACGCCCTGACGAATATCAGCGACATCTTTCTTGCGCCACCCCATTTTCCCCCGCTCTTCCACCTGTGTATCCTGCCGCTGCAACCGGGAGGAACACTGCTTTGGCCCCCAAATCGCCCCCGGGGAAATCTCACGAAAATCTTACAAGTTACCCCTGCTTCCGGCAGGCCAGGCCACCAGGAATCGTATCGGGCTCTGCCCGGCATCTCCCGGAAAACGACCTCTGCGTCATACATGGAATGGTACGTGCAATGTGAAGAAACATTATCAGTTCATATTCCAGGGCAGGAGGAACGACCAGGAGGCCACTTCTTCCCAACCATTCGAATCTAAAACTGTTTGACCGGATGGT
>DRKI01000037.1 GCA_011051875.1 Desulfobulbus sp. | reverse complement strand
GTTCATCCTGGCCGCCGCTTTCGGTTTTCTGGCCAGCGGTCATCGTGTGGGCGCCATGTCGCCTGTTCCTGGGAGTCCCGAAAGTTGCCACCCGGCGACATTGCTGAATAAAAAAAGTCGTTGCGCTACAACGGATTCAGGCGGTATCGACATAACATGCTTGAAATACAGGAAAATAGATGGTAGCTTCCCGCAAGTAAACAGTTGCTGCGTGGCGACATGGCTGGGAGACAACATCATCGAGCAGGTGGGCCAGGGAATCGGGATCTTTTTTCATGACATTGGTGCAGATCTCAGTTGTCCTGACATCGGTATGGCCAGGGAGATTCCTGTAACCTCCGAATATTGACTCCTTTTTTCAGTATATGGGTGGTAAAGCTGTGCCGCAGGGTATGGTACCCCACCTTCCTGGTGATCTCCATGCGCCGGGACGGCCTCTTGACCGCCTGCTGCAGGCCTGGTTCCAGAGCGTGGTGAGGCCGTTCAACACCGGATCGTGGGTCAACAGACCGTTTTTCTGCCGGAAAAACTACTGCCAGCCGGTCTCCCCGGCCGCATCCGGCTATTATCGTGCCAGGGGCGCAGGCAGGTAGACCTCGCCAGCCCCTTCTTCCAGGTCCTGATGATGCTGGGCCCGTCACCCTGACAATGTGGGGCTGCAACTAGTCGACGATATCGGGAGGCAGCGCGGTAACCCTGTCCTTACCGTCCATCCCTCCCCATGACTACACTTTCCCTGATCAAACTCCACATCCTGGATCCGGAGGCGGGTGTACTCCATCTACCGCAGGCCGGAACCATGAAGCAGCTTTGCCATGAGCAGGTGCGTCCAGCCCAGGCGCAGGAACAGCCGCTGCTCCTCGTCACAGGACAGGAGAACGGACGGACCGGCCTCTTTTGACCTGATCGGGGCTATCGCGTTGTCAGGGGGGACAAACAGGACACGACGGTTGAGAAATATCCATGCAATGAGTGCCTGGCGCCGGGTAGAGGCCGAAACCTTGCTTTCATCAACGAGGCTGGAGAGAAAGCGTTCCAACGTGCCCGGCCCCAATCTAGGAGGGTCTTCGACGTTTCGAGTGGATTTGGTCTAAGTATACCAAATCCACTCGAAACGCCGAAAAGCCGAAGTTTTTTGTACCAGGATGTATCCGTTCTGGGCAGCTTGACAAGCCTGGTTGCCTTCCCCTGTTCTGCCGCTTGTGCCATAACTGTTGAACAAAAAAGGCGAGGTGTCGGGCCCTGCGGCGGTGCCGGATCATATGAGCCGGTAGATCAGGGGCAGGGTGAAAAAGGAAAACAGGATGCCGAAGCCGACCATGGCCGATGTGAGCCGGGGGTTGAGCCCGGCGATGGAGGCCAGGGCGCTGGCCGTGACCATGGGCGGCATGGCGGTCTCGAACAGCGAGACCCGGACCGCCGTGCCCTGCAGGTCAAGGGTTCGGCACAGGAACAGGAACAGGAGCGGTATCACCAGCAGCCGGATCAGGAGCCCGGCAGCAAAGGGCAGGAGGTCCGCGGACGGCAGGAGCAATCGCATCTGGAAGCCGATGGCCACCAGGACCACCGGCACCAGGGAGCCGGCGGCCAGGGCCAGGACCTTGTCCAGGGGCTGGAGAATCTCCTGCACCGGCAGGAGGGTGGCGGCGAGCAGGGCGATGAAGGGCGGAAACAGGAGCACCCTGCGCAGAACCCCGGCCAGGGTGATGCTGGAGCCGCCGTAAATGGCCAGGATCAGGGTCCCGTACGTGGAGAGTGCCAGGAAGGAACCGAACTGGTCGTAGAGAATGGCCCAGGAGACGGCGCTGTGCCCGAAGAACTGTTCCACCATGGGGATGCCGAGAAACGAGGTGTTGCCCAGCGGCACCACCAGCAGCAGGGCGCCGGTGGTCTCCCGCGACCAGTGCAGCAGGCGGCAGAGGAGCAGGGTCAGGAGGGAAGAGCAGAGCACCACCAGCCACGGCATGAGCACCGGCGTGAGCATGGTCCTGGAAAAGCTGAGCCCCGGCACCAGGCGCAGGATCAGGGCCGGCAGGGCGATGTAGATGACGTAGAGGTTGAGGCTGCGGTCGGTGTCCGCCGGAAAGACCGGCAGCCTTCGGAGCAGGTAGCCTGCGGCCAGGAGTATGAGTAGAGAGTGTGTCTGTTGCATCTGGTCACCATTGCCTGCCATTGCCCGCCGGTCCCGGGAAAAGCGGCCTGCGGGCGGTATCTCTTTTCAGTCGCTGTCCTGTGAGGAATCGGCATCACCGGGCACCAGCGAGATCACGGACCAGCCGGGCCGCGGCTCGGGCTGTTCCTCTGCCGTGAAGATGTGCAGCCTGCCCCTGGCCGACACCGCGAAGAGGGGTATCATCTCTTTGTGCCGCCTGCGGTAGTCTGCGTAGTTGAGTTCTTCGGTCAGTCCGGTGATCCGGGGGCGCCAGCCCCGGGCCATGAGGGCGGAGAGGTGCGAGAAGGTGATCTCCCTGCCGAACAGGATGTTGCCCGCCAGGTGGGGCGCGGCGCGGCGCTGGTCGGAGAGTTCCTGTTCATCGGCCGTCAGCAGGGTATAGACCCGGGGGGCGCCGAACTCCATCCGGTAGTGCATGCAGGCAAGGGTATTGAGGGACCCGTGCGCCGAGAGGGCCAGCATCCTGCCCATGCCCACCAGGTCGAGCTGCCGGTCGGCCTGTTCGGATACCGGGTTGCCGAAAAAGGTCTGCAGGCCGCTTTGTTCAGCTTTCTGTATCCGGTTGAGACTGGTGTCGATGAGCAGGGGCCGGAAACCGGCCTCGAGCAGGCTGCGGGCCAGGGCAATGGCCACGTGGTTGGCGCCGATGACCAGGACGCCCCTGGGATCGTGCTCGGCAACACCGAGGCGGCGGGCGATGAAGCCGGCGGTGGAACTCTGGAGAAGCACTGTCGCGATGATGACCATGAACGTCAGCGGCACCAGGAGCGGGGCCTGGGCATAGCCGGCTTGTTCCAGGCGCAGGGCGAAGAGGGCCGAGATGGCGGCGGCCACGATTCCGCGGGGCGCGATCCAGGACAGGAGGTGCCGTTCGGGCCAGCTCAGCCTGGAGCCCAGGGCCGAAAGCATGACACCCAGGGGCCGGGCAAGGAACTGGATGGCCAGGAAGACCGAGACCGCGGGCCAGCCGAGGCGGGCGAAATCGGCAAAATCGATGCGGGAGGCCAGGACGATGAACAGGACCGAGATCAGGAGTACACTCAGGGATTCCTTGAAGTCGAGGATCTCCTCCACGTGCACGTCCTTCATGTTGGCAAGCCACATGCCAAGGACCGTGACCGCCAGCAGGCCCGACTCGTGGTGCAGGTGGTTGCAGAGCGTGAACACGGTGATGACCAGGGCCAGGGTGGCCACGTTGTGGAGATACTCGGGAAGCCAGTGGCGGCGCAGAACAACGCCGTACAGGTAGCCCGCACCGATGCCGATACAGAGGCCGACAGCGACTATCCTGGCAAAGGCGGTCACGGTGGAGCCCAGGGCCGCACCGCCGCTGCCGGCCAGGATGAACTCGTAGACCAGGACGGCGAGGGTGGCGCCCACCGGGTCGATAACAATACCTTCCCACCTGAGCACGTTGGCGACCGCCGCCGTGGGCCGCACGGTCCTCAGGAGGGGAACGATGACCGTGGGGCCGGTGACCACGGTGATCGCGCCGAAGAGAAACGAGAGCTCCCAGGGAAAATCCAGTGCCCAGCGGGTGGCCAGGGTGGTGATGAGCCAGGTCACCACTACCCCCAGGGAAACCAGGTTGCGCACCACCCGGCGCAGGCCGGCGATCTGGTGGAAGCGCAGGGAGAGGCTGCCTTCAAACAGGATGAGGGCCACCGAGAGCGAGATGAAGGGAAAGAGCAGGTTGCCGAACAACCGGTCCGGATCGAGCCATCCGGTCACCGGACCGGCAAGGATACCGGCCAGCAGGAGAAAGAGGATCGCCGGCAGCTTGACCCGCCAGGCAAACCACTGGCAGCAGGTCCCGGCAAGGACCACCAGGGCGATGGCAAAGGCGGTGTCTGTCTGCATGGTGAACTCCTCAATCAGGAGGGGGCGGGGGTGGAATGAGCCGCAACAGGGCAAGGATGCCGGCCCATGATACCGCCTTGCGCCGACCCTGGACAACAGTTTTTTTGCCTCCATGCAACATTTTGATTTTCCACTTTATTCTTCATTTTTTTTCATTGCCGCTCCCCGCAGGTGGTGGTAGAGGAGAGCAAAAGCACACAAGTGTGGTGAAGGAGGATCATGGCAGAGAGAATCGAGATTCGGGAAGGGGATATCACCACCCTGGCCGTTGATGCCATTGTCAATGCGGCCAACAGCTCCCTCATGGGGGGCGGCGGGGTGGACGGCGCCATCCACCGGGCGGCCGGTCCGGGCCTTGCGGAAGAGTGCCGCCGTCTCGGCGGCTGTCCCGCCGGCGAGGCCAGGATAACCGGCGGTCACAACCTTCCGGCCCGTTATGTAATCCATACCGTGGGACCTGTCTGGCACGGCGGCCGCCGCAACGAGGAGCAGCTGCTTGCCGCCTGCTACCGGAACAGCCTCGCCCTGGCGGCGGAACATGGTCTCAGGACCATCGCCTTTCCCGCCATCAGCACCGGCGCCTATGGTTTTCCCCCCGACCTGGCTGCCTTCGTCGCCCTGGAGGCGATCCACTCCTTCCTCGCCACCCACTCCCTGCCGGAAAAGGTGCTCCTGGTCTGTTTCAGCCG
>DRKI01000036.1 GCA_011051875.1 Desulfobulbus sp. | reverse complement strand
TACGTCGGGGCGCTGTGCACTACCAGCGAAGAGGAGGTCTGATTCCATGGCAGAGATATGCGTTGCCGATGGGGATGCCGTTGTTTCCGGGCAGATCGCCGCCATCCTGCAGGAGGCCGGCCATAGGGTCCACTTCTGCAGACAGGCGGAGGAGGTCATGGCCTGTGTCCGTGCCGTCATGCCGGATATCGTGATTCTCGAGATGCGTTTCCCCGGCAGGGACCATGCCGGCGCAGCCCTGGCCCGGGACCTGACCGCGGATCCGCATCTCTGCCGCATTCCCCTGCTCATGCTCTCGGATTTCAACCGTGAAAGCGGCCTGCCTTTTGTCCTTGGCGAAGGCGATATCAGCGAGGATTATCTGCCTGTTGACGCCTTTCTCGACAAACCGGTGCAGGCCGAACCGCTTCTTGCGGCCATCGATTCCCTGCTTGTCCCGGGCGGCAGCCACCCGCGCCGGCGCTGTCTTCGTTCCCGTCCCTTCCCTTCGTGACACCGCGCTGCAGAGTATCGCGCAGGTACTCTTTGTCCTGGCGTGTCGGGCCGGCTTTTCCTTGATATCCACGCGGGTTTGTTCCGGCATCATACAGGTGTTGACAGGATCAGAAGGCGAGAAAATAATAACAGGTTGCCACCAGAATGATGCTGAAGGTCCGGAAACACTGGCTGAACAGGATGAGCTGCATGGCCAGCCGGGGCCTGAATATCCCGGCGTAGTAGGGGAACTGGTGCCGGATGCTGCGGATGGGGGAGGAGAGGATATTGCCGATCAGCAGGGTGAGCACGATCTCGCGGCCTTGCATGGTGCCGTCGGCCAGGAGTGCTCCTGCCGCGGCCAGGCCGGCCGTGAACTCGGCAGCTACCTGCAGGGCGATGATGGAGACGGCCTGGGGATTGAGCCAGGAGAGAAAGCCCAGGTTCGCTGCCAGGAAACTTTCGAGCTGGGCGAACACACCGGCGCGACTGAGAAAGAAAAAGAGAACATAGATGGGGACCGTGAAGCGGATGATCCGCCGCATCCGTTTCTTGAACCGTTTCCAGGTCCGCTGCCAGGCGGTCTGCAGGTCGTTTTCCCCGGCCATGAACGGCCGGCCCCTGCGGAGCTCGCCCTTGCCGCGCAGCAGGAAGTGGCTGACCAGGGTGATGAACAGGGTTCGCAGGATGGCCGCGCCCAGGGTGAGCCCGATATAGACGAAGGCCGCGCCCTTGATCAGGGGCGCGGTGATGAAGAAGGTGGTGGGCAGATGCAGGAAATAGGTGGGGAGGCTGTTGAACAGGTTGGCCAGGATCAGCTCCTGCTTGCTGATCTCGCCCTTGCTGTAGCCTTCCGAGAGCATGGTATTGGCGCTCACGCCGGAAAAAAAGGCCATGGAGAATGAAGCACCGGTGAGGTCCGAGAGGCGGGCGAAGCGGGTGAGCGGCCTGGCCACCACGGCCATCTTCCGCGTCCAGTTGAGGGCCTCGATGAAATTTGCCACCAGCAGGCCGATGGAGATAAAAAGCAGCAGGCGCAGCAGCGGCCAGCCCAGATGGTGCCAGAGAAGGTTGAGTGTTTCCTGGATTGTCATGGAGCAGGGATCGGCAAAATCGAAAAAAACAGTGTTGTCGGCCCGCCGTCCCCGGCCCCGTGGCATGATCTGCGGGAGGCGGTCCTTCACCGGTGCCGGCACCTGGTTGCAGGCCGGATCAAGGCGCCACTATAGCCGGATCCGGGAATAGGACAAGGGGGCGCGTGGTGAAAAAACGAATCGAGACCGAGAAAATTCCCATCTATCTCTGGCTGGACGACATCGAGAAGGGGGCGCTGGAGCAGGCCAGGCACCTGGCCAACCTGCCCTTTGCCTTCCATCACGTGGCCATCATGCCGGACGCCCACCAGGGCTACGGCATGCCCATCGGCGGCGTCCTGGCCACCGTGGATGCGGTCATTCCCAATGCGGTGGGCGTGGATATCGGCTGCGGGATGTGCGCGGTCCGCACCAGCCTGACCGAGGTGCCGCTGGACCTTCTCAAGAAGGCGATGACCGGTATCCGTCGTGCCATTCCCCTGGGGTTCAGGCATCATGTCAAGGCGCTGCCCCCGGACAGGCTGCCGCCCCTGCCGCCGGACCCTGCCCGGACCCTGCCCGTGGTGTTCAGCGAATTCCGAAGCGCCCGCTCCCAGGTGGGCACCCTTGGCAGCGGCAATCACTTCATCGAGATCCAGAGAGGCGGTGACGGCCGGATCTGGATCATGGTCCATTCCGGCAGCCGCAACCTGGGCTACAAGGTGGCCGGCCACTATAACAAGCTGGCCATCCGGCTGGCACCGCAAATGAAGTTCCAGGTACCCCGGAACTGGCAGCTGGCCTACCTGCCCCTGGACAGCATGGAAGGCAGGCTCTACCTGGACGAGATGCGCTACTGCGTTGATTTTGCCCTGGCCAACCGCAGGGAGATGATGGAACGGGTGCAGGAGGTCTTTGCCGACCTGCTCGGGCCGGTGGATTTCGGTTCCATGATCAACATCGCACACAACTACGCCGCAGCCGAGGTCCACTACGGTCGCGAGGTCATGGTCCACCGGAAGGGATCCACCAGGGCGGGCAACGGCGAGACCGGAATCATTCCCGGCTCACAGGGTAGTGTCAGTTATATCGTTCGCGGACTGGGCAATCCGGCCTCTTTCCATTCCTGTTCGCACGGGGCCGGCCGGATCATGGGCCGCAGGGAGGCGCAGCGGGTCCTGGACCTGGCTGCGGAGAAGAAAAAACTCGACGCCCGCAACATCCTGCATGCCATCCGCCATCGCCGCGACCTGGACGAGGCGCCCGGGGCCTACAAGGATATCGACCAGGTCATGCGCAACCAGGAGGACCTGGTCGAGATCGTGGAGGTGCTCCATCCCCTGGCCGTGATCAAGGGATGAATCTAAGAATTGCCAGTACCCCCGGGATCAGTTGTGATATCTTCCTGCTGCTTCCTGGCCGTGATTGAGGGATGCGCCGGGGACTCTTTTCTGCCGGGGCTCAGAACGAGGCGCCGTCCATGTAGGGGATGTCGCGCTCGATGAAACGGGCCATGGTGTCAAGGCCACGGTCGCGGGCTCCTGCCTGGTACTGCTGTTGGGCCTGGCTGGCCTTGACCTGTGATTTGGCATAGAAACGCTGGCGCTGGTCAAAGGTCTTTTTCCAGTCCGTGTACTGGGCCATCAGCATTTTCTTGATCGCTCCCTGCTTCTTCAGCTCCGCGATCCGCCGGTTGATTTCCGGGAGCAGGCTCCTGTGGGGTGATCTCCTGGAAAAGGCCATGTGGAAGTGCTGGACCGTGGCCGGTTTGGCCATGAATTCGATCCGGTCTTCGACCTGAAGCAGCTTGGAGTAGATGATGGCCGGGTAGAGATCGATGATCAGGTAGTCAGCCGTGTCCTCTCCCAGCATCTCGAAGGCCCGGTTGTAGGTGGTATAGGTGACGTCAAGCCTGGCCTTGATATAGTCATCGAATTTCTCGCCAAAACTCTCCCCCGCATGGGCCACTCCTTTCTTGCCGATCAGGTCTGTCCAGCAGTTGCAGGCAAAACCATCCCCTTTTTTGGTCACAATGACCACCGGGCTTTCCAGGTAGGGTTCGGAAAATTCCAGGTAGGCCTCCCGGTCCTTGTT
>DRKI01000035.1 GCA_011051875.1 Desulfobulbus sp. | reverse complement strand
CCTGGAGGAACGGGAGAGCCGCTGCGAGATCCTGGACGCCGACACCGATACGGTCAAGAACTATGTGCGCGAACACGCCATCACCGGCCGAGACTGAGATGGAAGAGTACCGGCTGCGGGTTGGGGAGGCGGTGGATTTTCTCCGCCGCCGCCTGGCCGACCGTCCCGGTACCCTGATCCAGCTCGGCACTGGCCTGGGCGGGTTGGCGGAGGCGATGGAGGATGCCGTCACCATCGCCTATGGCGAGATCCCGCACTTTCCCGCCACCACCGTGGCCAGCCACCGGGGCAACCTGGTCTGCGGCCGGCTTGCCGGCCGTCCCGTGGCCGTGCTCCAGGGCCGCCTTCACTGCTACGAGGGATACCCGGCCCGGGAGGTTGCCTTTCCGGTCCGGGTCCTGGCGCTGCTCGGCGTGGAGAACGCCATCATCACCAATGCCAGCGGCGGCCTGGACCGCCGCTTCCGGCCCGGGACCATTATGATCCTGCGCGACCATATCAACCTGCTCGGCGACAACCCCCTGCGCGGCCCCAACATCGATGCCTGGGGAGAGCGGTTTCCCGATCTCTCCCGGCCCTACGACGCGGGGCTTGCGGAGATCGCCCTTGCCGCCGCCCGGCACCTGGGCATGGACGAGGTGACCTGCGGCACCTATGTCTGCATCCCCGGCCCCAGCCTGGAGACCCCGGCCGAGACCCGGTTCCTGCGCATGATCGGCGGTGATGCCGTGGGCATGTCGTCCATTCCCGAGATCCTGGTCGCCATCCATGCCGGACTGCGGGTCCTGGGGCTGTCAGTGGTGGCCAATGTCAACGATCCCGATGCCATGCAGCCCATCCTGCTCGACGAGATCGTGCAGGCGGCCAAAAAGGCCGGGCCGCGCCTGGCCGGGCTGATCCGGGAGATCATTGCGAGGATGGAACAGTGATGGAAAAGAAGGCGGACCTGGTCCTGACCGGCAGGTATCTCGTTACCATGGACAGCCGCGGGACCATCATCGAGGAGGGCGGGCTCGCCGTGCGCGGCGATTCGGTCCTGGAGGTGGGAGGGGCAGCGGAACTGGCGGCAAAGTATCCCGGCGCCACCCGCATCGATCGGCCGCAGGGGCTCATCATGCCCGGCCTGGTCAACGTGCACACCCATGCCGCCATGGCCTGTTTCCGCGGCCTGGCCGACGATCTGCCGCTTATGGAGTGGCTGCAGGAGCACATCTTTCCCGCAGAGGCGAAGCTCACCGGCGAGATGGTCTATCACTCGACACGGCTCTCCCTGTGCGAGATGATCCGTTCCGGCACCACCAGCTTCTGCGACATGTACCTCTTTGCCGGTGACGTGGCCCGGGCCGCGGCCGAGGCCGGCATGCGGGCCTGGATCGGCGAGGTGCTCTACGACTTTCCCTCGCCCTGCTACGGGGAACTGGAGAACGGCTTCCGCTACACCGACGAACTTTTTGCCGCCTGGGCCGGTCATGACCTCATCACCATCACCGTGGATCCGCACGCGGTCTACACCTGCGCGCCCGAACTCCTGGTCCGCCTGGCCCGGCTGGCCGAGGAGCGGGACAGCCTGTACGTGATCCACCTCTCCGAGACCCGGGACGAGGTGGCGCTCTGTCGCGAGCGGCACGGCGCAACGCCGGTGGAGCACCTGGAGCGGCTGGGGGTTCTCAACAGCCGGGTCCTGGCCGATCACTGCGTCCACGTCAGCGACGAGGAGATCGCGCTCATGGCCGAGCGCGGCGTGAGCGTGGCCCACTGCCCGGAATCCAACCTGAAGCTGGCCTCCGGCATCGCGCCGGTGGTGCGGATGCTCGCGGCCGGCATACCGGTGGGTATCGGGACCGACGGAGCAGCCTCCAACAACGATGTCGACATGTTCGGCGAGATGAGCACTGCGGCCAGGATCCACAAGGTGGCTGCCATGGATCCCACGGCCATGGATGCCGTCACCACCCTGCATGCCGCCACCATGGGCGGGGCCGCGGCCCTGGGCGCCGAGCGGCTGGTCGGCAGCCTGGAGCCGGGCAAGAAGGCGGACTGTATCGTCCTCGATCTGGACCAGCCCCACCTCACCCCTGTCTACCACCCGGTCTCCCACCTGGTGTACGCGGCCCGGGGCAGCGATGTCACCGATTCGGTGATCGGCGGCCGCCTGGTCATGGAGGAGCGGCGCCTGCTGACCCTGGACGAACCGGCCATCCTGGCACGGATGCAGGAGGTGGCGGCCCGGATCCGCGCCTGATGAACGGCCGGTGGGAGAGGGGTCGCGCCAGAGCGTTGTTGACAGCCCCGCCGGCCAGGTGGTAGGATGGCAGACTGGAGAAGAGGATAGGCCGGGTGCCGTACACTGATCTTTTGTCCCCTCTTTCCTGTCTTCTGTTTTCTGATATATGAGGTAACGCAATGTTCGGACTGGGAATGCCGGAACTGGTCATCATTCTGGTCATCATCGTCATCATCTTCGGTGCCGGCAAACTGCCAGAGATCGGCTCCGGCATCGGCAAGGGCATCCGGAATTTCAAGGATGCCACCAAGGGTGAGGACGAGAAAAAGAGTATCGAGGAAGATACCGACAAGAAGGATGCCTGAGGGCGCCGGGCCGCCGCATCCCTCTGAACCGCTCTCTGCAGGGAGGACACTGCCATGTTTGGACTTGGAACACCGGAGCTGATCGTTATCCTGGCCATTGCCTTTCTCTTTTTCGGCGGAAAGAAACTGCCCGAGATCGGCGCCGGTCTGGGCAAGGCCATTGGCTCCTTCAAGCGCGGCCTGGACGGCGTGGAAGAGGCGGGCCTGGACATCAAGAAGAGCCTGCCCGGTGTGAAGGAAGTGACCTCCATCAAGGAAAAGGTGGACAAGGTCCGGGACATCGGCGAGTCCCTGGGCAAGTAGCCTCCAGCCCACCTGTCACCGTACAGTGTCCGGCATGGCGGCGGAGCAGGGCTCTGCCGTCATGCCGGTCTTTTTTTAGGATTTTTTTCCAGGCCGGTCATGGTCTGTTTCCGCGTGATTTCGCAGTCTGCGGGCTTTTGGGGAGCCATCCGGCGCCTGGTATCAAGAGATCCCCGACACACCCCGGAGCGTGAGAGTTCTCAGCACATTGACCACGTTTGCAAACTATGCCTGCTTCGGTACCGTTTCCGCAACCAGCCATGACCGGCAGACAGCAACAGCAGCCGGCAGGCTCCGGACGTTCCCTTACCCCGCTCGAGATCTACAGCCGGCTGGAGAAGAGCAACTGCGGCCGCTGCCTGCTTCCGGGCTGCCTGGCATTTGCCGCCGCCCTGGTGGCTGGGACCAGGAAACCCTCCGACTGCCCTGCCCTCTCCGAGTCCGAAAGGGATGAACTCGCACAGGCTCTCCGGCCACGGTCATCATCTCCTTCCCACCTCCAGGCCGACTTCCTCGACCGCCTGGAAGAGAAGATCCGTGCCATGGACCTGGCCGCGGTGGCGCCCCGGATCGGGGCGACCTATGCCAACGGCCTGCTGACCATCAACTCGCTCGGCAAGGATTTCCATATCGACCACCTGGGCCGGATGACATCCCAGTGCCATATCATTCCATGGGTCCGGGTGCCACTGCTCTCCTACGTCACCAACCCCACCCACCGGCTGCCAACCGGCAACTGGATTTCGTTCCGGGAGCTGGAAGGCGGCATCGACTGGCAGGGGCTCTTCCGGAGCCGCTGCGAGACCCCGCTCCGCGAGCTGGCCGACGACAACCCGGAACTGCTCAGCGACCTGGTCGAACTGTTCTCCGGCAGGACCGTGCAGCTCTTTGCCGCTGATATCAACCTTGTCCTGCATCCGCTGCCCCATTTTCCGGTCCTGATCAGCTACCAGGCGCCCGAAGAGGACCTGGCGTCGAATCTGACCATGCTCTTTGACGAGTGCTGCGGCAGCAACCTGCACATCAAGTCGGCTTTCACCCTCTGCTCCGGCCTGGTCCGGATGTTTGCCCAGATCACCCGTCAGCACACCTGAAAAAAAGATGGTGCGGCCGGCCGGGATCAGGTCCTGTCCAGGGCCTCCCTGATCCTGGCGGCCAGCTCCCTGAGCAGGACCGGTTTCATGATGTAGCCCCTGATCCCCAGTTCGGCAGCCCGTTCCTGGTCCATGTTCTCGCTGAAACCGGTGCAGAGAACAATGGGAGTCTGCGGCCTCAGCTCCAGGATCCGCCGGGCAAGGTCGGCGCCGCTGATGCCGGGCATGGTCATGTCGGTGAGCACCAGGTCAAAACCGTCAGGGTCCGCCTTCCAGGCCGCCAGCGCCTTGGCGCTGTCGGTGAACATGGTGGGCCGGTAACCGAGCTCGGTAAGCATCCTCCGCTCCAGGTCGGCGATTTCCCGGTCGTCGTCCACCACGAGGATCCGCTCCGTGCCGCCCGGAATGTCCATCTTCTGCGCCTGCATCTCTCTCCTGGTTTCATGGATCACCGGCAGGTAGATGTGAAAGACCGTGCCCCGGTTCACCTCGCTGCTCACCATGATCTCGCCGCCGCATTTCTTGACGATGCCATGGACCACGGCCAGGCCGAGCCCGGTTCCCTGGCCCCGTTCCCGGGTGGTGAAAAAGGGATCAAAGATCTTCTCACGGATGGCCCGGTCCATGCCGCAGCCCGTGTCGGCCACCGTCAGGACGACATAGGGGCCGGGCTCGAGCTGAGGACAGTCCGGATGCCGCCCGGATTTCACCTCCACCGGCTGCAGGGAGATGGTGAGGAGGCCGTCCTGGCCGTCCATGGCATACTTGGCGTTGGTGCACAGGTTCATCAGGACCTGGTGGATCTTGGCCGGGTCGGCGAGCACCGGTTCGCAGTCGATGTTCACGTCCTGCCTGATGGTGATGGTGCTGGGCAGGGAGGCGCGCAGGAGCTTGATCACCTCCTTGATGATGAACTGGATCTTGACCGGTTTCATCTGCTCCTTGTCCTGGCGGCTGAAGGTCAGGATCTGCCTGACCAGGTCCGCGGCCCGCTGGCCGGCGACCAGGATCCGTTCAAGGTCGTCGCGAACCGGGTGGTCCGGGGGGAGCTGCTGGCGGGCCATCTGGCCATAGCCCAGGATGGCGGAGAGGATATTGTTGAAGTCGTGGGCAATGCCGCCGGCCAGGGTGCCGATGGCCTCCATCTTCATGGCCTGGTGGAGCTGCCGTTCCAGGGAGACCTCGCGGGTGACATCCCGTTTGACGGCGACGTAATTGGTGATCTGGCCGCCGGAATCACGGACCGGCGAGATGGAGGCGTCCTCCTCGAAGATGGTGCCATCCTTTTTCCGGTTGATGATATGGCCCATCCAGACCTGTCCCCGGCTGATGGTATCCCACATCTTGGTATAGAAGGCGGCGTTGTGATGACCGCTCTTCAGTATCCTGGGATTCTGGCCCACGGCCTCGTCCCGGGAGTAGCCGCTGTGGCGCTCAAAGGCCGGGTTGACGTACTGGATGGTACCGTCCACATCGGTGATGACCACGCTCTCCGAGGCCTGTTCGATGGCCGCTGCCAGCCGCATCCGGTCTTCCTTGAGCTGGATGGTCTCGGTGATGTCGGTGGCCGTGTGGACCAGGTATTCCAGTTCGCCGTGTTCGTCAAGCAGCGGGCTGCAGGCGACAGTATAGATCCGGCCGTTCTGTTCATGGGTGATCAGGGCGGTGTGTTTCTGCCGGTCGCCGAGGGCGTTGGAGACAGGGCAGCCGTTGCAGGGGGACGAATTGCCGAGGAAGAGTTCGTAGCAGTGGCGGCCGATCAGCTCTGGCGGGCTGACGCCGAAGGTCCGGCTGGCCGCCAGGTTGGCGCGGACGATGCACATGTTCGGGTCCTGGAGGGTGACGATGTCGTCGATGGCGTCAAAGGTCTTCTCCCACTGGTCGCGGCTCCTGCGCAGCGCCCGGTCGAGCCGGGTACGCCGGGTGATGTCGTGGATAATGGCGTAGAGCAGGTTCCGGCCGTGCAGCCTGATGGGGCCGCTGTAGATCTCCACGTCCCTGATCTCGCCCGTTGCCAGCCGGTGGCGGACCTGGAAGGGACGTGACGAGCCCCTGCCGGTCTGGCGGATCAGTCGGGCAATCTCCTCTGCCGGCAGCAGGTTGATGTCGGCAATCGTCAGCCGTTGCAGCTCTTCCCTGGAATAGCCGTAGTACTCGCAGGCCTTGCTGTTCACGTCCACGATCCTGCCGGTCTCCGGATCGATGATGGCCATCACCGTGTGGTTGTTGTGAAACAGGGCCCGGTACCGTTCCTCGCTCTCGGCAAGGGCCTGGCGTTTCCTGGTCAGCCGGAGGTTGGCCAGGCCACTCTCGGCCATGCTGACCACCAGGCGGACGAGGAAATCCAGGTTGTCCCAGAGCCGCTCTTCGCTGACAATCGGCACCTCGGCCAGGGCCTCCATGTAGGACCCGGTGTCAAGGCGCAGGCGTTCCGCCAGCTGTACGAAGCGGGCCCGGCCGTCGGCCGTCAGCGGCTCGGTCAGCAACTGGCCGGTGAAGATGCTGGCAACGTGGTGGCCATCGATGATCAGCGGCGAGGCAGTGTTGACCAGCCCGTGCGGACAGGGCCTGAGGACACGGCAGCGGCGCTGGAGACATTCCTTGAGCAGGGCGCGGTCGTTTCGGATGCACTCTTTCCTGGCCGCAGGTTCCTTGAGATGAAAATCCAGGCAGATCCGCTGCCAGCCCACACTGGTGAGATAGTTGCCGTCGGGATCGATGATTGCCGCAGGGATACCGCTGAGGCGGTGGAACCGGCGAAAGATATCGGTCAGGGTATCGATATCGACAACGTCACGGAGATGAAACGGCCTGTTTTGGTCGGAGCGAGGCATGGCAACCCGGGATCTCTGTCAGGGTGACGGCCGGACCGAAGCCGGTTCCGGCCGGGTGATGTGGACAGGTAAGGCCCTCCGGGATTTCCATTGGACCCCGATCTGCCTTGCCTTGAGGTGTTCCATGCAGGTATGGAGCCATGAAACGCCGCAAGACCCGCATTCCGGAGTACAATGAAAATCGCTCAATTCAGGTTCTATGATACGGCGGGCAGGAAAAAGGGAAAAGGGAAAAGTTCAGAAATCAGGACAAAACATGGTTGGAGTGTGGTCAAACGATGACCTCTGGCGGCCCCGGCAGGTGTGGTGGTCCCTTTCCCCTTGACATGGGGAAACTTTTTTTGTAATCGTGCCGGTTGCAGTCTTGACGCTTTGCCCCAATGCCGACCGACCGGTTCGGCGGAACCGGCCTGGATTTCAGGAACCGGTCCCTCCCCGGCCGATGAATATTCCCTGAATTGAGCGTTTCATCCTCCTGTAAACAGAAAAAATATAGGATTATGAAGTGTTACGGATGGATGGAGTCCTCCGGGATTTCCATTCTGCCCTCACTCTGCTTCGCCTTGCTGTGTTCCATGTCGGCTGAACTGCAATGAAACACTGCAAGGATCGGATCGCGGGGCACAATGAAAATCGCTCAATAGAGATATTCTCCTGTTCCGGCGGCCCTGCCGGGAATGATTCTTCCGGTACGTGATGCGCCAGGATGGATTATCCTCCCTGACCCGTGCGATGGGGTGTCGGTAGGGACCAGGACCGCAGGCGGCTCCACCGGCGGGTCGGCTCTGCCCGGGCACGCCCGGTCGTCTCGGCTCTCCATGTCCCATGCAGGGAATGGGAGTGCCCGCTCACGTATGCATGGATGCGCATGTTGGATCGACCAAATTCTAAATTTGCAGGAGTATGCTGAATGTGTCGTTTAGCTCTTAAAAGCGCGGATGTTCCCTTTTCCCCCTTCGAGGTCCTCAAGGCCATGGAGGCCATGCAGGAGGGATATGACGGCAGCGGCCTGGGGCTTCTGCTGCGCGGGGTCAGCTTTGATGATTTCAACTACCAGCCCGACCTGGTAATCCTCTCCGGCATCGCCCACACCGAGGCGGCCCTGCAGCGTCTGAACGCGTTCATGGAGGCGCGCGGCTACGAGTCCAAGTATGACCACGAGTTCACGGTCCAGCCCGGGATGATCGAGTCCAGGGACCGGTTCAAGTACATCCTCCGGGCCTACAAGGTGCCGAACCTGGAGCAGATGAGCCGCGACGAGCTGGAAGAGCAGCTCATGCTGACCCGGCTCGCCCTGCGCCGGGACGGCGAGGAACATGGCGGCGACCTGACCGTGTTCTCCTTCTGGCCCGACGTGGTGATGATCAAGGAGGTGGGCTGGCCCCTGCAGGTCGGCGAGGCCCTGGGCCTGCACGACGACCGCATCAAGGCGCGGGTGGTCATGGCCCAGGGGCGGCAGAACACCAACTATGGCATCAACCTCTATGCCTGCCACCCCTTCTTCATCCAGGGCATCGCCACCATGACCAATGGCGAGAACACCGCCTTTGTGCCCATCAAGGAGTGGCTCCTGGGCAAGAACATTCCCGGCTATACCGGCTACCAGAGCGATTCCGAGGTCTTCACCCATATTCTCCACTACGTGACCAGGAAGCTGAAGCTGCCGCTGGAGACCTACAAGCACGTGATCTCGCCGCTCAAGACCGAGGAGCTGGACGTCCATCCCCAGGGGGAATTCCTCAAGGGACTGCGCACGGTCTGCCGCCGCCTGATCATC
The DNA here is from genome assembly GCA_011051875.1 of Desulfobulbus sp. Taxonomy (GTDB): domain Bacteria; phylum Desulfobacterota; class Desulfobulbia; order Desulfobulbales; family Desulfobulbaceae; genus DRKI01. The sequence goes on along the minus strand of DRKI01000035.1, from coordinate 101 downwards.
GACGGGCCCAACGCGGTGATCGCCACCATGCCCGATGAAACCTGTCTCCTGGTCATGGATCCCAAGAAGATGCGCCCGGCCACGGTGGGCGGCCGGCCCGG
>DRKI01000034.1 GCA_011051875.1 Desulfobulbus sp. | reverse complement strand
GGGGGACAGGGATTCGAACCCCGATAGGCAGAGTCAGAGTCTGCTGTCTTGCCATTAGACCATCCCCCAGCAATCGGGAAGGTGAGAGAGAAAATAGAGAAATTGCCTGCGGATGTCAAGGGGAAAATCGCAGGTAACAAAGCTCCTCCATGGGCAGTTGTTGTCCCGCAGGATGGCGGGTTGCTGTTACCTGATGATCAGCCCGGCGTAGCCGACAACCTGGTTCGTGTCACCGCTCACCTCGCCGGAATCCGTGTAGCGGACGAGTTCCGCCTCCCTTGCGCCCAGTTCCATGGCAGCGATCAGGGCGATGGTGGTCGGCATGATGCCGCACATGGAGATCCGGTTGCCGATCACGGTCTCGTACAGTCCCTCCGGATCCATGGCCAGGATCCGTTCCAGGGCCATGCGGTCCTTGCCGGAAGCGCTCTGACGTGACTCGTAGTGGGTCATGTCGGTGCTGGCAACGATGAGCACCGGCCCGCCGAAATCCCGGATCGAGATTGCCAGGTCCATGGCCGCCTGCCGGCAGACAGCATAACTGACATGGGAGACGACAATGGGAACGATCTTCAGGCGTTCCTGGAAATACTGCAGAAAGGGCACCTGGACCTCAAGGGAATGTTCATAGAGATGGGCGGTATCGTCGCCGACGATGACGGTGGAGCGGCGCAGGATGGCGGTGGCAAGGCCTTGCTCGATGGGCACCATGCCAAGGGGCATGGACCAGTCGGAGACACCGAGCGCCAGGGGTTCGCCCCGGCCATGGTGGTTGGGCCCGAGAATGACCACGGTTTCCGGGATGCTGACCCGGGCAAAGGTCTCGCCGGCAACGGCGCCGGAGTAGACATACCCGGCATGGGGACAGACAACGGCAAGGGCTTCTTCTTTCTCCCGGACTGACGGAATCAGGGAGTTGAGTGTCTGCCGCAGCACGGCCGGATCTCCCGGGTAAAACTGGTCAGCGACAACTGCTTTACGGGTCATGGCAACCTCCCTTGTTGGAGAATCAACAGCGCCGGAAACCGGGAAATCGAGGCCTTAGGATTTGCGCAGGCTGACGTCCCAGCTCGTCCCTGCGGCGCTGTCATGCAGCTCGATTCCGACAGCGAGCAGACGGTCCCGGATCGCGTCACTGGTCGTCCAGTCCTTTTGCGCACGGGCCCTGTCCCTTTCGGCAACCAGTTGTTCGATCTCATCCACGCTCAGCTCCAGGGAATCGAGCACCTGCTGTTTCCTCTCTTTCACATACCGTACCGGATCCCTCTGCAGCAAGCCCATGATACCGGCAGAATCCCTCAACTCCCGGGCCGCCCGCCGCAGAAGCACGATGTCGGCGACAGCCGGGGGTGACGGCAGCAGCCGCACCACCTTGTTGAGGACCTTGACCAGGTCGAAAAAAAGTCCCTGGGCCTGGGCCGTATTGAAATCATTGTCCATGGCCTGCTCAAAGCGACTGCGGAAAGATTCCAGTTTTTTACGGTCCTTTTTGCCGATCACCGTTGCCACCTGTTCGTCACCGTCCGGCAGAGCGGCGACACCGGCCAGGCACTCGTACATCCTGTCCAGGCCCAGTTCAGCGTCCTTGAGCGCTGCCTCGGTAAAATCCAGGGGGTTGCGGTACTGGGTGGAAAAAATAAAAAGCCTGAGCACTTCAGGATCATAGATCTTCAAAACGTCGCGGATGGTGAGAAAATTGCCCAGTGACTTGGACATCTTCTCATCCTTGATCGTAACAAAACCATGATGGACCCAGAGATTGGCAAAGGGCTTGCCGCTTGCGCCCTCTGACTGGGCGATCTCGTTTTCATGATGCGGAAAGATAAGATCCTTGCCGCCACCGTGGATATCAAACGTCTCGCCCAGGTACTTGCGGCTCATGGCCGAGCACTCGATGTGCCAGCCCGGCCGTCCCTGCCCCCATGGGCTCGGCCACCAGGGCTCTCCTGGCTTGGCGGCCTTCCAGAGGGCAAAATCCATCGGGTGTTCCTTTCTCTCGTTGACCTCGATCCTGGCCCCGGCCTGCATATCCTCGAGACTGCGGCCGGAAAGCCGACCATACATGGGAAAACGACTGACCCGGTAATAGACATCACCCTCCGCCTCATAGGCCAGCCCCCTGTCGATGAGTTCCTGGATCAGGTGAACCATCTCGTCGATATGGTCCGTGGCCCGGGGCTCGAGATCCGGCCGCAGGACGCCGAGTCGGTCCATGTCGACATAGAACTCATCGATAAACCGCTGTGCCAGGGTGGCGGCATCCACGGCCTGCTCGTTGGCCCTGGCGATAATCTTGTCATCGATGTCAGTAAAATTTCGAACAAACGTCACCTTATATCCTCGGTAACGCAGGTATCGCACGATCATGTCAAAGACCAGCGCCGAGCGGGCATGACCGATGTGGCAATAATCATAGGAGGTGATGCCGCAGACATAGAGACGGACATGGTTCTCCTCCATGGGCTGCAGCGGTTCCTTTCTGCGGGTCAGGGTATTGTATATTCGAATGGACATGCTGTTTATGTAAGATAGGTTCAAAGATCGGGATTACTCTATACTCTAACACAGCCTGCGCTGAAAACAATGGCCGACAGATGCTTTATTATTCGTCGTGATACCGGGGCAGGACCCACCGTAACAGGTAGAGGCCGGGCAGGGCGACAAGGGAGCAGAGAAGGAAAAAAGGGACCCAGCCAAGCCACTGGGCAAAGTAGCCGGTGGGAGCGGACGCCAGCACACGGGGAATCCCCATCAGGCTGGAGAGCAGGGCATACTGGGTGGCGGTGAACTTTCGATTGGTCAGGGCGGCCATGTAGGCCACGTAGGCGGCCGTGCCCATACCGCCGGTCAGGTTTTCAAAGGCGATGGCCCCGGCCAGACCCGGCAGGCTGTTGCCAACCAAGGCAAGCAGGGAAAAACCGGCTGTGGAGACTGCCTGCAGGATACCGAAAATCCAGAGAGAACGATTAATCCCCAGGCGCAGGAGAAGGACACCGCCCAGCAGGCCGCCACTGACCGTGGCCCAGAACCCGAACAGCTTGGCGACGGCGCCGATCTCGGTCATGGTGAAACCGAGATCCAGGTAAAAAGGTGTGGTCATGGTCGTGGCCATCTGGTCCCCGATCTTGTAAAGCAGGACAAAGAGGAGAATGACCAGGGCCCCGTCCCGCTGCAGGTACTCGGCAAAGGGCTGGACAACGGCCTCGCGGAAGGTAGTCGGCGTCCCCTCTGCCACCTCTGGCTCCCTGCAGAACAGGGTGGTGAGGATCCCGACAAGCAGACTGGCTGCCATGATCAGGTAGACCAGCCGGAAGGGAATATGATCGGCCAGGATCAGGCCGCCGCTGCCCGCCAGCAGCATACCGACCCGGTAGCCGTTCACGTAAAGGGATGAACCAAGGCCCAGCTCGTTATCGGAGAGGTCCTCCCGCCGATATGCATCGACCACGATATCCTGGGACGCAGAGAAAAAGGTCACCAGAAAGGCGACAGCGGCGACCAGCCAGGGCGCCTGACGCGGACTGGTAAGACCGAGGCCGATGATGGCAGCCATGAGCAGGACCTGGAACAGGAGCAGCCAGCCACGCCGCCGGCCGAACATGGGAGGCGAGAAGCGATCCAGAACCGGGGACCAGAGGAACTTGAGAGTATAGGGAATGCCGACCAGGGAAAAGAGGCCGATCACCGAGAGATCCACCCCTTCCCTGCGCATCCAGGCCTGCAGCACCGAGCCGGTCAGCAGAAGTGGCACCCCACAGGAAAACCCCATGAGAAAGGCGACCAGCATGCGGGGAGAGAAGATAAGACGCAACATGACAGGAATCAAAAACGGGTTGGAGTGGCGAGACGGTACGGCGTGATACTACAGGGTTCGTGGCAGGAGGCAATAAAAAAAAACCGTTCTGCACGAATGTACAGAACGGTTTTTGCCAAAGACGGGCAGAGTGTAGACGCGGCCTGCCTTTCCAGCCGGCCGATGCGGCGGAGCGTGGCTACTACTGTTTTTTCTTCTTCCGGACCACGCCGGCAAGGCCGGCAAGCCCCGTGCCGAAGAGCAGCATGGTGGCCGGTTCCGGGACAGGGGCAATGCCACCATCAAAGGAGGTTGCCAGGCCTGATGCGGGGTTATCAATCACCCCCACAATCTTCAATATGTAGTCGTCGGGATAATCTGGGACAACCATGCTTACCATGGAGTCGGAAAAGGCACCACTCACCGGCCCGAAATTTGCCAGTTGAACATCATCCAGGTACGTGGAAAATGTTACATTACCAGAGCCATAACCACCAAATGATGAAATGAGCCCATCCAAGTCATTATTCCATGAAGAAAATTTATCTTCAAAAGTAAAAGTGAGCGTTCCACCGTCCGTCAGAGCAACTGAGGAGCCGGTCAGGTGCATCTCAGGAGCTCCGAGGGTACCTATGGCAGGATAACTTGATGCAAGGGACATGGTAACGTCCCAGGCGCCAATACTTCCCGAGTAACTAATGATTCCATCCAAGGAATTACCCACGCCATCCTGAATTGTGACGGTACTGCTCCCATCGGAAATAGTAAGAATCGGGGTCGCCCCTGCACTCCCGGCCATCAGTCCGACCCCGGCCAAGGCGATCACCGCGCTCCTCAAAAACGTCTTCTTCATTCGAAAATTCCCTCCTCTATGAAAAGGTTGTTAACACTTCTTCTCTAGAACTGTCGCCATTTATTCACGGATCATGCCAGAAATCCGCAACACCCTCTTCACGCTGGGGCCAAAGCAGGAAAACAAGCTCAACATATTGAAAATAAAAAAATTTACCACGACGCAGTAACAGAAAAAAGATGGGGGCAGTCAGTGGTGACAATGAAAAATCGTTTCCCCGTGTCACGGGAAAACAATTTTCTCCCCTTTTCCCGGAGAACGAAGGAGGGAAACTATCCGAAAAAAACAAAAAATAAAGAAATTATAACGGGAATACAACAAGATGAATCAAATATATTTTTTCCGCGAAAACGAAATCAAACAAAATGCCGGCTCAGGCGGGAACAGATCTCGCGGGCCAGGACGGGATCGGCAAATGCAATGCCGACATGAAAGAGGGGTGCATTATCAAGGGACCGGCACCATCTGACCCTACCGGTACCACCAAGCGAATCATCGGAACCATGGGAAGATATAAAAAATTTTACCTGGGAATCCACTGACAGGGAACGAGGACTTTCAAAACGAATGCCACCTGGGCTGAGATCTACGGTGCAGGCGCTATCGTCGATCAGGGTTTCCAGGGCATCTTCATCCAGAAGTTCGGAAAGCCGGAATGAAAATCGAGCAGGAATCCTGTCATGGCGGCGCCGATTCTGTTCCACCGGATTTCCGGAGACGCAAAGACCGTCACCACGGGCCAGGGCCTCAATAAACTGTGGACATGAGGTATAATTATTCGTCAGGCAATAGGTTTTGACATGATCGGCAACAGGCAGAAACAGGCCGTTTCTGCATAACAAACAGTTCCTGCCCGCCGTTGACCAGTGCGGACAAACCGTCTTGCAACCCGAATCGTCCCAGAGGAATGTCATACCAGTTCCTTTCCGCTACCGCGGGGTGATCTTTCAGGAAAAAGAATCCTTCCTGCCCTTGGTTTTTCTCACAATCATCTTCTGTCATTTGCAAAATTCACTCCGGAGAGCAAAAAAACCGATTGGCAGCAATGGCAGGCTGCAAGTCAGCCTGAAACATGAATTGAGCGATTCCCGGACGAAGATGGGGGGAGGACTGGTGAAATTTACCCGGATTCAGGTGAAAACATCAGCCATGCAAGAGGGGAGGAAAAATCGAAGGGAGCAAAGGCGAAGGCAGTAATCGGCAGCGGATGGAAAAATGGAGACTCAATATCCCTTCTTGATCGCCTTGGCGGAGATACCGTAGCGCTTCATCTTGTCATAAAGGGCGGTCTTGCCGACTTTCAGCTCGGCGGCGGCCTTGGAGACATTGCCCTGGTGCTTGCGCAGGGCCTGCTTTATGACGTCTTCTTCAAACTCGGCCAGGATCCCTTTCAGGGGCAGGACACCGAGCTTTGACTGGACATCGATCTTGGCTGTTCCGGTATCGGTCTTGCTGGAAAACTGGTCAAAAAAGAGATCCTGCTCGGTGATCATCTTGCCCCGGGCCATGAGCACGGCGCGCTGGATCAGGTTCTCCAGCTCGCGGACATTGCCGGGCCAGTCGTGCATGAGCAGCCGGTTGATGATGGACTGGGGAACAAAGTCGATCTCTTTCTTGAAGGCCTCGCGATAGTGCTTGACAAAGTAGGAGACCAGCTCGACAATATCTTCCTTGCGCTCCCGGAGCGGCGGGATCTCGATATTGATGATGTTGAGCCGGTAGTAGAGGTCGAGCCGGAACTTGTTCTCCTGCACGGCCCTGGCGAGATCCACGTTGGTTGCCGCGATCACCCGCACATTGACCTGGACAGGCTCTGTTCCGCCCACCCGGACGATCTCCCCGTTCTGCAGAACCCTGAGCAGGGAGGCCTGCATGCGCGGACTGATGTCACCGATCTCGTCGAGAAAGATGGTGCCGCCGTCAACGATCTCGAACTTACCCTTTTTCCGGCTGGTGGCGCCGGTAAAGGCCCCCTTTTCGTACCCGAACAGGTCGCTTTCCAGAATCGAGTCGTTGATGGCGTTGCAATTGATCTTGAGGAAGGGCTTGTCGCACCGGTTACTGGTCTCCTTGACCAGGTTTGCCACCAGTTCCTTGCCTGTCCCGGACTCGCCGGTGATCAGGATGGTGGCATCCGACTTGGCCACCTGGTGGATCATCTCCCGCAGCTCACGCATCTTGCGGCTGCTGCCCACCATCTTGTCAGCATCATGATAGTGCCCCAGCCGGCTCTTGAGACTGTTGACCTGCCGGGAAAGACGGGCCCTGATCTCCTCACTCTCCTTGAGCTCGGCGATCTTCTGTTCCAGGATCTCCTCGATATTGGTATTGAACTCCAGGATTTCCCTTTCCTGCAACTTGTGCTGGGAGATATCCCGCATGACCAGCATGAGCAGCAGGGCGCCGGTATAACCGACAAAGGGTACAGCGGAATACTCCACAGGCACATCGTTGATCACGGTCTCGACAAGGCGGTTGCGGCTGCCGGCAGCGATCCTGTCCGGCTCGCCATCAAAAAAGGCGGCGCAATCCTCGCAAATCTGCCTGAAATCGTCACTGCACTCCCGGGAACAGAGATCACCAAACCGTTCCCTGGCGCTGCGGTTCATATATTCGATGACAAAATCATTCCGCAGCAGGACGACCATCTCCGGCATGGCATCGAGCAATGTCTGCCAGTTGGTGACCAGCCGGTCGACTTCGTTCCTTGTTTGCTGTAACTCTGAATGAAAGTTTGACAATCGCCTTCTCCTGACGAATCACTCCGGAAGACTATCGGGCGCGGCAACTCCGCCGGTTCATGGAAGATGATAAAAGAAACTTACCACGATTCCGATTTTTTGGCAAAAAAATTTCCGGCAACTCGGAATTATTATCTTTTCAACAGAAAGAGAATCAAACCGACCAGCAGCTCTTGTCTTGAACTGCGTGAAATACCTAACAATTACAACAAATCGCGTTCTGAAACCGGTTTACAGCCCGGTCACCGGCCACCCCTGTAAACCGGTGACTGAAAAAGCACTGCAATACCTGTATGTTGAACCAGGAGAGTTTTGTATTATTAACCGGAAGTACAAAAAATGATATAGGTAACCTTACCCATTTTTCCGGTTTTTTTGCAGGTAACGGACCAGTTGTCGGTGTCCGGCCGGAAAAGGATACTCTGACAGCCCTGCCAGGTCCGTCCACCGGTAGGAACTGGCGGCGTGGAGTTCAGGCACGTGGCTGCCCGCTCCGAACGAGGAAATAAAGGCATGCAGGGTGACGCGATACCTTGTGTAGCAATGGGTCACGGTCTGAAAAGGCCGCAGAACACCTGCCCGGAACGAGGTCTCCTCCAGGAGTTCTCTCCGGGCAGCCTGCTCAGGAGTCTCGCCGGCCTTGAGCCTGCCGCCGGGAAACTCCCACAGCCCGCCCCAGACATCATCCGGAAGCCGCTGCTGGATATAGATCTTTCCACGGCGGCACAGAATGACACAGGCCATGGTGATCTGGATTCTTCGGGACCGGGGCCGGGGCAGCGGCCGTCTGGCCACCACATCCGCAGCCAGCGCACGACAGTGGCTCCGCACAGGACACCGGTCACAGGCAGGACGGCGCGCGCCGCAGACAAGGGCGCCCAGCTCCATCATGGCCTGGTTGAACATCCGGGGACTCTCATCTGCCAGCAACCGGGTTGCCGACTCTCTCAGCACTCGCTGTGATCCGGCGCCCGGAAGCGGCATATCCAGGTTGATCAACCGGGCCAGGACCCGCTGCACATTGGCGTCAAGCACAGGATACGGCTGGTTGAAGGCTATGGACATGATAGCGGCCGCCGTATAGGCGCCGATGCCTGGCAGGGCCAGCAACTGGTGGTAATCTGCTGGGATCTCGCCACCGTGACGCGCCATGAGCAGAGAGGCGGCACGCAGGATATTCCTGGCCCGGCTGTAGTAGCCGAGCCCCTCCCATGCCTTCATCACCCGCTGCTCCGGGGCCACGGCCAGGGAAATGATATCCGGAAACTCCTCGACCCAGCGTTGGAAATAGGCCACCACCCGTTCCATCTGCGTCTGCTGGCCCATAATCTCCGCAATCCAGACGTGGTAGGGACGATACTCCCGCCGCCATGGCAGATCACGCCGGTTCCGGTCAAACCAGCTCAGCAGCTCCCTTGCAAAGTCCGCCCTCTCATCCTCCTGCTCTGCAAACCCTGTTTTCCGCATCATGGCAAACTCCACATGGCCGCATGGCCGTGCCTTTTCCCAAAACCGGGCAGCCCTGCCCCGGAAAGATGGTAATACCTCGTTGTTTCCACATTCTCAGACCTGTACGTCGACACAGGTGCCCCGTATCTGTGCAGGGAAGCGTAGACTCCGGGCGTACCGGTTCGCGACAGGTCCGCTATGCGGGCCGGCGCGATCATGCGGAGGCCAGGTGCCTGTGCCAACTTACCCGGAAACAGCCCGTGTCCCACTTCCACCTGAATTTGTGGCAAATCCCTTGAAAAGAATCGCAAAAACTCGTAAGGTGCTCCTGAATCATCATTCATTGTCCGCAGCCCGGCCCCGTGTCCCGGCCCAGCCAGGCTCCGTAAGCGGCCACAGGGCACCCATCTGCACGCGCTCGAACCTCACGGTATACGGGGTGTATACTTGTGAAGTTCGATCACGCACAGCGGTGGCACCCTGCAACTGCTTACAAGTCCTGTTTTGATTCGGGGGAACTGGATATCCCGTGATCGGTTGGCAGGCTCCGGAGGATACAAAACGAGGAATGGTTGCACAATCGGGTCTGCCTTGTTGCCAGGATGTACCCTGCACCCGGTTTCTTATTCCTGAATTGAGCGTTTCACCCATCTGCAAATGGAAAAAGATATCTGATCACAAACGAATCTCTTTTCACGGTGTTGCAGGCAGGTGAAACCCTCCGGGTTTTTCATTTTGCCCCGATCTGCTTCGCCTTGTGCTGTTCCATGCAGGCATGGAACAGCACACCACAGGACCCGCATCTCGGGGCAAAATGAAAATCGCTCAATTCAGGTTATTTTCAACCAAGGAGGAAATCATGAAACAGCTTGTCGTCTATTCATCCCAGGGAGGAAACACCAAGAAACTCGCGGAAGAGCTCTTCAAGCAGCTCCCGGAAGAAAACAAGGACATAGCACCCGTGGCCGAGGCACCGGATCCTTCGGGATACGACGTGGTCTGTGTCGGATTCTGGCTCAAAGGTGGCGAGCCTGACCCTGCGGCCCAGGCGTATCTCAGGAAATGCAAAAGCGGCAAGGTCTTCCTGTTTGCCACCCACGGTGCGGCACCGGGTTCCACGGCAGCCGCGCGCGGCATGAATGCGGCCCGGGAGCTGGTGGACGGGGCGACGATCATCGGCACGTTCAGCTGTCAGGGCGAGGTCCCGGAAAAGGTGATCCAGACCGCGGCAAACAAGGACCCGCAACCTCCCTGGCTGAAAGATGCAGCCTCGGCAAAGGGGCATCCTGACGGCACAGACTTCATGAATCTCAGCGAAGCCCTGGCCAAGGCCGGCCTCAAGCCGAAACCGGAACCTCCCAAGGGAAGCGTTGTCACCGGCGACCACGCCATGTGACGGACTCACCACCAGGGACAGGTGCACTCAAACCTTCCTCTCCAGAAGCCACAGCCGCCACTGCTCTCTCATGCCACGATGCAGCATGCGGATGGAACCGGAAGGCAGGGCCGACAGGAGCTCCGCCTCCATGCCTGGCAGAAACCCCGAGACCAGGTACATCTGTCCCTGCCAGAATTGGGCGCTGGCAAACAGATGCGTCAGCAGTCCCTTGTAGAGATTGGCGACCACCAGGTCATAACCGCGTGTTCCGGGCATCCCGCCGTCGAGCAGGTCCGCCTGCTCGACCAGCACCCGGTCGCAGCAGTTGTTGAGCGTGACATTTTTCCGTGCCACCTCCACTGCCAGGGGATTGTTGTCCAGGGCCAGGACCCGCTCCGCCCCCAATCGGGCCGCGGCAATGGCCAGCAGGCCTGTCCCGGTCCCGAGGTCAAGCACGGAACGGATCCGTCTTTCCGGCGCAAGCATCAACGATTCCAGGTTTTCCAGGCAGAGGCGGGTTGTGGCATGGAACCCGCTGCCGAAGATCACGCTGGGATCGAGCACGATCTCTTCGGGGCCGGACGGCCCGGCCCCGGCTGCCTCCCAGACGGGCCGCACACAGAGTGCGGCTGTGGCAAACGAGGTGACCTGCACCCCGGCCTCCCAGTCGCGGTAATCCAGGCTGGCCTGGTAGATAATACCGGCTCCGCACTGTCTGCAGAGCCTGTCGACAAGCGCCCCCCGCTCCCGGTGGAAAAAGAGAATCGCGGTATCGTCCTCGACCCAGATCCCGATCAGGTCGGGATCATCCACAGGCGGCAGGTCCCGCCGGTCGAGGTAATAGACGTGGAGTTTTTCATATCTATCGTGCGGCGGACGAAGCATGGGACTTTCCTGTGAACCGGCGGTTACCGGTCTCGTCTTTCACTTGGTGACGATCCGTTATCAGCCCGGTGGGCAGTTCCAGCCCGGTGGGCAGTTCCGTCGGACCGGCTTTCCGGTCCTGGTTCCTGCGGGGCCTCCACCAGCACGTCATCGAGCCGTCTTTTGGGCACATGGTGGACCTGCTGCGCATCACGCCAGTAACGGACATCACCCGACGGCCCCACCTCTTCCAGCACCACCCGTTCCGCGGGATAGCCCAACGCCACCACCAGCAACACCCGCAACCGCTCCGGCAGGCCAAGCAGGCGGTGGATCTCTCCTGAAAAGGCGCCGATCCGGCAACCGAAGATACCGCGGCTTGCAGCAGCGAGCAAGAGATTCTGGGTGGCAATGCCCAGGTCGCAGCAGGCCTCGGTCAGGGGACCGGCCAGGCGCTCCTCGTCCAGGAGGCAGATGATATAGGCTTGCGGCCGCTCACCCGGTGCCGGGCCAGGCCAGTCAGACAGGTAACCAGCCCACCCAAGCAGGGGAAAAATGCGGTTACAGAGCCGCTCCCTGGTCACGATCACATACCTGAGCGGCTGGGCATTGCGCGCCGAGCCGCCCAGGCAGGCCAGCCGTACCAGCTCGCGCAGGGTCTTCCTGTCCGGCGACCGGTCCTGCCGGAACCTGCGGACCGTTCTGGTCCGTTCAATCAGCTCGTCAATGGTCATGTCATCCTCCTGCCGGCCGGTTTTCCCCTTCTCCTGCCGAATCGTCATTTTTTTGGCCGTTTTTTTTATTTTCCTGTTCAAATTCCCCTTAACATGCTAAATTTTTATAGAATAAATGGTTACGCTCCCATGAGCGCATCGAACAGGAAAAACAGAAGCATACAAAGCAGCAGTCACCTGCGCCCAGGCGGAAACTGATCCGGCTCCTGTCCCCCCTGGTTTCCGATATTGGGACCGCCGTTCCCCGGTCACACCTGAACAGGGCAGTCTTTATTCCGGCGCGTTCCTGCAGATGCATGGTCCGGCACCACAGGGTATCCGAACCATCCCGGCACAGCAAATTCTTTCGTCAACATCCTCATTCATGCTCGACGTCCTCACATCCATGCGATGGCTGGATATCATTGATATCCTGATCGTCTCCTATATCATCTACCGTATCATTCTCCTGATCCGGGGAACCCGTGCCGTGCAGATGCTGCTGGGGATCGCCGTCATCACGGTAATCTACTTCATCTCCAACAAGCTCGATCTCCTGACCCTGCACTGGCTCCTGCAGACCTTTCTCAGCTCGATCCTGCTCATCATCATCATCGTCTTCCAGCGGGATATCCGCCGCGCCCTGACCCAGGTGGGCAAGACTCCCTTTCACAAGACCCTGGACATGGCGGTCCACGACCTCAACGAGATCATCAAGGCCGCCACCTACATGGCCAAACGGCGCATCGGCGCCCTGATCATCATCGAGCGCGAAACCGGCCTGCGCGACTACGTGGAGACAGGATTTCACCTGGATGCCCGGCTGCTCAACGAACTGCTCATCGCCATCTTTCTGCCCTCCTCCCCCATGCACGACGGCGGAGTCATCATTCACAAGGGCAGAATCCATTCAGCCGGCTGCCTGCTGCCGCTCTCGCAAAACCCCGCCATCGACAAACGCTACGGCACCAGGCACCGGGCCGCTCTCGGCCTGTCCGAAGAGACCGATGCCCTGGTCATCGTGGTCTCCGAGGAGACCCAGGAGATCTCGCTTGTCAAACATGGCGAGATCACCACCCTGCACGACGAGGAATCCCTGACCTCCGCCCTGCATGCCATCTTCATCAACCAGCCTGCTTCCGGTCCGGCATGGAAAAACTGGCTCAACACCTCAAAGAACTCGTAATGGGAAGGCCCAGGAACAAACGACGCAGCGGCGACTGGGCTCTCAAGGCCCTTTCCCTGTGCCTTGGCGTCTTTCTCTGGTACTTCGTGGTCGGCGAGGACCAGGTGGACATCAATGTCTTTGTCCCCATCGAGATCCTGAACCTGCCCCAGGACCTGGTGATCGCCAACCAGTACAAAAAAGAACTCGAGGTCTCCATCCGTGGCCCGCGCAGCCTGATCCAGGAGCTGCGCAACAAGAACATCACCCGGCCCGTGAACCTGTCCAACGCCAAGCCGGGACCGGTGGTGATCCGTAATGACGAAAACTCCATCCCCTTTCCCAGGGGCATTTCCGTGCTCCGGGTCCAGCCCACCAACATTACCCTGGTACTGGACAGGCTGATCCGCAAGGATTTTCCCATCCACCCGGTCACCGAGGGGTCGCCGAAACCCGGATACACCCTGAAACGGATCACGGTCAGCCCGGATCATCTCACCGTCACCGGCCCCAAGAGTATCCTGGATTCCGAAATGGCCCTGAAGACCGACATCATCAATCTCGACGGGCTGCAGCGCTCCACCACCCTCCAAGTGCAACTCAACCTGAGCCCGCAGTTCCTGGACCTGATCGGTGAGACCGTGGTGACCGCCAGACTCGAAGTGGAAGAGACCCTGCTCACCAAGACGGTACGCGGCATCCCGGTCAATGTCCGCGAAGCAAAAAAACCGGTGACAACCGTGCCCAAGACCGTGGCAGTGATCGCCAGTATTCCGGAAAACCTGGTCCGCAACACCCCGGAGCTGGCCATGCTGTTCCGGGCCTCGGTCAACGTGGCCGACCTGCAGGTTCCGGGCACGGCAAAGGTCAATGTCATCGGCGTCAACGTGCCGGACCATGCGCCCATCAGGATCATCTCGGTCAAGCCGTCCTCGGTACGGATCATGCCCCAGGAGAAGAGCAGGTCAGCGGCAGGAAAAAAATCTTCCCGCTGACAGACACGACAACCCTCAGCATCGAAAAAAAATCATGCGCAAACTCTTCGGAACAGACGGCGTCCGCGGCGTGGCCAACATCTACCCCATGACCAGCGAGATCGCCATGCAGATCGGCCGGGCCATCGCCTTCATCGTCAAGAACCAGACCCGCGGCCACCAGATCGTGATCGGCAAGGACACCCGGCTCTCCGGCTACATGATCGAAAACGCCCTGGCAGCGGGGATCTGCTCCATGGGAGTGAACGTGCAGCTTGTCGGCCCCCTGCCCACACCCGGCATCGCCTTCATCACCACCTCCATGCGCGCCGATGCCGGGGTGGTGATCTCGGCCTCGCACAACCCGTTCCAGGACAACGGTATCAAGATCTTTTCCCGGGACGGCTTCAAGCTGCCCGACGAGACCGAGGCCGATATCGAGGACCTGATCTTCTCCCAGAAGATGGCCGCGCTGCGGCCGGTTGCGGACGAGGTGGGTAAGGCATCGCGCATCGATGATGCCAAGGGCCGCTACATCGTGTTCCTGAAGAACACCTTTCCCAGGAAGTATACCCTGGACGATTTCCACATCGTACTCGACTGCGCCCACGGCGCCACCTACAAGGTCGCGCCGCATGTCTTCTCCGAGCTGGGCGCCCGGGTGACCACCATCGGCATCCACCCGGACGGCAAGAACATCAACCACGAGTGCGGCGCCCTGCATCCCGAGGTCATGGCGGAAAAGGTGCGCCGGAGCGGGGCCGATATCGGCCTGGCCCTGGACGGCGACGGCGACCGGCTCATTGTCTGCGACGAAAAGGGGGCGATCGTGGATGGCGACCATATCATGGCCATCTGCGCCTCCGAGCTGATGCGGCGACGGAAGCTGAAAAAAAAGACCCTGGTGGCGACGGTGATGAGCAACATGGGCCTGGAAAAGGCCATGCAGGCCATGGGCGGGCACCTGGAGCGAACCCAGGTCGGCGACCGCTACGTGGTGGAGACCATGCGGGCCAGGGGCTACAACTTCGGCGGCGAGCAGTCGGGCCACCTGATCTTCCTGGACCACAACACCACCGGCGACGGCATCCTGGCGGCCCTTCAGCTGCTCGCCATCATGATCAAGAAGAACCGGCCCCTCTCCGAGCTGGCCGCCATCATGTCCTCCTATCCGCAGGTCCTGGAAAACGTCCGCATGTCGACCCGGATCGAACCGGAACAGGTTCCCGGTTTCACCAGGGCCCTGGAAGAGGCGAAGCAGAAACTGGGCGACCGGGGCCGCATCCTGGTGCGGCCCTCGGGCACCGAGCCGGTGATCCGGGTAATGGTCGAGGGAGAGGATGAAAAAGAGATCTCCACCATTGCCCTGGAACTCTGCGACATCATCCGCCGGGCGGACAGGATCTGATGCGAGCGGGGGCCGGCGGCAGGTGAAACCCGGTCGCCGTCAGCCGGAGGCCGCCCGCTGCATGGCCCGCCTGAAGCCATCGGCCGAGCGGGCGATCACGTCTTCGTCCACGCAGAAGGCGAGCCGGACATGGCCCGGCGCGCCGAACCCTCGGCCGGGCACGGCCAGGATCTTTTCCTGCTGCAGGATGGTGCAGAACTCCACGTCATCGATGGGCGTCCTCGGAAAGAGATAGAAGGCGCCTTTCGGCTTCACGTACTCGAAACCGGCCTCGTCCAGGACCCGGCAGAAGACCTCCCGCCTCCGCTCGTAGACCGAGCTGTCCACGCTCACGTCCTGCAGCAGGGCCACCACCCGCTGCATCAGGGCCGGCGCATTGACAAACCCCAGGATCCGGTTGGCCAGGGTCAGGGCGTCGAGCAGTTCAAGCTTGCCGTGCATCTCCGGGTGCACGGCCAGGTACCCGATCCGCTCGCCCGGCAGGGACAGTTCCTTGGAATAGGACGAGACCACGATTCCGTTGGTGGTGGCATTCATGATCGAAGGGACCTCGCAGCCGTCGAAGACGATCTTGCGGTAGGGCTCGTCCGAGACCAGGTAGATCGTGGTGCAGAAACGCTCCCCTGCCTCGTCCAGGAGCCGGCCCAGGGCCTGCAGGTCTCCGGCCGGGTAGACCTGGCCGGTGGGATTGTTGGGACTGTTGATCAGCACCACCTTGGTCTTCTCGCTCAAGGCGTCCCGGACAGCGTCCAGGTCCAGGTTGAACTGCCCGTCAGTGGCGACGACCTTCGTGACCCCGCCATGGTTGTCGACGTAGAAGTTGTATTCCACGAAAAAGGGCGACAGGATGATGACCTCGTCACCGGGATCGAGCAGGGCCTTCATGACCACGTTCAGGGCCCCGGCCGCGCCGCAGGTCATGAGCACGTCGCCCTGGTCGAACTCCACGCCCTGCTCCTGCGAGAGCCTGGCGGCCAGGGCCTCGCGCACGTAAGGAAAACCGCCGTTGGGCATGTAACCGTGCACGCCGGGCCGGTCCTCGGCCGCAAGTTCCCGCAGCACCTCGGTGAACCTCGGCGGCGGCGGCACATCCGGGTTGCCGAGGCTGAAATCAAAAACATTTTCCGCGCCGAACTCGGCCTTCATCCGCGCGCCCTCTTCAAACATCTTGCGGATCCAGGACGATTTCTCGGCAAATGCCTGCATCTTTTTCGCTATGGTCATTCTCTTCTCCCTCCGGGCGGTATAACGCCTGCTTCTGCTCTTCTGCTGAACTCAATCCCGTCCCTGCCTGCTCAATTCAGGTTGGGCCTGCAGGCTGAACGGTCTTCCCGTCACGATCCATTGAACTTCTTCTTGAAATAGTCGTAGGCCGCGTTGATCTCCTTCATCTTCTCCTCGGCCACCCGTTTGAACTCGTCACCCAGGTGGGCCACCTTGTCGGGATGGTACTGCATGGAGAGCTTGCGGTAGGCCTTCTTGATGGCCTCGAAACCGGCGCCCTGCTCCAGGCCGAGCACGGCATAGTACTTTTCCTCGGCCTGGGCCGTGGAGGGGGCCCCCTGCTGCCGGCCGTACATGTACTTGGCCTCGATGGTCCGCTGGTCATAGGCCGAAATCCCGAGCACCGCGGCGATCCGCCGCGCCTCCTGCAGCTCCTGCTCGATGACCGGCGACTTGGTATAGACGATCTGGTAGATCAGCTCGAGCAGGATCAGCCGCGGCTCGTAGCCGAAACGGCTGCGGAACTCCCGCAGCAGTTCATCCATCTCCACCTCGGCGTTGCGGGCGTCCTTGATCAACTGCTTGACCCAGTACATCTGGTCCTGGTTGTAGTGCAGGCTGTACTGGAAGAAGTTGAGCATGGTGGCCAGCTCGGCCCTGGTGAAATGGCCGTCGGCCTGGGCCATCTTGACCAGGATATGCACCAGCAGGTGCACGAAACGGTTGTGCGTCTCTGTCTGTGAGGCCTCGTAGGTGGAGACCCGGCGCTGGATATAGTAGCTGAAGGCGAAAAAGGCCCCGATCAGGAGCAGGAAGCCCAGCAGGCCGGAAAAGAAGAGAAAGCCGAGAAAATTGAGCAGGGCCGGGGCACCGCCGAAGAGGAGCACCAGCAGGCCGACCAGAAGAAGACAGCCGCCGCAGCCGGGCTGGTTCTGTTGTCGATATTCCATGTCAGAGAGGAGTCAGTCAGGGAGATGAAAAGGGGGCGGCGCCATGGGACCTGCGCATGGTCTCAGGACTCCTGCTTCCCGTTGTCGCGTGCGAACAGGGCGTCGACGAATTCCTCGGGGCTGAAGTCGCGCAGGTCGTCCACGTGCTCGCCGATGCCGATGAAGCGCACCGGTATCTTCAGTTCCCGGCAGACATTGACCACGATACCGCCCTTGGCCGTGCCGTCGAGCTTGGTCAGGGTCAGGCCGGTGATCCCCACTGCCTCGTGGAAGAGCTTGGCCTGGGAGATCCCGTTCTGGCCGGTGGTGGCGTCGAGCACCAGCATGACCTCGTGCGGGGCGCCGGCAAGCTTCTTGCCGATCACCCGCTTGATCTTTTTCAGTTCTTCCATCAGGTTGACGCTGGTGTGCAACCGACCGGCCGTATCGATGAGCACCACGTCATAGTCACCGGCCACACCCCGGGCCACCCCGTCAAAGACCACGGACGAAGGATCGGCGCCCTGGGTGCCGGCCACCACCTCCACCCCGGTCCGCTGCCCCCAGATCTTGAGCTGGTCAATGGCCGCGGCCCGGAAGGTATCGCCGGCCACCAGCAGGACCGACTGGCCGGAACGGACGAACTTGGCCGCGATCTTGCCGATACTGGTGGTCTTGCCGACACCGTTGACGCCCACCACCATGATGACAAAGGGGCCCTCGTCGGGCATCACCAGCTCGGCCGGCTGGTCCGACTCCTGGAGGAAGGCGAGAATTTTATCCCGCAGGACCTTTTTCAACGCCTGCGGATCGCTCAGTTCCTTGCGGCGCACGCTGCGCCGGGCCGAATCAAGCAGCTCCATGGCCGTGCCAACGCCCAGGTCGGCGGTAATCAGGATCTCTTCCAGGTCATCGAGAAGCTGATCGTCGATCTCCTTCTTGCCGAGAAAGAGGTTG
The DNA here is from genome assembly GCA_011051875.1 of Desulfobulbus sp. Lineage (GTDB taxonomy): Bacteria > Desulfobacterota > Desulfobulbia > Desulfobulbales > Desulfobulbaceae > DRKI01. Next base: position 5,111 of record DRKI01000034.1, on the reverse strand, counting down.
TCCAGCCGGTGGACCAGGGTGTCGCGGGTCTTGCCGAGTCGTTCCTGCAACCGCCGGAACATGGAACGGGGCTTGTCCCGGCCCACGTCCACGGTCCGCGCGGGTCCGGCCTCGTCCCGGGGTTCGGCCGGTTCCGGCCCTGCAGTTTCCCCTGCCTCTGCTTCCGGTTCCGGGCCGCGATCCTCATCAGCCTCCGGCTCCCTGCCCTCTTCCCCTGCCGCTGCCGGTGCCGGCACCTCTTCTGCCGCTGCCGGGCTCTCTCCGATCTCCTGCCGTGGAGGCGGAGCGACCACGGCCCCGGCCTCCGGTTCCCGGACGAGCCCTTCCGTCGCCGGCTCGGCAGGGGCCTGCCCGGCGGTCAGCTCCTCCACGGTACCGGCGTCAGCGGTTGGTTCCGCTGCTGCCTCCTGCCGCGGCCCCGGCTCGACCAGGGGCTCTTCCTTCTTCTTGTTCCTGGAAAATTTCTTCTTGAACCAGCCCAGCATCATGCACCTGTCGTATCAGTCAATGCGATATCCAGCACCTCGGCAATGGTGTGCGGATAGTGGAAAACGACCCCCTGCCGCACGTCTTCGGGAATCTCGAGCACATCCTTTTCATTGAGCACCGGCAGGATCAGCTCCCTGATGCCGGCCCGCAGGGCCGCCAGCACCTTTTCCGGGATACCGCCCACGGGCAGGACATCGCCGCGCAAGGTGATCTCGCCGGTCATGGCCACGTCCTGGCGCACCACCCGGCCGGTGATGGCCGAAACCAGGGAACAGACCATGGCCACGCCCGCCGAGGGACCATCCTTGGGAATCGCGCCCTCGGGCACGTGGATGTGCAGGTCAATGGAGGAGAAACGTTTTTCATCGATCCCCAGCCGCCCGGCATTGGAACGGATATAGGTGAGTGCCGCCGTGGCCGACTCCTTCATCACGTCGCCCAGCTTGCCGGTCAGGGTGAGCTGTCCCTTGCCCTGCATCACCGCAGTCTCGATGAACAAAATCTGGCCGCCCACCGGGGTCCAGGCAAGTCCGGTGGCCAGGCCCGGTCCCCAGGTCCGGGCCTTGATCTCGGGAAAGAACCGGATCGGCCCCAGGAAATCGTAGAGATCATCCTTGTCCACCACGGTCTTTTCCGTGCGGCCGCGGGCGATCTCGGCGGCCACGCCCCGGCAGATGGCCGCGATCTCCCGCTCCAGGTTGCGGACCCCGGCCTCGCGGGTATAGGAGCGGATGATCACCCGCAGGGCATCCTCGGTGATCTCGAGGTCATCCTCCCGCAGGGCATGGGCCTCGAGCTGCTTGGGGATCAGGTGCCGCTGCGCGATGGCCACCTTTTCATGTTCCGTGTAGCCGGTCAGTTCCACCACCTCCATCCGGTCGCGCAGGGGACCCGGAATGGTGTCGAGCACGTTGGCCGTGGCGATGAACATCACCTTGGAGAGATCGAACTCAATCTCCAGGTAGTGATCGGTGAAGGTGGCGTTCTGTTCCGGATCCAGGACCTCGAGCAGGGCCGACGAGGGATCGCCGCGAAAATCGTTGCCCAGCTTGTCCACCTCGTCGAGCATGAAGACCGGGTTGTTGGACCCGGCCTTTTTCAGGCTCTGGATAATGCGGCCCGGCAGGGCGCCGATATAGGTGCGCCGGTGACCGCGAATCTCGGCCTCGTCGCGCACGCCGCCCAGGGCGATGCGCACGAACCTGCGGTTCATGGTCCGGGCGATGGACTGGCCAAGGGAGGTCTTGCCCACACCCGGGGGACCGACAAAACAGAGGATCGGGCCGTGGATGTCCTCCTTCAGCTTGCGCACGGCCAGGAACTCGAGGATCCGTTTCTTGATCTTCTTCAGGCCATAGTGGTCCCGGTCCAGGTCCTTTTCCGCCTTGTCCAGGTCCAGGGTGTCGGTGGTGGACTCGGTCCACGGCAGGTCGAGGATCCAGTCGATGTAGTTGCGGGTCACCGAGTATTCGGGGGACGAAGGCGGGATGCGCTCCAACCGCTTGAGCTCCTTCTCCACCACCTCCCGCGCCTCTTCGGTCAGCCCCTTCTCCTCGACCCGTTCCCGCAACTCCCGGATCTCGACCTTTTCCTCGTCGCCCTCGCCCAGTTCCTTGCGGATCGCCTGCAGCTGCTGGCGGAGGAAGAACTCGCGCTGCCGGTCATCCATATCCTTCTTGATGGACTCCTGGAGCTGCTTGCTCATCTCCACGGTCTCCAGCCGCTTGGTCAGCTCGCGGGCCACCCGGTGCAGCAGGTCCTCCAGGGGGCGGATCTCCAGGATCTCCTGCTCGTCCTCGATCTTGAGATTGAGCTGGGAGGTGACCAGGTAGGCGATGTAAAAGGGGTCGGTGAGCGCGTTGAGGGTCACCGCCATCTCCTGGGGCAGCTGGGTCAGTTTGACCAGCTTCTGGAACTGGCTGCGGATATTGAAGAGCAGGGCCTCGATCTTCTTGTTTTCCACCACTTCCATGGGGATCTCGGCCACCCGGGCCTTGAGGTAGGGCTCGCGCTGCACGAACTCGATCAGCTCGATCTTCTTGGTGCCCGAGACCAGGACCTGGTAGTAGCCCTCGTCCGACTTGGTCAGTTTGTGAATATAGCCCACCACGCCGACGCGGTAGAGGTCGTCTTCGCCGATGTCCTCGCCGCCGCTGGCCTGCTCGAGACGGCTGGGCACCAGGGCCACCATCCGGTCTCCGAGCAGGGCATCGTCGATGAGCTGCCTGGACGACTCGCTGCCCACCTGGAGCGGAAAGCCCATGCCCGGATAGAAGACAAAACCGTGCAGCGGCAGAACCGGCAGCACCTCTGGGACCTGCAGGGTGGTGGGATCGACCTTGCCTTGCTGTTGTTCCTGTTTCTTCTCTTCGTTTTCCATGGGTCACTCTCCAGGGCTGATCCTGATGTGAATCTTTCCCCGTCTCTTTTTCTTGGGCAGGGTGATGACCAGGATACCGTTACGGTACTCTGACACCGCGCCCCCGACATCGACCACCGCCGGCAGGCTCACCGTGCGGCCGAAGGCGCCGACCTCTATCTCGAGCTGGTGAATACAGGCGATGGACTCCCGGGTCGGCAACTGCCGCCTGCCGTTGATCCGGACCTGGTGCTCGTCCACGACCACGTCCAGGCTGTCCCGGTCCACACCGGCCAGGTCGAAATAGACATAGACCTCGGTCTCGGCCTCGTAGACGTCCGCCGGTGGCTGCCAGCTGCCGGACCGCATGGGCATCATCCCGGTCAGCGCCATGTTGCGCAACATGCGGCCGGTCTGCTGCTGCATCTCTTCGAGTTCCTTAAACAGTTTCTTGCTCAACGGATCCATCAGGTCCTCCCGCACTTGTGCACTCCACGGTTTCCAGGCCGATCGCCGCGGGTACGGCCACGGAAATCTGTCCGAAGATAGAGATAATCACTATAACGGTTCTGACAAATATAAATCAACAAAAACACAGTGGCAGACGGCCCGGCCCGACCGGAGACAGATATTTTTTCATTGCTTTTCAGCAGACCGGCATTAAAGTATGATCCGGTCGACAACAGGATCTGCGGCCGGAGGCTCCCTGGCCCCGGGAATCCCCCTGTTCCTGCCGCAATCCCGAACCGGATGACCGGCCGGCACCGGGCTGCCAGGCCCATGCCCTGTTTTGATCATACTTTTTTTTCTTTTTTCATATATGACTGGAGGCATAACATGAGCAGTTCATGCGGAAGCTCCTGCGGATCAAACCAGCAGGGCACCTGCGGGTCGGCGGACGCCCACCTGGCACAGCAGGACATCGCCATCAACAGATCACTTGGCAAAATCAGGAACAAGATCCTGGTCATGAGCGGCAAGGGCGGAGTGGGCAAGTCCACCGTGGCCGTGAACCTGGCCCTGGCCCTGGCCGGACGCGGCCACAAGGTCGGCCTGATGGACGTGGACCTGCACGGCCCGGACATCTGCCGGATGCTGGACCTGAAAGGTACCCTGAAGCCGCCGCAGAACCCTGCCGACCTGGTGCCGCCCCTGGTCTACAATGACCGGCTCAAGGTGGTCTCGCTCGAATACATGATGAAGAACCGGGACGACGCCATCATCTGGCGCGGACCGCTCAAGATCCAGGCCATCCGCCAGTTCGTGGCTGACATGGACTGGGGCGAGCTGGACTATCTCATCGTCGACGCGCCCCCGGGCACCGGCGACGAACCCCTGTCGGTCGCCCAGACCATCCCCGGCGTCCAGGCCCTGGTGGTGACCACGCCCCAGGCCGTGGCCCTGGCCGACGTGCGCAAGTCCATCAACTTCTGCAAGACCGTGGAGATGCCCATTGTCGGCGTGGTGGAGAACATGTCCGGGTTTGTCTGCCCCCACTGCGGCGAGACCGTGGACATCTTCAGCTCCGGCGGCGGCGAGAAGACGGCCCGCGAATTCGACCTCCCCTTCCTGGGACGCGTTCCCATGGATCCGCGGGTGGTGATCGCCGGCGACTCGGGCCGGCCCTATCTCTCCTCCGGGGAGAAGACCCCGGCCACCGAGGCCTTTGCCAAGGTGGTGGAGGCGGTGGAAAAGCGGCTGCCGCCCCAGGGCTCTGTCACACTGAACACCATCAACCCGGCCACGGAGAGCAGCTGCGCCTGCGGCTCGGGCGGTTGCAATCCCGATAGCTGCGACTGCTGATACCGGTTCGCGAAACCACAGGAACAGATCATGCGCATCGAGCAACTCACTGTCGGCATGATGGGCGTCTGCTGCTACATCGTCTCCTGCGAGGAGACCAACAGGGCTGCCATCATCGACCCGGGCGGCGACGAGGAGCGGATCCTCTCCACCTGCAGGCAGAACGGCCTGCAGGTGGAGTACCTCATCGCCACCCATGGCCACCCGGACCACGTCTGTGGCAACGGGCCGCTCAAGAAAGCCACGGGCGCGGCCATTGTCATGCACCGGGCAGACGCCGAGTTCTTCGGCCGGGCCGACATCCAGGGTTTTTTCTCCCAGCTCGGCCTGCCCGAATCACCACCGCCGGATATCCTGGTCGAGGACAAGGACACCATCACCTTTGGCAACGAAAGCCTCACCGTCATCCATACCCCGGGCCATACCCCCGGCGGCATCTGCCTCTACAACGCGCCCGACT